>JBJENR010000168.1:0-85223 GCA_051880315.1 Acetatifactor sp.
TGTTACAGATTTCGGTTCATGATGAGATAATATATGTTCAGGTAAATTATTGAATTATTGAGTGAAGTACCTTTTACGTCCTGTTTTGGTTTCATGGATGGTCAAAAAATGTAGGTTTCATGGATGGTCAAAAAAAAATATCGACATCCGGCTTCCTACACGTTATAATATGAATAAATAGTTAAAATTATTTAATAGAGGAGCGGCGTGACAGAATCTCATGCCGTTTTTCTGTTTCATATAAAGAGAGCATACGGAAAGGAAAGGTATCATATGCTTACCAGAAGTACGATCAGGCGGGATGCAGGAACAACGATATTTCGTCGGGGAGAGGATCTGTATCAGGATGGAGCCATCCTGGATTTCCAGGCGGAAAATAAAGGACTGTCAGATGATGTATTTGCCAGGGTGAAGGGCAGTGGGCGTTTGAACTATGAGGTCAGGCTGAGGTACAACTGGGAGCTGGATTATATCGAGAATTATTATTGCGAGTGCGCTGCCTATCGCAATTACGAGGGTATGTGTAAGCATTGTGTGGCGGTGGCACTGAAATATATTGACGAAAGGGAAGATAAACCGTTAATCAGTCTGCTTCGGGAGAGAGACGGGGGAACGATTCTCACGGCAGATTGTCGCCTGATTGAGGAGGAGCCATCGGAAATATGGGCTCCCATGGATGATGGGGAAGCATATACCCGGTCTTCTTATTCCGGTAATTCACGAAAAAAGCTCAACGGACCGGGGAAGGCGAGATTTACACAAACCTCTCATTCGCTCAGCAGTCTTCTTCAGAAAAGGATGCTGCAAAGGACACTTCCCGTAACGGAGGAAGCATACTATGGAAAAATTCAGTTAATCCCGGAAATTACGACGGAAAAGCAGGATATCCGGTTAAAATTTACCATAGGAACAGAAGAAGGCCGTAAGTATATTGTGAAGGATGTTCTGGCGCTTGCCGGAGCGATAGAGCGGAATGAAGAATATTCCTACGGTAAAAATCTTACCTTTGTTCACGGAAAAGAAGCCTTCGTGCAGGAAAGCAGGGGACTTGTAGATTTTGTGTGCGAATGGGCGAAGAGTAACAATTCAAAATATACTAATAGCGGATATTACGGATATTTCAGCAGTTATGTTAATTATCTTCCCAAAATAAGGGAGATGGAGCTATCCTCTTCGGAATTTGAGGAATTTATCAATCTTATGTCGGGAAATCCTTTTTATGGGAGAATTGACGGTTATGAGAGAATATTGTGGCAGGAGACGGAGGAAAAGCTTGTAAGGGTTCTTACAATCAATGGAAAAGAGGATGGATTGGATATTTCCGTCAACCTTCCGAAATCATACCGGGGCAGAAAGGATACTTTTTATTTTAAAGAGGGAAAGATTTACAGAGTCAGCCGGTCTGCTACGGACCCGGTTCAGGATTTTTTGAGCTGTTTTGAAGGGCTGGAATCGGGCAGATTTCTCTTTATCGCTGCCAGAGATGTACCTGTGTTCTGCAGGGAAGTGCTGCCTTCCCTGGAACAGTTTTTTATACCGAATTATATTTCCTTTGAAAAAGAGGCATATGGAGTGAAGGATGTATCCTTCGAAATTTATCTGGATGCACCCCAAAAGGATTATATTACCTGTCAATTGTATGCTGTTTACGGAGAAGAGCAGAAGTATAATGTATTTGATAATAGGGGAATCAGTTCAGACCGGGATGCAGTAAAGGAGCTTCAGACCGGGCAGCAGATACATCGCTTTTTTAACGCTTATGATGAAGCGGAGGGCAGGATGGTGCTCTCCGGGGATGAGGACATGATTTATGAACTCCTGACCCGTGGGATTGCGGAGTTTCAAATGCTGGGAGAGGTGTTTGTGTCCGAGGCATTGAAGGCCGTAAAGGTATCTCCTGCGCCGAGGACCAATGTAGGAGTATCCTTGTCGGGAGATTTACTGGAGTTGAAAATGACAGCACAGGATCTCTCCCCGGAGCAGCTGCAGGAGATTCTCTGCAAATATGACCGGAAGAAGAAATATTATCGTCTGAAAAACGGTGATTTCATCAATATGGAAGGGGAGGCCATCGGTGCCCTGCTGGAATTAAAGGAGGGACTGGGACTCAGTGATGTGCAGTTAAAGGGCGAAAGTATATTGCTGCCAAAATACCGGGCGCTGTACCTGGATGCGGAGGCGAAAGAATGGAATGCCCTGGGTATGGAGCGAAATCGTGAATTCAAAGCATTGATCCGCAACATGAAGACGGTGGAGGACAATGATTTTGAATTGCCCCGGTCTATGGAAAAGGTGCTCAGGGAATATCAGAAGAAGGGTTATCTGTGGATCAGGGCTCTGAGGCATAACGGCTTCGGAGGAATCCTGGCAGATGATATGGGTCTTGGAAAGACACTTCAGGTAATTGCCTATCTGCTGTCGGAGTTTACCGATCCTGTCAAAAAGGAATGTCCTCTGGCACTTATCGTTTGTCCGGCCTCGCTGGTCTATAACTGGAAGAATGAGATAGAGCGCTTTGCGCCGATGCTTCCGGTTAAAATGGTGGTGGGAAATACTGCGGAACGACAGGAGTTACTGGAAGGATGTAAGCCCGGTGAGGTTTTGATAACCTCCTATGATCTGTTGAAGAGAGATATGGAACATTTTGTATCTCTTCATTTTGTGGCGCAGATTATTGATGAGGCACAATATATCAAGAATTATAATACCCAGACAGCAAGAGCGGTGAAGGAGGTTCAGGCAGGTTTCCGACTGGCACTCACAGGAACACCCATTGAGAACAGACTTAGTGAGCTGTGGAGCATTTTTGATTTTCTGATGCCCGGTTACCTGTATTCCTATAACAAATTCCGTAATGACTACGAGGTTCCCATTGTCCAGAGTCGGGATGAGAGCGCGAGAAAACGTCTTCAGAAGATGATTCGGCCCTTTGTCCTCCGACGCCTGAAGAAGGATGTGCTCACGGATTTGCCGGATAAGCTGGAGGAGAGCATCTATGCCAAACTGGAGGGGGAGCAGCAGGAGCTGTATGACGCCCATGTGAAGAGACTGATGCTCACCCTGGACAAGCACTCGGATGCGGAATTTAAGAAAAACAAGATTCAGATTCTGGCAGAGCTGACAAAGCTTCGACAGCTTTGCTGTGATCCTGCTCTTCTTTACGAGGGCTATATGGGAGAGTCGGCCAAGACCAGACTCTGCCTGGACATTGTGCGTGATGCGGTGAACGGCGGACATAAGATTCTGCTGTTTTCTCAATTTACCACCATGTTGGAAAGGATATGTCAGCTTTTTGACAGGGAGAAAATATCCTATTATCTGCTGACCGGTGCTACCGGCAAGGAGACCCGCAAAAACCTGGTGCAGGCATTTCAGTCTGACGATACCCGTGTGTTCTGCATTTCCCTGAAAGCCGGAGGTACAGGCCTAAATCTGACAGCAGCGGATATTGTGATTCACTACGACCCTTGGTGGAATCTGGCGGTGCAGAATCAGGCTACGGACAGAACACATCGTATTGGTCAGGAAAATGTGGTCAATGTGTATAAGCTGATTGCCAAGGATACCATCGAGGAGAAGATTCTGCACCTTCAGGAGAAAAAGAGGGAGCTGGCAGATCAACTGCTGGATGCCGGTGAATTTGACAGCGGAAGCTTTAGCAGGGAGGAGCTGCTGGAATTGTTGAAGTAGAGGAAGGACCAATGGAGCATCCGGTACCCATGCCTTGCAAAAAGCGGTAAATGGTAGTATATTGACAGTAGTTAAAGGTTCTATTGAGAAACTCTATTATCCGGTTTTCCTTCAGGGAGGAACGAACATGAATGAGAAAAAAGACAATAGGATACATGCAGATGAATTGGTCGTTCCGGCTTTTGAGGCGACACAGGCAATGGAAGCCTTGAGTAATACCAATATTTTTATGTTTCGTTATTTTCCGAAATTGAAAATGATTGTTCTGACAGAGAGGACAAGCAGGGAGTTTCACTGTGATGCGGTCTGTCATAATATGCCGGACAGTCTGAGGGATAAATTAGTATATGAGCAGGATTTGCCCGGATTTGACAGAATGTATTCTGACATTGATATGGGTGCACCGGCTGCCTCCGCAGAGTTTCGGGATAAGAACAGGAAAATCTGGTACAATGTTACAATTACCACTGTGGAGTGGGATGAAAGCCATAAACCGGAAATCTGCGCGGGGGTTGTAGAAAAGCGAAAAGAGGCAAAGAAATACGAGCAGGAGAAAATTCTTCAGAGTTCAGAACCGGACATGATGGATTTTTTAAGCTTTGGCGTGTTTGCCTATACCATCCCCGAGCATAGGGTCATGATTATTAACGAAGAAATCCGGCGTATGTTTGATTATGATATTGATGGTAAAATCAGCTTTTACAACAATATGATGAATCATATTGAGCGCAGGGATCATAGTATTGTTCATGCGGTATCCTTTAATCTGAAGGAACCCGGAGACACATACAGCTATAAATTTCATTCCCGTCTGAACAACGGAAGGGTTCTGACCATCAGCTGTGAGACAAAGCTGCTTGCAACTGAGGATGAGAGACTTTTTATTTTAAGTATTATGCAGGATATCACGGAACCGGAGAGGACGGCAAAGCTGCTGCAAAGAGAGAGAAGGCAGTATAGAGATGCCGTATCCTTAAACAGTGAATATTTCTTTGAGCTGGATGTAACGGATGGCATTTTGTATTCGGATTTTGTATATAACAGAAACGGTGTAACCATGTCCTCTTATCTGGGAGTGACCTTTCCTATCAGTTATGACGAATTGCTGGAAAAGTGGAAGGAGAAGGTGAAGCCGGAGTTTTTGACACCGGGTGAATATAATCATCTGAATTCTCAGGAGCTGATTCGCCGTTATGAGCAGGGGATGACGCATTTTAGTTCAGAGTACTATTCTCCGCCGGATGACAAATATCTTAGAAAATATACACTTCTTTGCAGGGATGAAACCAACGGACATATTCAGGCTGTCATCTTTTCTGCAGATATCACGGAGAGTATTCGCGAGGACACCCGCAAGCGTAATGAGCTGATTCAGGCAAATCGTACACTTGAGAAACAGATGGAAATCACAAAGGCCTTCAGCAGCATTTATTTTGGCTCCTGGACCATAAATCTGCAAAGTGGCGAAATGCTGGAAATCTCAATACCCGAATGGGCCCACGATATATTGAAGAGCTCCGGCGGAAAATTTGCCGAAACGGTGGAAATCCTGATGAATCTCTTTGTCGATGAAGAGTGCCGAAAGGCTATGACGGAATTTTTGCGTATAGGCGACATGGCGGAACGGTTGAAGGACCGCGATATACTTTCCTGCGAATACATAGGGAAAAGCCATGGATGGTGCGTTGCCAACCTGATCCCGTTGAAGCGTGATGAAGAGGGAAATGTACTGAGTGTTATCCTTGCTGTCAGAGGAATTGATGCGGAGAAGCAGTTGGAAATCAATGCCAAGAAGGCCCTTCAGGATGCTTATGAGGCGGCAAACCGTGCGAATATAGCAAAAACGAATTTTCTTGCCAGTATGAGTCATGACATCAGAACTCCCATGAATGCCATCATCGGTATGACAGCTATTGCCGGAACAAATTTGGATGACAAAGAAAAGGTTGCCGATTGTCTGTCAAAGATTACGGTTTCCGGAAAGCATCTTTTGGGATTGATTAATGAGGTTCTGGACATGAATAAGCTGGAATCCGACAAGCTGAATTTAAATGCGGAGGATTTCAACATCTCGGAGCTTGTGGACAATTTACTGACCATGTCAAAGCCGTTGATTGAGGAGAAGCATCATCATCTGACCGTTGCAATTCAGAATGTGGAACATGAGAATGTGATTGGTGACAGTCAGCGCATACAACAGGTTTTTATGAATCTTATGGGGAATGCCGTAAAATACACCCCGGAAAACGGAGAGATTAAGTTTACAATCAGTGAAAAGCCCACCAACAACCCTAAGATTGGCTGTTATGAATTTGTATTTGAAGATAATGGTATCGGAATGAGCAAAGACTTCCTGCCAACAATTTTCGAGCCCTTTACCAGGGCAAATGACAGCCGTATGCTGAAGATACAGGGAACGGGTCTGGGTATGCCCATCACAAAAAATATCGTGCGTATGATGAACGGCGATATCAAGGTAGAGAGTGAATTGAATCAAGGCACAAGGGTAACTGTCACAATTCTGTTGGAGCTGCGGAATGTCGATGAGAGCAACCAATGGAAGGAGTTTGCCGGTCTGTCGGTGTTGGTGGTCAATGATGATAAGGTAGCCTGCGAAAGCACCTGCAATATATTGGAAGAGCTTGGAATGAAGGGCGAATGGGTGCTTACCGGACAGGAAGCAGTGGAGCTTGTTGCGGAGCGCAGAAATGAAAACAGAGATTTCTTTGCAATCATTATGGATTGGAAAATACCGGATATGGATGGTATTGCCACAACACGCAAGATGCAGAGGAAGGTTGGAGAGAAGCTTCCCATTGTCATTATTTCGGCATTCGACTGGTCCGATATTGAATATGAAGCAAGAGCAGCAGGGGTCCGTGCATTTATCTCCAAGCCGCTGTTCAAATCCAGAGTGGCTCATCTGTTTAAGACACTGACAGGTCAGGAAACACAGGATGACAATATTGTGTCATTGAAGGAGTTGAACAGAAAGAATTTTGCTGGTCATCGCGCACTGGTTGTTGAAGATAACGAGCTGAACAAAGAGATTGCCGGAGAAATACTGGGTATGACAGGAATGGAAATAGAATATGCCGAAGACGGAAAGCAGGCTCTGGATATAATGGCCGATGTTAAGGACGGGTATTATGATATTATATTTATGGATATTCAGATGCCGTTTATGAATGGTTACGAGGCAACCAGAGCCATACGCACACTGCCAAGGCAATATACAAAGCAGGTTCCTATCGTTGCCATGACGGCAAACGCTTTCGTGGAGGACGTACAGGCTGCAATAGATGCCGGAATGAACGAGCATATTGCAAAACCCCTGGATTTTGATCAACTGCTGAAATCACTGAACCACTGGATAGGCTGAGAGTTTAGTGGAGAGGCTCTGCCGATATCTGCTGGCAGAGCTTTTTCGTTGATAAAAAGAGCCCGTTTTAGCATAGATAAATGCCTGCAACCGCAGGCAAAGGAGTATGGTCATGAATTCAAAGAATATTACAGATATGACAGTCGGAAGTCCCATCCGACATATTATAAAATTTTCCCTGCCTCTTTTGATAGGCAACCTGTTCCAGCAGCTTTATAACATGGTGGATTCTATTGTGGTGGGAAATTATGTGGGGAAAAATGCCCTGGCGGCGGTGGGTACCTGCGGTTCCATGAGCTTCCTGTTTTTTTCCCTAAGCTCAGGCCTTGCCATAGGTATCGGTATCCTTGTGGCGCAGTATTTTGGGGCAAAAAATGAGAAGAATGTGCGTATTACCATAGCCAATTCTTTCTATGTTCTGATGGCAGCAGCCCTGGTGGTCACGATAATCGGAGTCTTGTTCAG
This sequence comes from Acetatifactor sp., assembly GCA_051880315.1. Taxonomy (GTDB): domain Bacteria; phylum Bacillota; class Clostridia; order Lachnospirales; family Lachnospiraceae; genus Acetatifactor. Next base: position 7,538 of record JBJENR010000168.1, read on the forward strand.
TCCGGCCCTGCTCAGGCTGCTTTCCACACCGGACAACATCATTCAGGATTCTATTATTTATATGAGAACCAGTTGTATGGGCATTATAGGAATTGCGCTATATAACGGTGTGGCGGCTATTCTCAGGGCATTGGGTGATTCCAAAACACCCTTGTATTTTTTGATTTTATCCAGTCTTGTGAATGTGGCACTGGATCTGTTTTTTGTGCTGACACTGGAGTGGGGGGTATTCGGCGTGGCGCTGGCCACCATTATTGCCCAGATGGCAGCCGCAGTCAGTTCCCTGATTTATGCCTGCCATAAGGTGCCTTATTTCAAGCTTGGTAAAGAGGAAATGATGCCCAGGAAGGAAATCATTGTGCGCTCCTTCCGCCTTGGTCTGCCCGTTGCCATGCAGAACTCCATGATAGCTGTTTCCTGTATGGCGCTGCAGGGCGTGGTAAATTCTTTCGGAGATACTGTGATGGCTTCTTACACTATCACCGGCAGGATTGAGCAGATTGTACAGCAGCCCTACAGCTCTCTGGGAGCAGCCCTTACCACCTATTCCGGGCAGAATATCGGTGCCGGTAAAACGGATCGGGTCAAGAAGGGTTTTCGTCAGTCTGCATTGATGGTTCTGGTTTTCAGTATTGCTTTTATTCCCATCGCATATTGCTTCGGAAGGCAGATTGTAAGTATCTTTGTGAAGGAACCTGAGGTAATTGAGATGGCCGGACATGCCCTTAGAATCACCAGTCTCTTTTATTTCGGTCTGGGTATGATTTACGTACCAAGAGCAATATTGAACGGTTGCGGAGATACCGGTTTTGCTATGATTAACGGTATTACAGAGGTGGCCTGCCGTCTCATTTATGCATTTATTTTTACAAATATTCCGGTGCTGGGCTACTGGGGAGTCTGGGTGACCACAGGTGCTACCTGGGGAACTACGGCGCTGGTTTGTGTTGCAAGATACTTTGGTGGAAAGTGGAAGTATAAGTCAGTAGTGAAGAAATAAGAATATGAGAAAGCAGATAGGAAAGCGTAAACAATGGATGAGAGAAAATACAGGTCAAAAGAGTTGATTAGGAGATTTCTCCCTTACTATAAAAGGCATAGGAAGGTTTTGTGTCTGGATTTATTCTGTGCAGCGTTGACTACGGTGTGTGAAATTGTGCTACCATTGATTGTGAGGTATATCACGGGACAGGCAATGGAAAATCCGGCACTTCTGACCCTGGGGGTCATCGGAAGGCTGGGACTCTTGTACCTGATACTGCGTCTGATAGATGTGGTGGCTTATTATTACATGGCTTTTAACGGTCATGTAATGGGTGTGGATATGGAGACGGATATGCGCCGGGATGCCTATGCACATCTTCAGCAGTTATCGGACACCTATTACAGCAATACAAAAGTAGGGCAGATTATGAGCCGGATTACCAGTGACCTCTTTGATGTCACAGAGTTTGCCCATCACTGTCCGGAAGAGTTTTTCATTGCGGGCATAAAGGGCGTGGTTTCCTTTATTATTCTGTGCAGTATTCATGTACCCCTGACATTGATTATTTTTCTCATTATTCCCTTCATGATTGTCATCTGCGGAAAGATTAACTTTAAGGTCCGTGCAATGTTTCGGCAGCAGCGGGTTCTGGTGGGAGAGTTGAATGCCAGAATTGAAGACAGTTTGCTGGGGCAGAAGGTGGTGAAGGCTTTTGCAAATGAAGATGTGGAAAACGAGAAGTTTGAGAAGGACAATCTGAAATTTTACGATATCAAAAGGCATAGTTATCACTACATGGGTCTTTTTGCCTGTTCCACAAGGTTGTTTGACGGATTGATGTACCTGGCAGTGATTGTAGCGGGCGGATTTTTTGTCATTCAGGGCGCCGTGAGGCCTGCTGACCTGGTGGCTTATGTCATGTATGTCTCCACCTTTATTGCAACAATTCGCCGGATTATTGAGTTTGCAGAGCAGTTCCAGAGGGGAATGACCGGAATCGAAAGATTTTTCCAGATTATGGATGCGGATATTGATATTCTTGACGAGCCGGGAGCGGTGGCCCTGGACAATCCCAAGGGAAATATTGTGTTTGAAAATGTGAGTTTTGAGTATCCGGACGACCATAATCAGGTATTCCGGAATCTGAATCTGAGCATCAAGCCCGGGGAAAAGGTGGCACTGGTGGGACCCTCCGGCGGTGGTAAGACCACACTTTGTAATCTGATTCCCAGATTTTATGATGTGACCGCCGGAAATATTTATATTGACGGAAAGAATATTAAGGAGCTGACACTGAAAAGTCTGCGAAGGAACATTGGTGTGGTACAGCAGGAGGTCTATCTTTTCTCCGGCACGGTTTATGAAAATATTGTCTACGGTAAGATAGGTGCCACCAGGGAAGAGGTGGAGACAGCGGCAAAGAAGGCCGGTGCACACGAGTTTATCATGGACCTGAAGGACGGGTATGACACCTATATCGGTGAGCGGGGCGTAAAGCTCTCCGGGGGACAGAAGCAGCGAATCAGCATCGCCAGAATGTTTTTAAAGGATGCACCTATTATGATTCTGGACGAGGCCACCTCCGCTCTGGACAACGAGAGTGAGTACGCCGTGGCCAAGTCTCTTGCGGCGTTATCAGAGGGACGCACTACGCTGACGGTTGCCCACAGACTCTCCACCATCCGCAATTCGGACCGGATTATGGTGCTGACGGAGGAGGGCATCACGGAGGAAGGCAACCATGAGGAGCTGATGGAGAAGAAGGGGATTTATTACAGTCTGTATCAGATGGCGAATGAATTGAAGTAAATGTAAACAATAAACGCGGAAGAAATGTCCGAATTTGAAAAATGTATTTTCTTGTAACCCAAAACAATATATGATAAAATGACTTTACTCGAAAAAGAATTGTATACACAGAGGAGGATTGTCATGGGATTTGTGATTACCGTGAGCCGCAGATATGGCACCGGCGCCAGCATGATTGCGGAGCAGCTTTCCAAGAAGCTAGATATTCCGGTTTATGATAAGGCTTATATTGAAAACGAGTTGCATGAAAACAATTATTCCGATGAGGCAGAAGTCATCAGGGAGCTTGCAAAGGAATCCTGTATTATTCTGGGGCGATGTGCTTCCGAGATTCTGAGCGGGCAATCCAATGTATTCAATATTTATGTCTGCGCGGACAAGGAAGACCGTATCAGGCGTATCATGAAGAAGGAGTCTCTGCCCTATGAGGAGGCAAAAGATATGTTGGAAAAAAATGACAAGGAGCGCTCCGAATATTATTATCAGAATACGGGTAAGGTCTGGGGGGACGTGAGTAATTATCACATGATTCTTGATACCTCTGTCCTTGGAGCGGAGAATTGTGCGGATATTTTGATGAGGTATTTTGAAAGAGTAGGGATGGTCTGACATAGCTGACACAAAACAATTTGAAACGTACGGTATATGCAAAGGTGCATTGAGGAAAGATAATCAATGTGCCTTTTTTTATTCATTTAAATGCATTGAAAAAAAATAATTTTGTGCTAAAATGTAATCGTTTTTAATGGAGGCAGAGTTATGTTTATACTGTACTTTTTACTTTGGGTGATATTTAACGGCAAATTTACATTGGAGATCTGTATTTTCGGCATTCTCATTGCCGCGGTGATTTTTGCTTTTTCCTGTAAGTTTGCAGATTATTCCGTACAAAAGGAAATACATATCTACAAAAAGATTTTTCAGGGTGCGAAGTACATCGTTCTGTTAGGCTGGGAGATTGTGAAGGCAAATTCCAATGTCCTTCATCTGATTTTGTCCCAGGAGGAGGAGATAGAGCCTGTGCTGGTCACCTTCCGCTCGGATTTGGAAACGCCTACCGGCAAGGCTTTTCTGGCGAATGCCATCACTCTGACGCCGGGCACCATCACAGTATCGCTGGAAGGCTCTGAATATGTGGTTCACTGTCTGGACGAGTCTCTGGCTGAGGGGCTGGAGAACAGCGAGATTGAGGAGCGTCTCAGAAGACTGGAAAAGTAGGGAGATGATTGTATCGTATGGGAAAAGGAATCGAAGGACTGGAGCAGGCATACGGAATACTTTTTACGCTGATTTTGATTTTTCTTGCTGTGCTGGCGCTTTTGTGTCTGTTGCGGGCAGTTATAGGACCGAAGACAGCCGATCGGATTGTGGCTGTAAATATGCTTGGTACCATGGTCATTGTCATGATTGCAGTTCTTACGTTGATGTTACAGGAGGATTATCTTGCAGATATCTGTGTCATCTATGCGATGATCAGCTTTCTGGCGGTGATCGTATTGACCAAGGTATATATGGGTGTCTATCTGGAGCGTAAAAAAATCGCGGAAATGTCGGGAGAAATGAACCCGGAGAAGTGCGGAGAAAACGGAGAGACGGAAGTGACGAACCCGGAGAAGTGCGGAAAAAACGGAGAGACGGAAGTGACGAACCCGGAGAAGTGCGGGGAAAACGGCAAGACGGAAGTGACGAACCAGGAGAAGTGTGGGGAAAATGGCGAAGTGAAAACATTCCGGGAAGAAAGGCGGAAAAACTGACATGGAAGCGATAGAGTGGATAAAGTTTCTGGTTGGGGCACTGTTTTTGCTCCTTGGAACCACTATTTTTATTTTTGAAATGATTGGAATATTTCGTTTTAAATATGTGCTGAACAGAATGCATGCGGCGGCTATGGGAGATACGCTGGGTATCGGTGCCTGTATTCTGGGACTGATTATTATGAACGGCATGAATCTCACTTCTCTCAAGCTGTTTCTGGTAATTATCTTTCTTTGGTTTTCCTCTCCGGTGTCTTCACATCTGATAGCCAGATTTGAGGTGACAACGGATGAGGAGCAGGACAAGCATTATCGCAGACTCATTCTGACCAAGGGAGAGGAAAACTGCGAAGGAAAATGCTGTGAAGAGACAGAACAGAAGGAGGAGGTAAGATGACAATATTCATGTGTATTTTGCTTGGATTTCTGGTGCTTTGTGCTGTTGCAGCCAGTCTTTCAAGAAATCTTCTCAACACGATTCTAATATTTATGTCCTACAGCTTAATCATGTCTGTTATCTGGATTTTGCTGGAGTCTCCGGACCTTGCCATCACGGAGGCTGCAGTGGGTGCGGGAGTAACAACGGTGCTCTTTTTACTGACGTTGAAAAAAATACATGCCATTATGAAAACAGAGGAGAAAGAACCGTCCGGACAGGAGGGGGAACAGCGAGATGAGTAAAAAAGTTCCGCAGGAACAGTATGAAAAAACCATATCCTATAAATTCAAGCAATGGCTGAATGGCAGTAAGGATCCTTTTCTCGGTACGATGGAGATGAAGCAGCAGAAGCCTTTTAGCGAGACGGAAGCCGAAAGACTGCAGAGGGAGGAAGACAATAAGCAGCTGGCAAAGAAGGTTTATGACCTGGAGCATAACGCAGAGGTCAGACTTTTCGGCAAAATGTATAAGGTGTTCAGTGTCATTTTTTGTCTGTTTCTTGTTACTATGCTGCTGATTGGGGTCTCTTATCTTCCCACCTTTGGTCATCCAGAGAATCCGGCCAACAATGAGGTGGCGGAGAGATACATTGATAGAGGTCTGCAGGAGACCGGGGCCGTCAATATTGTCACCGGAATGATACTGGATTACAGGGCATTTGATACACTGGGGGAATCCCATGTATTGTTTATTGCAACCTGTACGGTATTGATACTGCTGCGACTGGATAAGAAGGAGCTGCAGAAATCCTATGAAGCCAACGACAGAATCTATGAGCCAAAGAATGACGTAATACTGCAGACAGCAGCGCGGATTCTGGTTCCGCCCATTTTTATCTTTGGCATCTACATCATTCTGGCAGGGCACCTGGGACCGGGTGGAGGATTTTCCGGCGGCGCTGTGATCGGAGCAGGACTGATTTTGTACCTGAATGCCTTTGGATTTGAGAAGACGGAAAAATTTTTCACGGCAAAAACCTACCGTCGGCTCAGCTTCGGTGCTTTGGCCTGCTACAGCATCGCAAAGAGCTATTCCTTCTATACCGGGGCAAATCACATCGAGAGTGTAATTCCGCTGGGAACCCCCGGGGCAATCTTAAGCAGCGGTTTGATTCTGCTGTTGAATATTTGTGTGGGAATTGTAGTGGCGGGAACCATGTATACCTTTTATGTCATGTTCCGTAAGGGCGGCTATTGATCCTGTGCCTGCAGAGTGCAGGGAAATGGACGGCTGGCTCATTCGACGTGTGTATCAATATATCACAGGAAAGGAGCGGTGTTGGAGATGAATTTTTCAAATCTGTTAAATAATTTTCCGGAAGCGGTAGCAATGATTTTGTTTGGAATCGGTTTCTCCAATCTGCTTTTGCAGAAAAATCTGATTAAAAAGATCATCGGTTTGAATATTATGGACACTGCCACATATCTGTTTCTTGCCCTGAAGGGCTATATCATGAACAGAAAGGCTCCGGTGGTGGTGGATGGAGTGCAGAGCGTGGAGGCTTATGTCAATCCCATTCCCAGCGGTCTGGTGCTGACAGGTATTGTGGTTTCCGTATCGGTTACGGCGCTGATGCTGTCCCTCACTATACGTCTGTACCGCAGGTATCATACCCTGGATTTGGATGAAATATCTACCATGCTGAAAAAGGAGGGGAAATAATGGAATTTGTGCGGAATTTTCCCTTCATGTCGATTATTTTGTCCCTGTTTTCCGGACCATTGACATCCATACTGAACGGAAAATGGGCCAAGCGATGGAATACGCTGGTTATCGGTACCGTGGGGATTATGTCCTCCTTTGTGCTGGCATACACGCTCAAAACGAAGGAGGCTTTTGTATATACCATGGGGCATTTTCCGGCACCCTGGGGCAACGAAATCCGGGTAGGTGTTCTGGAGGCCTTCATGGCGGTGTTTTTCTGTATTATCATGATACTCTGTATGCTGGGTGGCATTGCGGAGAGACAGGCGGAGATTGAGGAGAGTAAGCAGAATCTGTATTACATTATGGTAAATCTTCTGCTTTGTTCCCTGTTGGCCCTGATTTATACCAATGACCTGTTTACGGCCTATGTCTTTGTGGAGATTAACACCATTTCTGCCTGTGGTCTCATCATGATTAAGCAGAACGGACGGACCATAGAAGCGGCCACAAGATATATGATTATGAGCCTGCTGGGTTCCGGTCTGCTGCTCCTGGGTATCTGCTTTCTGTACGATCTGACGGGACAGCTGCTGATGAGCAACATTAAGGAGGCTGTGCAGCTTCTGGCAGCCTCGGGACAGTATCATGTGCCTCTGATTCTGTCGCTGGGCCTGATGTCCGTGGGTCTGGCCATCAAGAGTGCCCTATATCCCTTTCATGCCTGGCTGCCGGATGCTTATGGTTATTCTACCCTATCTTCGGCTGCAATTTTGTCCTCTTTGGTGTCCAAGGGCTATATTTTCCTGCTGGTAAAAATTTTTTACAGAGTCATTGGTTTTTCGGTGGTCTGCGACAGCAGGGTAATCAATGTCTTGTTTGTCTTTGGCATCATCGGGATGATTATGGGGTCAGTCAGTGCCATACAGGAGAAGGATATCCGTAGAATGGTAGCCTTTTCTTCCGTTGCCCAGATTGGCTATATTTATATGGGCTTCGGTCTGGGAACCGAGGTGGCGGTGAGGGCAAGTGTGTATCACATTCTCTCCCACGCTGCGACGAAGGCTCTGCTCTTTGTGGCAGCCTCCGGATTATCGGATTCCTCCGGCGGCAGCAGGCATTTCCGGGATCTCACGGGAGCCGGCTACCGGAATAAGCTGGCGGGCGTGGCCTTTACGGTGGGTTCCCTGTCCATGGTGGGTATTCCCATGTTTTCGGGATTTATTTCCAAGCTTCTGTTTGCACAGGCGGCCATGGGGCATGCCAGGAAGATGTTACCCACTCTGATTGCGCTGGCAATCAGTACGATGCTCAATGCGGTATATTTTATGAAGACAGTCATTCGAATCTATACGCCGGTGCCGAAATCGGATGCCATCGTCAGCCAGAGACCCACGGTGGAATGCAGGAGAATTTTCTGGAAGGAACAGCCTGCTAAATCGGCATCGCTGGTGTTGTTTATTGTCTTAAATCTGTTGCTGGGCTTGAACTCTGAACCATTGATTCGATTGATAGAAGCAGGTCTTGCTATGTTTGATTAAGGGTCTGACAGACCCGGAAGGATGAAAAGGCATGGACATATTATTGTTGGTTTCCTTATTGCTGCCTGCTGTGGCAGGTATCTGGCTGTTACTGAGCTCTTTCTCAGAGCATTTGAGGGCAGTGAAGCAAGAACCCCGGACGCAAAAATCTCAAAAATATCAGAAGCAAAAGCCTCAGAACCAAAAGCTCCGGAACCTCGATTGGCTTCATCCGGTTGTGGCAGTTGTGCTTACGGTATCCGTGGCATTGGTGCTGACAGTGGCCTGGACCGGCGAGCGCAGCATGACTCTCTTTACACTGGTGGATCTTCTTCCCGTATATTTCAAGGTGGATGAAATCAGCAGATGGTTTGTGACCATTGTCAGTGTGATATGGCTGGCAGCAGGCTTTTATTCCTTTGTCTATCTGAAGCATGAGGGAGAGGAAAAGAGATATTTTGGTTTTTACCTTTTGCTGTATGGTGTACTGGTTGGACTGGACTTCTCCGGAAATCTGGTTACCATGTACCTGTTCTATGAGCTGATGACCCTGGTATCCATGCCCCTTGTATTGCACAACGGCTCCAGAGAAGCCATCATGGCGGCGCTGAAGTACCTGTTCTATTCCATGTGCGGTGCCTATGGCGGATTGTTTGGCATCTATGTGCTGTACCGGTATTGTGATTCCCTGACCTTTATCGCCGGCGGAAGCTTAAATATGACACTTGTGTCAGGACATGAGGGATTTGTCCTGGTGGGAGTCTTTGTGATGATTCTGGGATTCGGTGTGAAAGCCGGTATGCTGCCTTTGCATGCCTGGCTGCCCTCAGCTCATCCCGTGGCGCCCTCTCCGGCCTCGGCGGTATTGTCCGGCGTCATTGTCAAATCAGGTGTACTGGCATTGATTCGCGGAGTATTCTATGTGGTTGGTACAGATTTTATCCGGGGTACCTGGGTACAGTATACCTGGATGATTCTGGCATTGTTGACAGTATTTATGGGCTCCATGCTGGCATTTCGGGAGCAGGGCTTCAAGAAGAGGCTGGCCTATTCCACGGTAAGTCAGGTCTCCTATATTCTGTTTGGTCTGTCCCTTCTGACACCCATGGCCTACGCGGGAGCCCTTTTGCACACAGCGATTCATGCGGTGGTGAAGTGTGGTTTGTTTCTGGTGGCCGGTGTCTTCCTGTATTGCTTTGAGTATACGAAGGTGGATCAGCTGAAGGGTCTGGGGAAAAGAATGCCTGCAGTGATGTGGTGTTATACATTATTTTCCCTGGCGCTGATTGGTATTCCGCCTACCGGTGGTTTTATCAGTAAATGGTATCTTGCGGAGGGTGCCTTGAATTCTGACACTGGCGTCATATCCTGGCTGGGACCGATTGTACTGCTTCTCAGTGCACTTCTTACGGCAGGGTATCTGCTGCCAATCGTCATGAAGGGCTTTTTCCCGGGGGAGGAAGCGGATGAGAAAAATTCCGGTAAAGTAAGAATTTCCGGGTTTATGTTGATTCCTTTGATTGTGTTGGCGACCCTCGCAGTGCTTTTGGGAGTATTTCCACAGGTTTTGAACAAATATGCGGTTGAAGCTGCCGGAGTATTCGGATGGGAGGTAGGATTATGAATGAAATGAGAATGCTGTTTGTAGTTCTCATCCCTTTTATCACCGGAATTCTGATTTCCGTGATGAAGTTTCAGAGCAGAAGAAGTATGCTGTTTTTCACGGAAGTGATGGTGATTCTCAATTCCATTCTGGTGTTCCTGCTGCTGTTGTACAGACCTGAGGGTGCCTTTACGGTATTTCGTTTTACGGGAAACTTAAGTATTCGCCTGCAGCTTGACGGGATGGGTGCGCTGTTTGCGGGGATGTCAGCCATACTCTGGCCCTTTGCCCTGCTCTATGCCTTTGAATATATGAAGGGGGAGAAGGGTGAAAAGACCTTCTTTATGTTCTATGTGATTACCTATGGTGTCACATTGGGAATTGCCCTTTCCGAAAATATCCTTACCATGTACTTTTTCTTTGAGATGCTGAGCCTGATTACCCTGCCCCTGGTGATGTTCACCAGAACCAGGGAGGCCATTCTGGCCAGCCGTACCTATCTGTACTACATGCTGGGCGGCGCAGCCTTTGCCTTTGTAGGTGTCATCTTTATTCTGACCTATGGCTGCACCTCCTCCTTTATCCCCGGGGGCGTGATGAATCTGGTAAAAATCGGGGATAAAACCAATATGATGTACCTGATTTACATTATTTCCTTCTGTGGCTTTGCGGTGAAAACGGCTATGTGGCCTTTCTCTGCCTGGCTTCCCAAGGCGGGTGTAGCGCCCACACCGGTGACTGCGCTGCTGCATGCGGTGGCAGTGGTAAATACCGGAGCCTTTGCAGTGATGCGCATCACCTACTTCAGCTTCGGAATCCGGCTACTCAGAGGAACCATAGCGCAATACACCGTGATGGGACTGGTGATTTTTACCATTGTCTACGGTTGTAGCCGTGCCCTGAAGGAGACACATATCAAGAGGAGGCTTGCCTGGTCCACGGTGAGCAACCTTTCCTATATCCTCTTCGGTGTGGTTATCATGACTCCCCCGGGGCTGGTGGGTGCCATGGCACATATGCTGTTTCATTCCTTTATGAAAATCTGTTCCTTCTTCTGTGCCGGAGCCGTCATGCACAAAACGGGGAAGAGTTATATATACGAGCTGGACGGGATGGGCAGAAAAATGCCCAAAATATTTGTCATCTTTACCGTGTCGGCCCTTGCACTGATGGGTGTGCCGGGACTCTGCGGCTTCATCAGTAAGTGGTATCTGGCCAAAGCAGCGATGGAGAGCGAAAATGTGATGGCATGGATTGGTGTGGCGGCACTGCTGGTATCCGCACTTTTGACGGCAATCTACATGCTGACCATTGTGGTGAGGGCTTTCTTTCCGGGGAAGGATTTTGACTATGGTACAATTCAGGATGCAAAGGATCCCGGATGGATGATGCTCGTACCCCTGGTTTTCTTTGTTGTGATGATGGTCGTGTTCGGTCTGTGTTCCGGGAAAGTGATGGACCTGCTGCAGGAGATTGCAGCGATGTCCGTCGGTTAGGAGGCTGGGATGATGTTGGAAATGTTATTGCCCATACTTGTGTTTTTTCCTTTTATCGCGGGGCTTGTGGTATATGTAGCGGGAAGTCTGGGTCAGAGGAAGCCGGGTGGAAGAACCGGGGGAGGGACAAAAACCGCCGGGAGTAGTGGGAACACCGGTGGAAAGTCAAAAACCGCCGGAATTAGCAGAAAAATCGGTGGGGTAACGAAAGCCACGGGCATCAGCGGAGCCGGCTTCGGACTGGCGGTGGTATTTGCGGCAGCAGAGCTGCTACTGATGTTCTGTCTGGTTTGGAAGATCTGTCTATCCACGGGCGGAGAGGTATCAGTGCTGCGCTGTACTCTGCCTGAGGTCTGTGGTTTCGGTCTTCACTTTGTGCTGGACGGCTTTCGCATGGTATACGGAAGTGTGGCTGTGTTTATGTGGCTGATGGCTACTCTCCTGTCGGGGGAATATTTCAGGGAACATAAAAATGTCTGCAGATTTTACCTGTTCCTGTTCTGGACGCTGGGTGCTACCATGGGCGTGTTCCTTTCTGCGGACTTATACACCTTGTTTATTTTCTTTGAGATTATGTCCTTTACCTCTTATGTCTGGGTGGCGCAGGAGGAAAACAGACCCTCTCTCCGGGCGGCGGAGACCTATCTGGCAGTGGCGGTCATCGGTGGCCTGGTGATGCTCATGGGAATCTTTCTGGTGTATCATATCGCAGAAGGCTGTGGATTATATGTCCCGGGGCAGCCTTTGTATGTGGAAAAGTTAAAGGATTTGTGGGCTGCTGCCTCCGGGCAAAGTGGTGACTCCGGACTCTGGCTTCGGATTGCCGGATTTTGTATGCTGTTTGGCTTTGGCGCAAAGGCAGGTGCCTTTCCTGTACACATCTGGCTTCCCGAGGCGCACCCCGTGGCACCGGCACCGGCGTCTGCCCTCTTATCAGGTATCCTGACCAAAGCCGGTATCTACGGAACTCTGATTTTGAGCTGTCAGCTTTTTCTGTGGGACAGTACCTGGGGAAAGGTGATCCTGTTTCTCGGCGTGGTTACCATGCTGTTAGGGGCGGTACTTGCGGTCTTTTCTATCGATTTGAAGCGGACTCTGGCCTGCTCCTCCGTGTCCCAGATCGGATTTATTCTGGTGGGTATCGGTATGCAGGGGCTTCTGGGAGAGGAAAATGCCCTGGCAGTACACGGCACCATGCTTCATATGGTGAATCATTCCCTGATTAAGCTGGTACTTTTCCTGGCAGCAGGAGTGGTCTATTGGAATACGCATTCCCTGGATCTCAACAAGATACGGGGTTGGGGAAGAAAAAAGCCCCTCATCATGGCGATTTTTCTCACTGGTGCGCTGGCAGTGGGCGGAATACCCATGTTTGGCGGCTATGTGTCAAAGACCCTGCTTCATGAGGCAATCGTGGAGTACGGAGGAGGCGGTCTGTGGAGGGCAGTGGAGTATGTATTCCTTTTTTCCGGTGGTCTGACCGTGGCCTATATGACGAAGCTATTTGCCGTGCTGTTTCTGGAGAAAAATCAGGACGAGGAGCTGCAGAAAAAATATGACGGACAGAAGAGATACATGGGTATTACAGCCGGTCTGGGATTGACGGTAAGTGCTATTGTTTTGTTTGTCTGGGGTCTGATACCGGAATTTACAATGAATAAAGCAGCCGCAGTCAGCCAGGCGTTCATGGGACTGGAGGCTTATGGAGATGAGGTGAGGTATTTCAGTCTGACGAATCTGCAAGGCGCTCTGATTTCTGTTTTGACAGGTGCCGTTGTCTATGTCTTCTTCGTTCGAGGCTGTCTGTTGAAGAAGGAAGAAGGACATCGTATTTATGTGAATGCCTGGCCGACATGGCTGAATCTGGAAAATTTGCTGTACAGACCTCTTTTGTTAAAGATTCTGCCCACAGTATGTGGAATACTGTGCCGGATTCCGGACAGTATTGTGGATGGAATTGTGGTTATGCTTAGAAAGACCGTTTACAGGGACAGCCCACTGCCCTATGAGAAGCCGGAGGGCAATACCCTGACTACGGCCATCGGTGGAGTGGCTAACGCATGGGAGGAGCTGGGAAACCGGACCTGGAATAAGAAGAATCCAAGGACTGTGAATTACAAACATCTTCTGGCACTTAAGAATGCCGAGTTCAAGGAGAACAACAGGATTATCGCAAGGAGCCTTTCCTTTGGATTATTTCTGGCGGGTATCGGTCTTGGGCTGACGCTGATTTACCTGGTATGGTATTAAGATGAAATATATTCAATATGTGCGTAACAAAAGGATTGTAAAGATGCCAAACGGTATGTGCTGGAAGGATACACTTATTTTGTAGAAAAGGTCCGTGAGTACCATGGAAGGGAAGAGACAAGAGAGAATGCAGTAGAGCTCGCAATCAAGGACTGTATAGAACATCAGGTTCTTACAGACTTTTTTCAGAGCAGGAAGGATGAGGTGATAAAAATGACGCATCTTGATTTTACATGGGAACGGAGAGAGGAACTGATTCGGAAGGAAGAACGTGAGGAAGGCCGCCTTGAGAGCCTGCGTAACATGCTGGCTGCCGGGATTAACGACGAGATTCTTCTTGTCGCGGGCTTTACCGCGGAAGAGATTCAAAGAGAGAGGGCTATCCTGCCAAAATGATCCATTCATCAGAAACCAGAAAACACTCTCAATATAAAAAGGGGGGACCTACTGAATCTCGTCAGAAGGTCGCCCCTTGTATTATGTAATGTAGTTCCGGTATTGCTTATTTTTCCTCTTTTTTCTTTTTGCCGCCTACCAGGAAGATGCTGACAAGCAGTGAGATGATGTAAAGTACGATGGTGAGGTATAACACAGCTTGATAACCGGTAGGATTGATGGAGTAAACATGTCCATCCACGGTGATGTCACTGGGAGTACCGATCTTGTTGACAATCAGAGTTGCCACCTGATTACCGGTAAGTCCTGCAATTGCCCAGGCGGAAAGAGTAATGCCGTGAATTGCACTGATGTTCTGCATTCCGAAGTGATCGGACAAAAGGGTGGGCACGTTACTGAAGCCACCGCCGTATCCGGCATTAACTACAAACAACAGAATCAATACCAGGATGGTTAAAGCCATGCTGGTGGGATTGCCATTGATGATATTGGCACCCTGCTTGTCGATACCCTGGGTTACAATTACAAGGGCGGTAGCAATGATGGAAAGAACGAAAATAATTTTGTAAATGGTATTTCTGTCCTTCATGGAATCTGCCCATGCGGAGAAGCCAAGACGTCCACCGGCATTAAATATTGCGGTAACGGAGGAGAGAACACCTGCCATCGCGCCAAGGCCGATACACTTGATAATCATTTTTTCCTGGGAAATCAAAGCCAGACCACAAGTGATGTTCAAATAGAACATTATCCAGATACCGATAAATACAACAGGCTTGGTCTTGATAACATCGAATGCTTTCTGACCCTTTTCCTGCTTGGCAGGCTCGTGCCAGTCGGCGGGCTTTGCAAGAAGCAGGTGACCTACAAACATCATTACAAAGTAAACAGCAGCAAGGATTAGGAACATCTGGTAGATACCGCCGTCACCCAGGGAGGTTAACAGCTTCTGCATGATAGGGCTTGCAATCGCTTTAGCGGCACCAAAGCCTGCAACAGCAAGTCCGGTAGCCAGACCCTTGCGATCCTGGAACCAAAGCATCAGCGTCTTTACGGGAGACAGATAACCGGTACCAAGACCGATACCCATGATAAAGCCGTAGCATACATAGATACCAATCAGAGCTAAAATGCTTTTTTGTCCTGCACCGCCATTAAAACATTTTCCGCCATACCAGATGAAGAAGCCGGTTCCTGCCATACCTGCGGCAAAGCAGATAGCGGCAATCAGGGAAGAACGGTGGATGTCTTTTTCAACAACATTTCCGAGGAAAGCAGCAGACATGCCAAGGAAGAAAATGGCAAAGCTGAATGCCCATTCCGTCGCGCTCTTGGAAAAGCCGATGTAATCAGCAATTTCCTGGCTGAAAATAGACCAGCAGTATACGGTACCGATACTGCAGTGGAGCAGTAGTGCAGGAATGGCTGCACGAATCCATTTGTTTTGAATTTTCATTATTTTGTTTCTCCTCTTCTTATGAAACGTATAAAATCGAATTCATCATACTCTCTTTTACCAGAATTTGCAAGTGTCTGGTATAGGTGTTTTGTACTATAAATATATATATTTTGTATCGGAAAAGATTTCCATAAGTTGACGATATAGTTCGAATATATTAGAATAAGAAGTATCTGAACTAAGAATCATTGTCATCTGATAAATTCTCATAGGGCGGAGCCCGGAAGGAGTTTCTATGCATTCACCGTTGGAAATTGCAACAAATTTTGTGGAAATCGGTATACATAAGGTTAAGCTGTCTGCCTGGAAGATGCTGATACTTGGCTTTTTTGCCGGCTGCTTTATCGGATTTGCCGGGATTGCATCCACTACCGCCTCAGCTACAGTGGAGAACGGCTCCGTGGCCAGGCTTCTCAGCGCCTGTGTCTTTCCTGCAGGAATGGCAATGGTTCTGGTAGCGGGCAGTGAGCTTTTTACCGGAAATAACCTGATTATTATCAGCGTTCTGCAGAAGAAGGTAAGACTGAGGGATATGCTGAAAAACTGGCTGTTTGTGTATCTGGGGAATTTTCTGGGAGCTGCCTTTGTGGCAGTGCTGGTGGTTTACGGTCACACGCCGGATTTGTTTGGCGGCAGTCTTGCGGTAAAGATGGTGGGAGCAGCTTCAATACGGGTGGAGCAGAGCTTTTCGGAAGCATTTATCAGAGGAATTCTCTGCAACATTTTGGTTTGTCTGGCGGTATGGGCGGCTTTTGCGGCAAAGAGAGTCTCGGGAAAGCTCCTGATGAGCTTCTGGCCGGTGATGCTGTTTGTGCTCTGTGGTTTTGAGCACAGTATTGCGGATATTTATTTCTGCATCGCCGGTATTCTGGCGTCCTGGGAGTATTCCATTGTAGCGGAGGGTCTCAACTTCGGTACGTTCCTGCTGAAAAACCTCCTGCCTGTTACTTTGGGAAATATTATCGGCGGTGCAGGAATTGTAGGTGTGGGTTACTGGCTGGTATATCTGCGGCATACGCCTCATTTTGCCATGACTATCGAAGATGAGCAGGAAGAGCTTGATATTGCGGAGGAGTATTAAGGGGCCGGAATAAGGTCGAAGGAGGAGTCCTGCAGCTATCCATTTGTTTACGGCTTCGTCGCCAACAAATGGATAGCTGTAGGACTCCTTCGTCATAATCCCGATAGGATATAATTAACGTAGTCAAGAAAACAAGATAATATAGGTCAATATAAATATGTTAATAAAGTTCAATACATTATGAAGAGAAGAATAGATAGAAATTATTTGAATCATGATAAATAGCGGCTTACATAAGTTTATGATTAACATCGAAAATGGTATGATGTATAATAACATCAATGAAGACGGAATAGGGAAATTAATATAAATCAATAAATATGTTAAAATATATACTTGAATAATCATTAAATCCGTGCTACTATAATCCAATCAAATAGAAAGACAGGAAGCAGAATTCCTTGCAAGGGTATTGAGAATCAAAAGGAATTCATGTCTTAAGGGAAAAGGGGAGTTGTTATGAACAGTAAGGTAATTAAGGAAAAATACGGTAAGACTTATCACATGCCTCCTGAAGTGACCTATGACTGGGTGAAAAAGGAATGTATTGAAAAGGCGCCGATTTGGTGTAGTGTTGATTTGCGTGACGGTAATCAGGCATTGATTGACCCCATGAGTCTGGAGGATAAGCTGGAGTTCTTCAAAATGCTTGTTGAGATTGGATTTAAGGAGATTGAAGTCGGATTTCCTGCCTCCTCCGACACAGAGTATAATTTTATACGGGCTTTGATTGAGCGCAACATGATTCCCGAGGATGTCACCATTCAGGTGCTGACCCAGGCCAGGGAGCACATTATCCGAAAGACCTTTGAGGCGGTGAAGGGGGCTCCTCATGCAGTGGTTCATCTCTACAATTCCACCTCCGTGGAGCAGCGTGAGCAGGTTTTTAAGAAGGATAAGGAAGCAATTAAGAAGCTTGCCGTGGACGGTGCAACCCTGTTAAAGAAAATGGCAGAGGAGACGGAGGGTAATTTTACCTTTGAATACAGCCCTGAGAGCTTTTCTCAGACAGAGGTTGACTATGCGCTGGAGGTCTGCAACGCAGTGCTGGATGTGTGGAAGCCTTCCAAGGACAACAAGGCAATTATTAATCTGCCTACCACGGTGCAGGTGGCAATGCCCCACATATTTGCCTCTCAGGTAGAGTATATGCACAAGCATTTAAAATATCGCAAGAATGTGGTTTTAAGTGTTCATCCTCACAATGACCGCGGCTGTGGCGTCAGCGATGCCGAGTTCGGTATCCTGGCCGGTGCGGACAGAGTGGAAGGAACCTTGTTCGGCAACGGAGAGCGTACCGGAAATGTAGATATCGTTACCGTGGCATTAAATATGATGTGTCATGGGGTGGACAGCGGTCTTGATTTCTCTAATATCATGAAGATCAGAAAGGCTTATGAAGGCTTTACTGGCATGAAGGTTCATGAGAGAACACCTTACGCGGGTGATTTGGTATTTACCGCATTTTCCGGCTCCCATCAGGATGCCATCAGCAAAGGTATGACCTGGCTGAAGGAAGGCAAGAGCGGCAAGCGCTGGGATGTGCCCTATCTGCCCATCGACCCTGCGGATGTAGGAAGGGAATATGAGTCGGATGTCATCCGTATCAACAGTGTTTCCGGTAAAGGTGGTGTGGCATTTGTACTGAAGCAGCAGTACGGTTTTTCACTGCCGGCTGCCATGAAGGAGGAGGTAGGTTACCTGATTAAGGGCGTGTCTGACAAGCGCCATCAGGAGCTGCAGCCCAAGGAGGTTTATGCCATCTTTGAGGAAAACTATATTAATCCCCGCAGTGTATTCCGGATTCCCGAATGCCATTTCCGTCAGGAGAAGGGTATTCAGGCGGAGGTGACCATTGAGCAGAACGGTGTGTCAAGGATTGTTAAGACTGCCGGTAACGGACGTCTGGATGCCGTAAGCAATGCTGTAAAGACCTATTTTGGCATGAGTTATCAGCTGGCAGTCTATGAGGAGCATGCCATTTCCAAGGGCTCCAGTTCCAAGGCAGCAGCTTATGTGGGCATCATGCATGACAGCAGTTATTACTGGGGTGTGGGTGTGGATGAGGATATCATCAAGGCATCCATCGCAGCTTTGACCTCCGCTGCAAATAAGCTGGCAGCAGAGCAGCACATTACTGCAGGAAGAGAAGAGCGCATTGTGGAAATCATCAACTGTATCAGGGAAGATTTCAAGAATGTGACTTTGGAGAGTCTGTCTGACAAATTCCATCTCTCCAAGCCTTATCTTTCCAAGTATATCAAGGAGAAGGCAGGGATGACCTTCCAGGATGTCGTAAAGAAGGAAAGAATGAGAAAGGCACGAATCATGCTCAGAGAGACCAACCAGACGGTGGAAAGCATTGCTGCTGAGGTTGGATATGAGAATGTAGAACATTTCAACAGACTGTTTAAGAAAAACTATGGTATCACTCCGGTGCAGTACAGAAAACAGGATAAGCTGACGGACTAAAGAAGTAACAAAAAGATAACCGCTTGACAAATTAAGCGGTTATCTTTTTAAACAACTTATTTTCAGGCGAACCGTCATCGGTAGCCTCAAATCTTCAGTGGATAGAAATCATGTAAAATTATTGTAGCTGTCGTTGAAGCCTTCCAGACCGGGCTGAACGGTATTATGCTCTACCTTGTTGTAGCGAAGATTTAAGAACTGTGCGCGGTCCTTGTTGTACATCTTTACAAGCTCATCTGAGTATCCTACAACTACCCAGGGATATTTGACATTGATATGGTCAAGGATTGCCTGGGAGGTGCCGTTATCCGGAACACTGATGTTAAAGGTGCCGCCCTTAACGTCTGCGCGTATCATAATTGCGTAGGTGGTACCGGTTTTAATGCCATTAGTGCGGTGAGTCGTGGTGGTCTGGTATGCCCAATGGATTTTGTTGACAGGAATGGCATTGGGAGCAGAGCTGTTCATACCGAAATATAAGCACAGGTTACCCAGTCTGATGTCATTTTTGTTGAAAGAGACTGCATGGTTCAAGTCAGATTCTATAGAGGATTCGGTGTAGCCGGCGTCTTCGATGTTCTTGAGGAACTTCTTGATAAAGCTGCCGTTGATGCCCTTCAGCAGACGTATAACAGCCCAGAACAGGCAGAAAATACCGGCGACAAGCAGGATAATAAACAGCAGGTCGCTGCCTGCAAAGGCGGAGGTGCCGGTGACATCTATGTAGTAGGGGAGGGTCATCTCCTTAAAGTCGCTTTCGGTTATGTCATCGCCAACAAAATACTCTTTGAAATAACGGTACTCTTCCTTGCTCAGTTCCCGGATGTGTCCCACCAGGTGAAGGGGATCAGCATAGGTCTGATTTGCCGTATATTCAGCAATCTCTTCCATCTGTTTCTCATATTTTACGGGTACCTTGATGGACATATATTTGAATTCTTCAACATTTTCATCGCCTGTCCAGATGACATAATAGAGATCGGTGGTGGTTCTTCTGTGAGTGCTGGTATTTTCGCTGTATTCTTCCAGATAGCAGCCAAAATCGGCAGTGACATCAATGGTTACGCTTTGATTCTTGATTTCATCCGGTTCCAGATCCTCAAAGGTTACATAAGATACTTTCATAATGGAAATTACAGTAAGCACGGCGCCGATAATTATCAGCATAATGGTTCCCACAAGGGATTTTTTAAATGTTTTTTTCTTGAGTTCTTCCAGCATTTTGTCCTCCTGCTCATAAGAAAATATTTTTTTGAAACAATATTAATCTTATCATAGCAGATACTTTTATACAAGTAGTAAGAAGACATGTGTATCAGAGGTGTGTATTCATTATTTACAGTTTCACGAGAATCATGTAAAATGAAGAATCATAACTGTGATTTCGGACACGGAAAAGAGGTAGAGAAATGAAATTTAAGGACATGCCTTACGAAAGAGTGGATTTTGAACGTGTAAAGGAAGAAATGGATGAGATTATAAAGGAATTTGATGCTGCAAAAAATGGTGAGGAACAGTTTGAGGCACACAAGAAGTACTACAGCTTAAGCGACAGGGTGATTACCTTATATACAATTGCGCATATTCGTTATGATATTGACACCTCCGATGAGTTTTATGAAAAGGAGCATAAGTATTATGATGAGAAAATGCCAATGTTCCAGAACATGATGCTGGAATATGCGAAGAAGCTGTACAATTCTCCTTACAGGGAGTATTTATTGGAAAAGATTGGTCCTGTTGCCTTCAAAAATCTGGAGGTGGCGCAGAAGGCCATGGATGAGAAGCTGATTCCCCTGATGCAGGAGGAAAATGCTCTGACCATGGAATACAATAAATTGATTGCCGGCGCAAAAATACAGTTTGACGGCAAGGAGCTGAATCTTTCCCTGCTTCGTCCCTATCTGGTGAACCGGGACAGGAGCGTCCGTGCAGCCGCATGGAAGGAGTACAGCGCTTTTTTTGAGACAAATGCGGAGAAGCTGGATGAGATATACGATAAGCTGGTCAAAAACCGCACCGCCCAGGCAAGAAAGATGGGCTATGAGAATTATGTGGAGCTGGGCTATTACCGCATGGGCCGCAACTGCTATGGACAGAAGGAAGTGGAAGCATACCGGGAGCAGGTGAAAAAGGATTTTGTGCCCTTTGCCGAGAAGCTTCATGAGCGCAGAAGACAGAGACTTGGTCTGGATAAGCTGAGCTATATTGATGATGCCGTTTATTTTAACGAAGGAAATCCCGCGCCTGTGGGTACACCTGAGGAAATTCTTGCCGCCGGTCAGAGGATGTACAGTGAGCTTTCTCCCGAAACGAAAGAATTTTATGATTTTATGATGGAAAACGAGCTGTTTGATGTGTTGGGACGCAAGACTAAAAAGGCGGGCGGCTACATGACCTATATGCCTCTTTACAATTCCCCTTTTGTATTTGCAAACTTTAACGGTACCAGCGGAGATGTGGATGTTATCACTCATGAGTGCGGGCATGCTTTTCAGGGATATCTTTCGGGGAAAGACCCCATCAGGGAGCATTCGGATATCGGTATGGAGACAGCAGAGATTCACTCCATGTCCATGGAATTTTTCACTCAGAACTGGATGCCTTTGTTTTTCGGAGACAGGGCCAAGGATTATGTGGAGATGCATCTGGAGGATTCCGCAGCATTCATCCCATACGGATGTATGGTTGATGAGTTCCAGCACATTGTGCACACAAATCCCGATATGACACCTGCTGAGAGACATGCTGCCTGGCTGAAGCTGGAGAAAGAATACAGACCTCACCAGGACTATGGCGATGACACGTTTTTTGGCAAGGGAAGTATCTGGCAGAAACAGCAGCATATTTATAATTCTCCCTTCTACTATATCGACTATTGTCTGGCTCAGACCTGTGCTTTGCAGTACAAGGTAAAGATGGATGAAGATTATAAGGCGGCCTGGGAAAGCTATCTGAAGCTTTGTAAGCTTTCCGCCAGTGATTTTTATACCAATATGATAAAAGAAGTGGGACTTGACAGTCCTTTTGAGCCCGGATGCATGAAAAATATTGTCAAAAAGCTTGAAAAATATGTGAAATAGCTTGCATTCGTATTATGTGGTGCAGTATAATTTGAAAACGGATGCTTAAATCAGGATTTTAGGAAGGAGACAGCTTTATCATGTCGAATAAACCGGAAAATACGGAACAAAATCAGGAAAAAATAATGACGAAATATGATCGGAAGATGCAGAAGAGGGAGGAAGAGAGAAGAAAAGCCGAAAGAGAGCGGAAAATGGGAAGAATTATCGGTGTCGTAGCGGTAATAGCCATACTGTGCTTTGTGCTTTCCTTTCCCATTCGCACCTATCAGGCGGTGAACGGTACCTATATTCAGGTAGGCGGAGAAAAGGTCACCAGAGTTGAATTTGATTATAATTACAACATTGTAATAAATAATTATATTGCCCAGAATGGTTACTATCTGAGTTTATTCGGTCTTGACCTGAGTGGGGACCTCTCCAAGCAGATGTATTCGGATACATTGACCTGGCAGGATTATTTTGAGCAGATGACAGTTGACAGTATTATCAATACCAAGGCATTAAAGGCACAGGCAGAAGCAGAGGGCTTTAGCTGTGATTTGTCTGAAGATTACGCAGAATACGAGGAGGCAGTCAAAAAGTCCGCTTCCGAAGAGGGGAAGTCGCAGAAGGCATTTGTCAAGGAGATGTACGGTTCTCTTGCCACTCTTTCCAGGGTGAAGCCCTTTGTGATGGACACCTTATTTACCAATGCTTATTATGATGCCGTTTCTGAAAGAAAGGCTCCCTCAGACGCAGAGGTTGAGGCATATTACAAGGACCACACGACAGCATACGATTCGGTTGATTACAGACTGATTACCGTGAATGCAGAGCTGCCTACAGCTCCCACGGCATTGGCCAACTCTCCGGTGAGCGAGGGCGATGATACCGGGGCAGATGGCACTGAGGAAGAAGCTTATGAGCCTTCGGAGGCAGAGATTCAGGCTGCCATGAAGCTGGCCCATGAGGAGGCATTAAAGAAGCAGGAAACCGTAGCTGCCGAAGGCGACTTAATGGAAAATGCAAAACAGAGCAGTGTAAGCAGTTTCATCAGTGAGTGGCTGTTTGCCGAGGAGAGAAAGGCAGGCGATACAACCGTAATCGAGAATGCATCTCAAAATCTTTACTATGTTGTAGCCTTTGAAAAGCGTTACCGGGATGAAACACCCACGGTTGATCTGCGTGTTATTGTGCTGGAAGAGGGCGACGGACAGGCTATTCTGGAACAGTGGAAGAGCGGTGCTGCCACAGAGGAGAGTTTTGCAGAACTGGCAGACAGCTACAATAATTCCACAGTTCTCCCTGTTGAAGGCGGCCTGATGGAGGGACTTACCGCAACCGGCTTGCCTGAGGAACTTGCAGCATGGATGCAGGATGCGGGCAGAGCCAAGGGTGATACTGAGGTGATAACTCCGGAGGGTGATGCTGTCTATATTGTATATTATGTGGGAAAAAATGATCCTTCCTGGAAAAACAGCATCGAGAGCACTCTGTTGGGTGAGACGATGATGAATTATATGGAAGAGATCACTCAGTCAATCAAGGTGGAGGATCCCAAGGGAAGACTGAAATATCTGAAGGTTCAGGCTGCTGCAGAGCAGAGCAGCCAGGCTGCTTCGGAGAGCAGTGCGGCAGCATCAGAGAACAACTAGAGCAGGCTAAGAAAAAAGACGGCGGTGGGATTTTCTCACCGCTTTTCTTGAAAAGGAAATTTATTATGGCAAATAAAGCATTGGTACTGGATATAGACGGAACATTGACAAATTCGAGGAAAGAGATAACCCCGGCTACGAAAGCAGCAATTCAGGAGCTCATGATGCGGGGTGTGAAAGTGATTCTTGCTTCCGGAAGGCCTACGCCCGGAATGCACAGGTACGAGGATGAGCTGGAATTTAAGAAGTATGGCGGGTATCTGCTTTCTTTTAACGGAGCAAAGATTGTGGAGTGCTTCAGTGGAGAGATTGTATGTCAGAATCTGCTTCCCCTGACAATTCTGCCGGGACTTTATCGATTTGCGGAGGAAAACGGCTGTGGTCTGATTACCTATCTGGGAAATGAGGTTATTTCGGCATTTCCAAGGGATCAGTATGTAGAGCTGGAGGCCCGCATTAACGGGCTGCCCATACGTGAGGTAGAGCATTTTGTCCGGTTTGTGGACTTTGATATCAATAAGTGTCTGATGACAGCACCTCCGGAGAAGGCGGAGCTGCTGGAAAAAGAGCTTTGCGGGAAATATGGCAGCATTGCCAGTATCTATCGTTCGGAACCCTTTTTTATCGAAATCATGCCCCAGAATGTGGATAAGGCTGCTTCTCTGGAAAAGATGCTGCCTATGATTGGAGTTACAAGGGAGGAGACCGTCTGCTGCGGAGACGGATTTAATGATATTTCCATGATTCGCTATGCCGGTGTGGGAGTGGCCATGGGCAATGCGCAGCAGGCAGTAAAGGATGTGGCTGATTATATAACCGGAACCAACGATGAGGACGGTTTGGTGGAGGTAATAAGGAAATATTTCTGATGAAAGGGAGAAGGGTGTGGACAGAAGTATCAGGATTCAGGTACCCAGAAAGGCAGAATATATTATAGATACACTGACAAAAGCCGGGTTTGAAGCCTTTGCGGTAGGCGGCTGTGTACGTGATTCCCTGTTGGGCAGAGTGCCCCAGGACTGGGATATTACCACCTCTGCGAGACCGGAGCAGGTGAAGGCGCTTTTTCCCCGCACCATAGACACCGGTCTGCAGCATGGAACGGTTACCGTCATGCAGGACAAGGAAGGGTTTGAGGTCACTACTTATCGGATTGACGGGGAGTACGAGGATAGCCGTCATCCCCGTGAGGTTACCTTCACATCGAAGCTGGAGGAGGATTTAAAGCGCCGGGATTTTACCATGAATGCCATGGCATACAATGAGGAACAGGGTCTGGTTGACCTCTTTGGCGGAATGGAGGATATGAAAGCCGGTATCATTCGCTGTGTGGGAAATCCCCGGGAAAGATTTGAGGAGGATGCTCTTCGGATGCTGCGGGCAATCCGTTTTTCTGCTCAGCTTGGATATTTCATAGAGGAGGATACCGCAGAAGCAATTCGTCAGCTGGCAGGAACTCTGAGCAAAATCAGTGCGGAACGCATTCAGACAGAGTTGGTCAAAATATTGGTTTCACAGCATCCGGATTATCTGAGACAGGCCTATGAGATGGGAATCACCGGGGTTTTTTTACCGGAGTTTGACCGGGCCATGGAAACAGAACAGAACCATCCGCACCACAGGTACAGTGTGGGAGAGCATACTCTCCATTCTCTTACGGAAGTCAGGGCAGACAAGGTGTTACGTATCTCCGTGCTTCTGCATGACATTGCAAAACCGGAGACTCTGACAGTGGATGAGAAGGGGATTACCCATTTTTACGGACATGCTGCCAAAAGTGCAGAGATGGCAAAAGGGATTCTACGCAGACTGAAGTTTGATAATGACACCATTGACAGAGTCAGGTGTCTGGTCATGTATCACGATTACGGAAACGATGTAGACCCTGATATGAGGATAGTGCGCCGTGCCGTGAATAAAATAGGCGAAAAAGCGTTTCCTGATTTGTTTGAGATAAAGGCAGCCGACCTGGCAGGTCAGAGTGATTATCAGAGACTGGAAAAAGAGCAACGTCTGCAGAAATGGCAGGACTTGTATGCGGAGATGCTGGAGAGACATCAGTGTGTCTCCCTGAAGAACCTGGCAGTCACGGGGTCAGATTTAATAGCTGCGGGAATGAAGCCCGGCAGAGAGCTTGGGGAGGTACTGCAGAAGCTGTTGGAGCTGGTGCTGGATGACCCCTCCTGCAACACTGCAGAAAGACTGTTAAGGGAAGCCCAAAATCTTCAGCAACAGATGTAAATCGTCTAACATACTTTCAGAGTCCTTCTCATAAGATACAGTGAGCGTTAAGAGAGCTTATGGTATCGGGAGGGGCGCGTTGTGAATGACAGAGCGGTAGAATTGCTGGAGCAATATGATATAGAGGTGCTTCGAACCAGAAAAGGGAGAGGAGCCATCCTGTGTGATACAGAGGGTGGAAGCCTGATTTTTAAGGAATATATGGGAAGCCCGGAGCATGCAGAGCTGCAGAGCAGACTTCTTCAGTCGATTTCTGCTGACGAAAAGGTTAGGGTGGAAAGAATTCTTCCTACCAGGGAGGGTAACCTTCTGGTGAAGGATGGGGACGGTACAGCTTATATTCTGAAGACCTGGCAGGATGGACGGGAGTGTAATATTCACGACAGGGGAGAGTGTGTGCAGGCCGTGCAGGTGCTGGCAAGACTGCATGAAAGTATGTATCTGCCCGCTGATACTCCGGGACTTACGTCAGTTTATACGCCGGGCAATGATTATGAAAAGCATAATCGTGAAATCAGGAGGGTCAGAAAGTTTTTAAAGCAGAAGGGTCAAAAGCAGCCCTTTGAAATCAATCTTCTGGGCGCCTGTGATTTCTTTCTGGAGCAGGCGGAAGAGATTACCGGTATGTGGCAGCAGTACAGCGAGTCCTTCAAGGCGGGATATCCAAAGGACGTCGGAGAAGGTCCTGTGGCCTTCTGTCACGGAGATTATCAATATCACAATATTTTGATGGGCGCCGACGGCTGGTTTGTCATCAATTTTGAAAAATGTCTTCCCGATGACCCTATCAGGGACCTGTATCTTCTGATGCGCAAGCTTCTTGAGAAAGGGAATTGGTCAGTAGCCCTTGGAACAGAGCTTGTGAATGCGTATGAGCGGGAACGTCCCATATCTGCCAGAAGCAGGATAGATTTGTATTATCGGCTGGCATATCCGGAGAAGTTCTGGAAGATAGCCAATTTTTATTTCAATTCGGGAAAAGCATGGATTCCCGGTAAAAACCAGGAAAAACTGGAGAAACTGATAGCACAGGAAAAAGAGAAGCAGCATTTCTTAGATGAGGTTTTCAGAGATGTGGCGGCTATGAGAAAATGAGGAGTAAGCGGTGAAAGTCAGCAAAAACACAGTGGGAAAAAATTTTAGCAACAGAATCGGTAAGTTGATATCCGTTCTTTTGACGATAGTGGTTCTGACTGCCTGCGGCAGTTCGGTGCCCGGCGGAAGCGGGGAACAGGAGTCTTCCTCCGGGATACAATCGGATTTCGGTTTGACAGTGACGGGGCCGGACAGCTTTGATTCGGCTGATACGGCTGTTCTGGTAGCTTCGGACAATGAGAAGAAAACAGTGACCCTGCTGAACCTGGACCTGGGGCGCAGATATACTCTTTCCATGGACGGCACAACCCGTTTTTATGATAAATACGGAGAAGGGATTGCATTCAGCCAGGTACAGCCCGGGGATATTGTGGATGTGACCTTTCTGAGGGCCCAGAAGCATCTGACTACCATGAAGCTGTCAGCCTCGGCATGGAATTATGACAATGTGGAGAACTACGAAATCAACAGTGTGAGAAAGGAAGTCAGTATCGGCTCGGAAATTTATAAGCTGACTTCGGATACCCTGTACCTGTCCGATAACAGGGAGATTGACATCAGTGATTTGAATTCCGCGGATATCTTAAGCTTTCAGGGAATTGACAGCCAGGTATTGAGTGTCTGTATCAAGAAGGGGCACGGATATCTGCGTCTGGTAAACGATGAAAACTTTGTGGGCGGCTGGATAGAGGTGGGACAATCCCGGATTCAGAGAATCACAGAGGATATGCTTCTGCTGGTACCTGAGGGCAGCTATCAGGTCAACATCAGCCATAAGGGTGGCGGTGGCATCAAGCAGGTGATTATCAATCGCAACGAGGAGACGGAACTGGATATAGGGGACTTGAAGATTCCCGAGCCTCAGTACGGAATGGTTCTCTTTTCCTTGAGTCCCTCTACGGCGGAATTGTACATTGACGGGACCCAGGTGGACACCTCCGGACCGGTAAGTCTGCTGTACGGAATTCATCAGATGATTGCCAGAAAAGAAGGTTATCAGTCCATTACCCAGTATATCCGCGTGGGACAGGAGTCGGCAGGCATCAATATAGTGCTGGACCCGAATCCCACGGAGGAAAAGCAGGAGACCGGTTCCTCTGAGGACGGGTCTGAAACGGATACGGTGACGGATTACTATAAGGTGTATATTGATGCTCCGGAAGATGCGGAGGTATACCTGGACGGCAACTATGTGGGGCTTTGTCCCTGCAGTTTCCGGAAGTCGGCGGGAGAGCACGTCATCACTCTGAGAAAGACAGGATTTGAGACCAGAAGCTATACCATACAGGTGGATGAAAGGGAGAGAGATATTTCGTTCTCCTTTGCCGATTTGGTGGAAAATAATGAGGCGAAAAGTGCCACGGATTAGGCTTGGACGGATGAAAGGAAAAAAAGTAATAAAATTGACAAATTACTGGAATAATGCTGAAAAAATCTTGACAAACAGCTGAAAACAATTTATATATATAATAGACGTTTCACATGAAGCATCTGGAAATGTACATTTTAGAAAACTCATTACAGGAGGAGTTCAATATGAACAAGACAGAGTTAGTAGCAGCTATGGCTGAGAACGCTGGCGTATCTAAGAAGGACGCAGAGAAGACACTGAAGGCATTTATTGATGTTGTAACAAAAGAGTTGAAGAAGGGCGAGAAGGTTCAGCTGGTTGGCTTTGGTACCTTCGAGGTTAGCGAGAGAGCTGCAAGAGAAGGCAGAAATCCTCAGACCGGCAAGACCATGAAGATTGCTGCTTCCAAGGCACCTAAGTTCAAGGCTGGCAAGGCATTAAAGGATAGCTTAAACTAAAATATGCATCAATAGCGGAGAACCCTCAGGGTTCTCCGTTTTGTTTTTTCAGCAGAAATCTGATTTGAAAGGGTAAGGTATTTTGATATGAGACTGGACAAGTATCTTAAGGTATCAAGACTGATAAAACGTCGTACAGTGGCAAATGAAGCCTGTGACAGTGGCCGTGTACTGATTAACGATAAACCGGCAAAGGCTTCCGCAAACGTAAAGGAGGGTGATATCATCACCATATCCTTCGGAAACAAGGAGGTTAAGGTGGAGGTACTGGACGTACAGGAAACTGTGAAAAAAGAGGAAGCAAAGGAGCTCTTTCGATATTTATAGAATTCATGGCATGAACCGTGAGGTTTCCGCATAGGCTGTTTAAGAAAGCTGTAAGCCGGGAGGAGCCTATGGAAGAATTAAACAGCAGTACGCGTGCACACAAGGTTTCTATGACAAACCGAAGGAACTGCACCTTGAGCGGTGTGAAGGATGTACTTTCATTTGATATACATGAAGTTCTGCTGGAGACGGAGCAGGGAATGCTGATGATTAAGGGTGACGACCTGCATGTGAGCAGACTGACCCTGGACAGAGGTGAGGTGGATGTGGATGGCAGAATTGACAGCCTGACCTATTCCGATGTTGCCGGCGGTATACATAAGACAGAATCTCTGTTTACCAGATTGTTTCGGTAAGAGCTATGGTAAGCGAGAATGAATTCCTTTTTCATGCGTTACTGCTGGGGTGGTATTTCACCTTTGTTTATGATCTGCTGAGGATTTTTCGAAGAGTGGTGTACCACAATACCTTTCTTGTATCCCTGGAGGACCTGGGCTTCTGGATTTATTGCGGTGCGGAGGTATTTTTGCTGATGCACCATGAAAGCAACGGAACCCTCAGGTGGTTTGCGGTGATGGGAGCACTGACAGGGATTCTTGTATATAAGAAGCTGATCAGTCCTTATTTTGTAAAATATGCATCTATGTGGCTGCAAAAGCTTGTGAAAATGCTTGCCACAGTTTTCAGGTGGATGACGCTGCCCTTGAGAAGACTTGCCCGAAAAACGGAAAGGAGTGCCAAAAGGGCAGGCAGCAAATTGCGAATTTTTTCAGGAAGAATCAGGAAGCAGATAAAAAACAGGTTGACGTATTTTATGAAAATGATTAAAATAAGTTTTAAGAAATAGTTTTTATCTTGGAAAGGAGTGCTCATGGCAAGGACAAGACGTAAGGTTGCATACCGTAAAAGGCATCAGAATAAGCTGAGTATGTTTCTGGTATCCCTGGTTGTTATGATGATGGTGGTTGTCGTTGCCGTAAGAAGTGCCGGAATCCGACAGAAGATAGAGGTAAAGGAAGCATACGCACAGCAGCTGGATAATCAGATTGAGGATGAACAGAAGCGTACGGAGGAGATTGAGGAGTTTGGCAAAAGGGTACATACCAAGGGATATTATGAGGAAGTAGCCAGAGAAAAAATGGGACTTGTCCGTGAAGGTGAGATTCTTTTTAAGGAAGAATAATAGAAAGATTAAGGCAGGAGTGATTGGCTCCTGCTTTTTTTGTCGCAAAACTTTAAGTCATCGTTTCCTTGTTTTGACAAAAAAAGCGAAAGGAGAATTCTATAATCGTGCTTACCGTAAAAACGGCAGACAGGGAGGTATAGGGATGAAGACAGAAGAGCACATGATACAGATGGGTCAGGTATCGGATCTGTGCAGAAGAAAACTGCTGAATTATGCGGACAGCTTTCAGGAGCTGGCGAAAAGCTATAACCGTGATTTTTTTCCGGACAGCAGGATGGACAGGCAGACGCTGATTGTGGAAAGACGGCTCTGGGAGAGCAGACAGGTTCTCAGAAGTCATCTGGATGAAATGGCAAAGATTATGAAGAATGTTGCCGGCGAGGTGTTTCACTGCAGACCTATGGAAGAAAGAAAAAAGAGGCTGATTATCCGGGCAATGCGTGAGGAGGGCATCCGGGCGGAAAGTCCCTGTTACATATTGCGGGAAAACGGCCGGGAATCTGTGGCAGTGACCCTGAGCACACAAAAAAAGAATGATTTTTCGGCGGAGGATGCCGCAGACATGATTTCGGTGCTTTTGAACAGAAGGCTTCGACTTTCGGCGGAAAGTCCTCTTTTACTGGATAAGAATCCCCGGTGTTACGAGCTGGAGGAGGAGCCCGGATTTCTTGCCCTGACCGGATTTGCCCGGGCCGTAAAGGAGGGTGAAGAGGTGTCCGGTGACAATTATTCTGTCCTGGAGACGGAACAGGGACGGCTTACGGTAGTGCTTTCCGACGGCACCGGTTCCGGGGAGCAGGCCGGGAGGGACAGCGAGACCGTTCTGGACCTTATGGAAAAGTTTATGGAAGCAGGGTACAGCGTTGATGCCGCGGCGGAGATGATTAACCTCGCGCTGTTTGCTATGGGGGACGATTGCAATCATCCCACCCTGGATGTCTGTGACATTGATCTGCAGAAGGGAAGCTGTGAACTGAGAAAGGCGGGAGCTGCGGCTTCCTTTCTCAAACATGAGGAGGTGGTGGAGCAGCTGACAGAAGGGTGCCTTCCTCTGGGGATTTTTCAACAGCTGAAGATGAACCCCATCCGCTGTAAATTAGAGGATGGCGATTACCTTATTATGGTATCGGACGGGGTCGTTGAGGCTTTTGACAATCAGCTTTATGAAGCTGCCATTTGCGATGTCATCGCCGGAATCAGGGAGCAGAACCCGGGGGAAATGGCAGAGAAAATATTGCGGATGGCGGTAATCGCCGGCGGAGGAAGGATACCTGATGATATGACGGTGGGAGTCATTGGAATATGGAAAACATAAGGAATGCGGATTTACTTGATTTTTTTGCCGGAATGAGATACCATTTCTCATATGGAAAAAGTATTCTCCTTTATCAGGCAATATGAAATGATACACCCCGGGGATAAGGTTGTTCTCGGGGTCTCAGGAGGGGCAGACTCTGTTTGCCTCTTATTTGTGTTACTGGAATATAGCAGGAGGGTGCCGCTGGAGCTTGCGGTAGTGCACATAAATCACGGAATCCGGGCGGATGCCGGGGCAGATGCCGCTTATGTGGAAGGACTTTGCCGTTCCCTGGGGATTCCCTTTTTCCTTGTAGAGAAGGATGTGAAAGCTCTGGCA
This sequence comes from Acetatifactor sp., assembly GCA_051880315.1. Classification (GTDB taxonomy): domain Bacteria; phylum Bacillota; class Clostridia; order Lachnospirales; family Lachnospiraceae; genus Acetatifactor. Next base: position 39,460 of record JBJENR010000168.1, read on the forward strand.
GCAGCGTTAAAATGCTCAGAAGAGGATGCGGGGCGAAGGTTAAGATATGGGGCTTTCCGGGAGATTGCCGGACAGCTTGGTGCCACAAAGATAGCGGTAGCCCACAATGCGGATGACAGGGCAGAGACTATGCTGCTTCACCTGTTTCGCGGCAGTGGGCTTAAGGGATTGCGGGGCATCGAGCCTGTGCGTGATGATATCATAAGACCTCTCCTATGTCTGGAGCGCAAGGAAATAGAGGAATATCTGAAGGATAAAGGAATTTCGTGGCGGACAGACAGCACCAACAATACGGATGCGTATGCAAGGAACCGTATCAGACACCATATTCTCCCCTATGCGGAGGAACAAATATCGGGAAAGGTAGTTGCACATATGTGCAGGACGGCGGAGCTTCTTTCCGAGACAGAAAAGTATATGTCACAGCAGACAGAGGAAGCCAGACGACAGTGTGTGGAAGGAAACTGCATAGATGTAGCGAAATTTAAAGCACTCCCCGGGGTGTTGCAGAAGAGACTTCTTCTGGAGCTGCTGGAGGAGCTTTCTCCTACGGGTAAGGATATTTCTGCCGTGCATGTGGAGGATGTGAGAGGGTTGTTTGAGGGAACCGGAAATCGTCAGATTTGTCTGCCCTTCGGAATTATTTTCAAAAGGCAGTACAGGAAGGTGCTCATGGAGGTGAAGGACACCGGGGAGGAAGAGCCGGTCAGACTTCCCTCACTGGAGTATCAGACCATTATGTATGGACCGGGTATGGAAATTCCCGAAAATAAGTATACGAAATGGTTTGACTATGATAAAATAAAGGAAGCGCCGACCCTGCGTTTCCGTCAGACAGGCGATTATCTGACAGTCTCGGACGGACGGGGAAATATCATCCACAAATCCCTGAAGGATTATATGGTGACGGAGAAAATACCCCGGGAGCTAAGGGACAGTATACCCGTGCTGGCGGAGGGCCGTCATATTTTGTGGCTGATTGGTTATCGAATCAGTGAATATTATAAAGTAAATCAGAATACAAAGTATGTTATGCAGGTAAAATTAAAGGAGAACTGCGCGGAAGAGGAATTGGAGGAGAAAAATGGCAGAGCATATCAGGGTACTTAAGACTGAGGAAGAGGTTAATGCAAGAATACAGGAAATCGGAGATCAAATCAGCAGAGATTATGCCGGTAAAAAACTGCATTTGATCTGTGTGTTAAAAGGCGGCAGCTTTTTTATGTGCGAGCTGGCAAAGAGAATCACCGTACCGGTAACGCTGGATTTTATGTCCGTCTCCAGCTACGGCAGCGATACCAAATCAAGCGGCATTGTAAAAATCGTCAAGGATTTGGATGAGCCCCTGAAGGACAGGGAGGTTTTGGTCGTGGAGGATATTGTAGACAGCGGACGAACCCTGAGTTATCTGCTTGAGCTATTAAAGGGCAGAGGACCCGCTTCCATACGGCTGTGTACACTGCTTGACAAACCGGACAGACGGATTGTGGATATCAAGGCGGATTATACCGGTTTTGAAATCCCGGATGTATTTGTGGTGGGATATGGTTTGGATTATGACCAGATGTATCGTAATCTGCCTTATATCGGGGCAGTGGAATTTGATGATTAGGAGGCTTGCAAGTTGAGGCAGGAAAGCAGACGTATTAATTTTTTGGTTGTGTTAATTTTAGTGATGCTGGGGATGATATTCTTTTTCCAGTTTGCGAATACTGACACCCAGAAAAAGAATTACACCAAAGAAAAGTTTATAGCGGACATGGAGGCAGGAAAGGTTGCCAACGTGGAAATCCAGCTGAACAGTGAAACACCTACGGGTACAGTGTATGTTAAGCTGAAAACGGGAGTGGAAAAAGTTCTGTATGTCACCGACATCTCAGAGATGGAGGCAACCATACGGTCCTATGACTTTGACCCCATGGTACACGATGTACAGCGTCAAAGCTGGTTTGTGACCACACTTGTTCCCATGCTGATTATCATTGTAGTGGGAGTGTTCCTTTTTATGATGGTATCAGCCCAGAATGCGGCAATGAGCGCGGGCAATTCCAAGATGATGAACTTCGGCAGGAATCGTGCCCGGATGGTTACGGATGAGAATATTACCTTTGCCCAGGTGGCAGGTTTACAGGAGGAAAAGGAAGAGCTGGAGGAGATTGTGGACTTCCTGAAGCAGCCCTCCAAGTATAACAATCTGGGTGCAAGGATTCCCAAAGGCGTGTTGCTGGAGGGACAACCCGGTACCGGTAAAACGCTTCTGGCAAGGGCGGTGGCCGGGGAGGCAAAGGTAGCCTTCTTCAGCATCTCCGGTTCTGATTTTGTGGAGATGTATGTAGGTGTGGGTGCGTCCCGGGTTCGCGATTTGTTTGAGGAAGCGAAAAAGAATGCCCCCTGTATCGTGTTTATCGATGAGATTGATGCAGTTGCAAGACGCCGCGGCACGGGTATGGGAGGCGGTCATGACGAGAGAGAGCAGACCCTGAATCAGCTGCTTGTGGAGATGGACGGTTTCAGCGCCAACGAGGGAATTATCGTTATGGCGGCTACCAACCGTGTTGATATTCTGGACCCGGCAATCCTGCGACCGGGGCGTTTTGACAGAAAGATTACCGTAGGTACGCCGGATGTGAGCGGCAGGGAAGAGATTCTGAAGGTTCACGCCAGGAATAAGCCTCTTTCAGAGGATGTAGACCTGAAGCAGGTAGCCCAGACCACTGCCGGATTTACCGGAGCCGATCTGGAAAATCTGATGAACGAAGCCGCCATCAACGCGGCAAAGAACGACAAGGCATTTGTCTCCCAAAACGACATCAAGAAGGCCTTTGTAAAGGTTGGCATCGGTTCGGAGAAAAAGAGCCGGGTAATTTCCGACAAGGAGAAAAAAATTACGGCATATCATGAAGCCGGCCATGCCATACTGTTTCATGTACTGCCGGATGTGGGACCTGTATACACTGTATCCATCATACCCACCGGACAGGGGGCTGCAGGTTATACCATGCCCCTTCCGGAAAAGGATGAAATGTTTATGACCAAGGGCCAGATGCTGCAGGATATCATGGTGTCGCTGGGTGGCAGAATAGCGGAGGAGCTCATCTTCAGGGATATTACGACAGGAGCTTCCAGTGACATCAAGAAAGCCACCAAAATGGCAAGAAAAATGGTGACGCGCTTCGGAATGTCAGAGAACATCGGTGTAATCTGTTATGACGATGATGACGATGAAGTGTTTATCGGTCGTGACCTGGCTCATGCAAAGTCTCACAGTGAGGCTGTATCAGGTGAGATTGACCGGGAAGTGAAATCCATTATTGATGACTGCTACTCCAAGGCAAAGCAGATTATCCGGGAACATGAGGGGATTCTTCACAGCTGCGCTACCCTTTTGTTAGAGAAAGAAAAGATAGGGCGTGAAGAATTTGAGGCTTTGTTTGCTGCCACCTAGGGGAGTAAAGGGTCATAAGTTATTAAAAATGCACAATAATTATCAGAATCGTTTGTATAATTTATGAAAAATGGGAATAGGCAAAATCGGGGTACAATGTTATTATAATATACGTACCCCCCAATACATTATATAGTTTTTGCTATACCCCATAAGAAATACCTTCTCTAAAGAGGACAGTCACCCCATGGCTGTCCTCTTTACTTTCTTTTTGCAGTTTAAGTATTGAATTACACCCCCGGATTAAGTAAAATGTAGATATCATGTAAGCGGGAGATTTTTTCAATGGAAGAGAGTTTTGATATAAATCGAATGAAGCAGCTGGAAAACTGTGAGCAGTATATCGCCACAATGCGTCCCGTATTCAACAGACGAGCACTTTTTACCGATACTACGGAAAATTATCTGACACCGGCGGAGCCGGAGATTGACAGTAAACTGAAGGTTCGGTTTCGCACTGCGAAGAATAATGTGGATTATGTTTTTCTGGTGTGGAAGGACCGGAAATATCTTATGTCCAAAGCAGAATCTGACAAGCATTTTGACTATTATGAGGTGGAGCTTCAGCTTGGCAGCGAGAAGGTTACTTATTATTTTGAGATACAGTCGGGCAGGCTGAAGGGCTACTTTGACACCAGAGGACTGGTACAGGAGCCGGGAGAATACTATAGCTTTGTGGTTGTTCCGGGCTTCAAGACTCCCGGATGGGCCAAGGGTGCCGTGATATACCAGATTTATGTGGATCGTTTCTGCAACGGGGATACTTCCAATGATGTGGAGACCAATGAGTACTGTTATATCAATGAACCCGTACACAAAGTGGAAGACTGGAATCGTTACCCCGCCAGCATGGATGTGAGAGAATTTTACGGTGGTGATCTCCAGGGTGTTCTGGATAAGATGGATTATCTTCAGGATCTCGGAATAGAGGCCATTTATTTTAATCCTCTGTTTGTCTCACCCTCCAATCATAAATATGATATTCAGGATTATGATTATATAGACCCGCATTTCGGTAAAATTGTGGAGGATAGGGGCGAGCTTTTGCCTGAGGGACAGAAGGAGAATCGTTATGCCACAAAGTATATTAACAGGGTGACAAACCGCGCCAATCTTGAGGCCGGTAATCAGTTGTTTGCCCGGGTGGTGGAGGAAGCCCACAAGAGAGGTATCCGCGTCATTATGGACGGCGTGTTCAACCACTGCGGCTCCTTCAATAAGTGGATGGACAGAGAGCGTATTTACGAAAATGCAGAAGGGTACGAGAAAGGTGCTTATGTCAGCGCAGATAGCCCTTACAGGCAGTATTTTCAGTTTTTTGACCAGGGCAGATGGCCTTATAATTCCACCTATGACGGCTGGTGGGGTCATGATACATTGCCAAAGCTCAACTATGAGAATTCCAAAGAGCTTCAGGAATACATATTGAACATTGGTAAAAAATGGGTTTCTTCGCCTTATAATGCTGACGGATGGCGCCTTGACGTTGCTGCCGACCTGGGGCATAGTCAGGAGTTTAACCATTATTTCTGGCAGGAATTCAGGAAAGCAGTCAAGGAGGCGAACCCTGAGGCGATTATTCTTGCGGAGCATTACGGTAATACCAGGGATTGGCTTCAGGGCAGCGAATGGGACACCGTCATGAACTATGACGCCTTTATGGAGCCCGTAACCTGGTTCCTGACGGGAATGGAGAAGCACAGTGATGATTTCCGGGAGGATATGCTGGGAAATGCTGAGAGCTTCTGGGGAACAATGGCGCACCATTGCGCCAGCTTTACCATGCCCAGCTGGCAGGTTGCCATGAATGAGCTTTCCAACCATGACCATTCCCGTTTTCTGACCCGTACCAATCATGTAGTGGGCAGAACGGCTACCAGGGGGCCTGAAGCCGCCGAGAGAGGAGTCAACAAGGCCGTTTTCAGGGAAGCTGTTGTGATGCAGATGACCTGGATAGGAGCACCTACGATTTACTACGGAGATGAGGCGGGATTGTGCGGGTTTACGGACCCTGACAGCAGAAGAACCTATCCCTGGGGACGTGAGGATAAGGAGCTGATTGAATTCCATAAGAAGCTGATACAGCTTCGCAGGGAACACTCCGAGCTTCGGAATGGTTCCATCAAAAAAATCGACAGCGACTATAATTTTCTTGCCTACGGTCGTTTTCAAAGGGAAGGTCAGTGCCTGATTCTCGTGAATAATAATGACGGTCCTGTGGAGCGCCAGGTGTTTGTATGGGATCTCGGCACACCAAAGCACGGATTTATGCGCGCCCTTCTCTGGACGGATGAGAACGGTTACAGTGAGGGACAACAGTTTGAGGTAGTGGGCGGAAGGATACGAGTGACTCTGCCGAAGACTTGCGCTGTAATTCTAAAATACTATGAACAATAGATGAAGAACAGTTACGAGAGTTTTATGAATATAACTGTGAATTAGGCTTGCAATTTGTTATATTTTATGCTACAATTTCACATTGTCAGAGCAAAAATTAAGACATGGATGGATTCCCGAGTGGCCAAAGGGGACAGACTGTAAATCTGCTGCAAATTGCTTCGGTGGTTCGAATCCACCTCCATCCATTGGCGCAGGCGGAGTGGCTCAGCAGGGCGTGTTCCCGGAAAGAAGCCGCCGTATGTGCATTAGATTGCGGGTATGGCGGAATAGGCAGACGCAAGGGACTTAAAATCCCTCGGGGGCGACTCCGTGCCGGTTCAAGTCCGGCTACCCGCAGTAAATTGATAAGAGAAATACAGCAGAAATGCCGTATTTCTCTTATTTGTTTCTTATGAGATATGAGTGGCCTACTGCACCATCGTCCTATGCAATAATAGAGATACCATAAAACAAATCATGATAGACCAAAAAGACATCTACCGGAATAATCCTTTGATTACAAGACAATATCCGATAGAAAGCAATGTAAACTACTGCCTTGTTGGTATTAGAAAAACAGGGAAGTCCTATATGATGTATCAGCAAGTTAAGTACAGAATCAACATCACAGGAAGCAACAGTAAGATGCTCAGTAGTGAAATAGCTTCTACTCTTGGTGGAAGATTTGTCATCATGAATGTGTATCTTTACTCTTTCTCAGAGTACCTGATTGCCAAAAGGGAAAGACAAAGATTACTTGGAAACCATCAGTACGAAAGATAAAGCTGATTCTCAAGAAAATAGCGGAATCCATTACGAAACCGCTTTCTTTTAGCAGGCTTGCAAATATTGTAAAGAGTGCCGGCACTTCTCTTGGAAAACAGACTGTTATCAACTATGTTGGCTACATGATGGATTCCTATCTAATCTTTGCTATTCAAAACTATGCCGGAAAGCTTGTAGAAAAGGAGACCTCTCCAAAGTATTATTTTATGGATACCGGGCTTCTCGGCCTCATGCTCCTCGACTGTAAGTTCGCACAGTTGGAAAATCTGGTTGCGATTGAATTGATTCGCCGCTATGGTGTGGAAAATGTATTCTACTTTCAAAGCAATGTGGAAATTGATTTCTATGTTCCATCAGAAAAGCTTGCCATCTTCGGGAGGGGTGAGGAGTCCCTTCTCAATCAGAACCTCAACAACAGAATCAAGAACCGGCATATTTGCAAGGCGATTTGCCAGCCTCAATTCACTCAGCTTTTCCACATTTTCAGAAAAAGCATGTGCCATAGAGGACACCTATTGCCAGAGAATCAGATTCAAGTAAACTTTCTTGTACAGATAAGGGAAGGAAAGGTATTCTTCCTTATGCTTTTCAATATACTCTGAAATAATGCCGCAAATGTTTGGGAGCTGCTCAACATCCAAAGCATAGAATGGTGCTAGGAAGGGGAATAACGGATGAAGAATGGATTCAGAGCTCTATCCAACATAACAATTATTTTAAGACGCATACATCTATAAATGATACGGTATTTGATGTTTGTGATACAGAGGGGAAGAGAACAGATGAAATTGTAGCCTCTGCTAAATTAACATTCAGGCTTCCGGAATTAATAAATGTAGCCAAAACAGAGCATTCCTCATAGCTGCCTATCCCCGTAATCACAGCGCGTCCGTCGGTAATAGCTGCGGTAACTCTTGGTTCGGATAATATATTTCCGTCAAACACGATGGCAATGGAGTTGCCAAGATGCTTTTTGGTGCCTTCGGCAAAAAGGACTGTCCCTTCATCATCAAACTGAATCAGGACCTGATATTCTCCGGCGCCTGTTACAGTTTCAACCCTTGACACAGAGGCTTCTAAAATATTGGCTCCCGTGAGAATCACTTCCTCCTGTCCGGTTCCTCTGTTAGCAATGAATTCCAGTTGTCCGGAGGCGGTGATTCTGTCAAAGATTTCTTCTATTGCATTCATTTCAGGCAAAGTTATTGTGACGGAATTATTTGCCATATCATAGGTGATGGAAGCTTCCGGCGTATACATCTCAGCCCGCTTATGAAGGGTTACCAGGAGGCTGTTCCATTCTGTTTCCGAAAGCTCTCTGTCAGCGATATATGTCTTTGTGTATCTGGCACCATTGCTTTCTTTGTGGACTTCCCGAGTCGTCAGTTCATTCCTTATTTCAGTTAATTCGTTTCCTACGTATTTACTAACAGAAGTGAGTAAATAGATAATTAGTATTAGTATACCGGTCTGCCGTTTTATTTTCATTACAAATTTGTCTCCTTTTGAATGGACTTTATTATATCACATAGGCTATAATGGGCGCAATGACGGAGAACTTGAAAATATTGATTTATAAACGAATATGATGATTAATCGTAAAGATGTCAGCCGTCATTATTGCGAGTAATGGCGGCTATTTTCGTTTTCCCTTGAAGATTATGTAACACAATCCGACAAGGGTGCAAATGAATATACCAATCTGAATCAAATCAGAGTATGTAACATACATTGGCAACGCTCTCCGGTTTCCCATATACAAAAAAATAACATATATTATCGCAAATATCAATCATATATAATTAGCGTTCGAAACAAAAAACCTGTCCAAGATAGAAGAAAAAATTTCTGAGGGTGACTCTGTGTCGGATTCAGTCCGGCCATCAGCAGTGTATGATGAGGTGACAAATTACCATCAAAGGATCCCCGGAACTTTTTATTTGTCATGGTACCCCCGGAAATGTGCGTGGAAATGTGGATTTTTCCTGGAGCGGATTGGACGAGCTTGGATTTGTCCTGAATCGTGCGATTATGAAAACGATTACTACCGGAATTAACTATGTTTTAAAGTGTGTCACGGAAGTGGAGAGACAGAGACAGGAACACTGCTAAAAATACTACAAGAACTCCTGTCATGATAAGCAGGGAAAACAAAAAGTAATCACTGCGAAAGGTTTCTATCACCTGATTTATATGCGAATAGGCTGAAAGAGTATATTTTTTCCCGTCACATTCAATGGAAGACAAATATACGATTTGTTCAGCAGATGTGGAAGCCTCCAAGAATCCTGTTCTCCCTTCCCTGCCGTCCAGTGCTGACTTTAAGCATGTCCGGTACAAATCGGAATCCTTATCGGTTGCCGTTTCGGCAATTACATTGCCCTGCTCATCAATCAGAATCAGGCAGACCGGATAATCGAAGCATTTGCCGTATACCGGTATATTGCCTATCAATAGTTTCAGGTCCCCGCTGCTTTTGGCTGTGCGCATTTCCTCATCCAACATGACAAACAGTTCACTGCCCATATTCATGTACGGTCCTGTCACAAGTCGGTTGGACAGGCATAGGGAAACAAATATAGCTGTAAAATAGAATATCACCATCATGGTAACAATTAACCGTCTCATTTTCTTTTTATATTGTGTAAGCACATCCATCACATTTTCCTCCGCTCTGGTTTTAAACTCTTCTTCCGGTATTTTTTCCCCCATCAACAGTTCATTTACCGAAATCTGAAGTTCCTGACATAATGGCAGCATCAGGGATGTATCCGGCATACCGATACCACGCTCCCACTTACTTACAGTCCTGTCACTGATTTGTAGGATATTTGCAAGTTGAGACTGTGTATATCCTTTTCTTTTTCGAAGCTCCGCAATAAATCTTCCTGTCTTTAACTGATCCATAAATACCTCCCGATTTTATTCAATTCTACGATACTTCTGCAAAAAAAGAAACAAACGCATCGTAGAATGATGATTTGTACAAATTTTCTTTGAGGCAAAGGCTTGAGAAAAGGATGAAAAATGTCAAAAAATATGATATTATGTTTCAGAATTAGAAAAACAGGAGGGAAATGGCTGAAATGAGAATGCTTGTTTATATAAGGCGATGCCTTTTACCTTGCATGTTGGTGGGGATGTTTTTGCTATCAGGTTGTGCAGGTACTTCTCAATCTTCGGAGATATCGGGACTTAAGGGTACGGAGCTCGCAGTCAGTGAGCCGGTATCGAATTCCGGCGGGGATGGGTTACTATCGTCAATACCCGACGGAGATACGGGACAGCGGACGGATTCTGTCGGTGTCTCGGGTGAGTCCGCGGAGTCAGACGGAGAAGAGAAGCCCCCTTCCTCTACAGTGACAGGGAACCGGACCGGCGGGGAAGAGCAACAGGGCAACGGATTTTTAATCTGCATCGATGCGGGGCATCAGCAGCAGGGGAACAGCGAGAAGGAGCCGGTAGGTCCCAGTGCGACGGAGATGAAGGCCAAGGTATCCGGAGGCACAAAGGGCTGTGTCAGCGGACTATATGAGTACGAGCTGAATTTGCAGGTGGCCCTGAAGCTTCAGGCGGAGCTGGAGTCGCGAGGCTACGAGGTATTGATGGTGAGAACCACCAATGATGTGAACCTCAGCAACGGGGAGCGGGCGGAAATAGCCAATAATGCGGAAGCGGACGCCTTTATCAGAATTCATGCCAATGGTTCTGAGAATGCTTCTGCAAACGGTGCCATGACCATTTGCCAGACGGCATCCAATCCCTATAACGGAGATTTGTATGAAAAGTCAAAGATGCTGTCCGAAAAGGTTCTGGAGGAGCTGGTAAGCTCTACGGGCTGCCGGAAGGAATATGTCTGGGAGACAGATACCATGAGCGGAATCAACTGGTGCAGAGTGCCTGTGACCATTGTTGAAATGGGTTATATGACAAATGAGACCGAGGATGCTCTTATGGCAACGGAAGAGTATCAGGAAAAAATTGTCAGGGGAATTGCTGATGGTATCGATGCCTTTTTGTACAGCGATTAGGTATTCGATTTTCCAGAGAAAAATGCTTTATCCAATTTTTTCTATAGATAATTTTGCCAAATAAATAGACAAAATCGGATTATGGAGCTAATATAGATATATGTATTACGGAGAAAGGGAGTATTTATGAGAAAGAGAATTGTGAAAGCACTTGTAGCCATAATGTCAGTTGGAATCCTGACAGGATGCGGCGGAAACGGCAGTAATCCGTCTTCGCCGGTTTCGGGACTGAATCCCAGCCCCATTATTATTGATGAGCCTGAGTCCTCTGCGGAGAATAAACCCGGGCAGAATACAGACAAGGAAGAGGTAGCTGACGGCATGAAGCCCAACGGAGAATTTCATCCGATTGGCGCGAGACTGGAAAAGGACGGCAAGATGCAGAGCTGGCTGACCGGTGAATGGAAGGATGTGGAGATAGCCAAGAGAAGAAGCATGGCAGTCATGATCAACAACATCAATGTTGCACTTCCCCAGTACGGAATTTCCAAGGCAAGTATTATTTATGAGGCTCCTGTAGAGGGACGTATTACCCGTCTGATGGGTATTTTTGAGGATTATGATGACCTGGATCATATCGGCTCTGTTCGAAGCAGCCGCGATTACTATATCTATGAGGCGATGAGCTTTGATTCCATCTACTGTAACTGGGGTCTTGCAGTGCCTTATGTACAGGATGTTATCAATTCCGACAGAATTGACAACGTCAGTGTAAAGCTGTTGGGTATTGATGTAGGTGCGGATGAGGCCTTTGGGCGTATCGACAGGGGTTCCGGCTATGCGCTGGAGCACACAGGCTATCTGTTTATCGACGGCTACAACAAGGCAGTGAACCGCCTGGGCTATGAAAAGAATTACAGAAGTACCTTTGAAAAGGCTTTTGAGTTTGCAGATGACGGCTATCTGGCTACCTATCTGGATTTTCCTGATGCTACCATGATTTATCCCGGCGGAACTCAGGGCAATTCCGGCGGTTATGGCAAGAATAATCCCTGTTTCGCTTACAATGCGGAAGACAGGCTGTACTATCGTTCCGAATACGGTCAGAAGCAGATTGATGAGATGACCGGCGAACAGCTGGCAGTGACCAATGTTATTTTCAAGGTCTGCAAGGGTGCAGTACGTGATGATCATGATTACCTTTGGTTTGACGTGGAAGGTTCAGGAGAGGCATATGTGTTCACCAACGGAAAGGTGATAGAGGCTACCTGGTCCAGAAGCGGCGATAATGCGCCTACAAGATATTTTGACAAGCTCGGCAATGAAATTGTATTAAATCAGGGCAAGACATGGTATTGCTGCATCTGGGAAGATTATGCCGACTGCATGTATTGGGAATAAACGGCACGTGGGATGATTCTCAGGAAGAATAGTGTGTAGGTGCAAAAAGAATTTGACTTACCACGGTAAATTATGTTATAGTTTACGCGTATGGAAAACATTGGTTTAGAGTCTTCCATGCAAATATTTTTAGCAACCTTGTTGCTTTATTGATTGAGTTAAAAGCTCAAATTTTATAAGTTGGTTACTATAAACCGGTGCTGATGCACATCTAACTTGTGAAACGGTCAATAAGAGTAGTAAAAGTAAAATATTTGCTATATAGACTCTAAAAACCATATATCTGAGGAAGCCCTAAGTGTCTCTATTTTCGACAAATTATTAGGGTATTCGGGTGAAGATAAGATTTCAAGGCAGGTGATGATTGGCATCACCTGCCTTTTGAGTGAAAGAAGAAACTTTTTAGGAGTAACCCCATGACTGAGAAAATTTCCCTGTACGGTTTTAACAATCTGACCAAATCCTTAAGCTTTAATATCTATGACGTCTGCTATGCCAAGAGTCAGAGGGAGCAGAAGGACTATATTGCTTACATTGATAAACAGTATAACTCCGAGCGTCTGACCAATATTCTGACCAATGTCACGGATATGATTGGTGCTAAGGTCTTAAATATTTCCAGTCAGGACTATGAGCCCCAGGGAAGCTCTGTCACCATTCTGATAGCGGAGAACAGTATGGTGCCGGTGGGAGATACCACGGTGGCGCACCTGGACAAGAGCCATATCACAGTACATACTTATCCGGAATATCATCCGGAGACCTGCCTGGCCACCTTTCGTGTGGATATTGATGTGGCGACCTGCGGAGAGATTACGCCTCTTTCCACACTGGATTATCTGATTGGCTCCTTTGATTCGGATATTATTACTATGGATTATAAGGTCAGAGGCTTTACCAGGGATGTGGGCGGGCATAAGCTCTTTATTGATCATAGAATTAAATCCATTCAGGATTACATTGATACCACAACTCTGCGGAAATATGATGCGGTGGATATCAATGTTTATGAAGCAAACATTTTCCATACAAAGATGCTGGTGAAGGAGATAGATTTGCAGAACTATCTTTTTAACAGCGACGTCTATGAGCTGCCGCCCAAGGTAAGGCTTGAGATTATGGATAATCTGCGGAAGGAAATGATAGAAATTTTCAGCGGAAGGAACGTGTATTGAGAGGCATGGGGCTTTATAATCAGTCGAGGGCGCCGATTTATGAGGCGTTGGAGGAATTCAGAAAAAACAGAGTCGTGCCCTTTGATGTGCCGGGACATAAGCGGGGACGGGGAAATCCGGAGCTTGTGGAGCTGCTGGGACAGCAGTGTGTGGGGATTGATGTCAATTCCATGAAACCCCTGGACAACCTCTGCCATCCCATTTCCGTCATCAGAGAGGCGGAGGAAATGGCAGCGGAAGCCTTTGGGGCAGCCTATGCTTTTTTGATGGTGGGGGGAACCACCTCTTCCGTGCAGAGTATGGTCCTGAGCGTCTGCAAAAAGGGTGATAAAATCATCCTTCCCAGAAATGTGCACAGAAGCGTCATTAATGCACTGGTGTTGAACGGTGCCATACCCATTTATGTGAATCCCGATATGGACAGCCGGCTGGGGATTGCCCTGGGAATGAAGGTGTCCCAGGTGGAAAAAACCATCCGGGAGAATCCGGATGCGGTAGCGGTGCTGGTGAATAATCCCACTTACTACGGCATCTGTTCCGACTTAAAGAGCATTGTACGGCTGGCACACGCCAACGGTATGAAGGTGTTGGCGGACGAGGCACACGGCACCCATTTTTATTTTGGGGAAAATATGCCTGTTTCTGCCATGGAGGCAGGTGCGGACATGGCCTCCGTGAGTATGCACAAGTCCGGTGGAAGCCTGACCCAGAGCTCCTTCCTGCTGACCGGACCGGATATGAATCCCGGTTATGTGCGTCAGATAATTAACCTGACCCAGACCACCAGTGCTTCCTATCTGCTGCTGGCAAGCCTTGATATTTCCAGAAGGAACCTGGCACTGCGGGGAAAAGAGGAATTTCGCAAGGTGACGGCTCTGGCGGAATATGCCAGGGAAGAAATCAATCGCATCGGCGGCTACTATGCCTATACGTCAGAGCTGATCAATGGAGACAGTATCTATGATTTTGACAAGACCAAGCTGACAATCAATACTCTGGGCATCGGCCTTGCCGGAATCGAGGTCTATGACATCCTGCGGGACGAGTACGATATCCAGATGGAGCTTGGGGATATTGCCAACGTATTGGCATATATTTCCATCGGAGACAGAGAGCGTGATATAGAGAGGCTTATCAGTGCCCTTGTGGAAATCAGACGAAAGTACGGTAAGGATAACAGCGGAATGTTTACCCAGGAATACATAGAGCCCAAGGTAGCTGTTTCTCCCCAGAATGCCTTTTATGCCGAAAAAGAATCCCTGCCTCTTGAGGAGACGGAGGGAAGGATATGCAGCGAGTTTGTCATGTGTTATCCCCCGGGTATTCCCATTCTGGCTCCGGGAGAGGAAATCACAGCGGATATTCTGGAATACATCACCTATGCCAAGAAAAAGGGCTGTTCCATGACCGGTCCGGAGGACCCGGGTATAGACCGGCTGAATGTGCTGAAGGAGGTCTGGGCTTAAGATGTGGGAGCCATTGCGGACAGAGGGTTGCATTTTTCCTGAATTGGCAAAATGACAGTCAGCAAAAATAACAGAGCAGGAGGGTACAGATATGGAATTATGGTTTTCGGAACCCCATACGCCCAATGTGAAATTGTCCATCCGGGTGGATGAGCAGCTTTACAGCGGACACAGTGAATTCCAGAGGATTGATGTGTTTGAATCCCGGGAGTTCGGACGTTTCCTTGTGCTGGACGGCTATATTATGCTAACGGAGAAGGATGAGTTTATCTATCATGAGATGATAGTGCATGTGCCCATGGCAGTGCATCCCAATGTAAAAAAGGTGCTTGTCATCGGTGCCGGTGATGGCGGTGCCATCAGGGAGCTGGCCAGGTATCCGGAGATTGAGCACATTGACCTGGTGGAAATTGACGAGCAGGTGATTCAGGTGAGCAGACAGTTTCTGCCCAGAACCTCCTGCAGGCTGGATGACGAGAGGGTGCACATTTACTATGAGGACGGTTTGAGATTTGTGCGTTCCCGGGAAAATGAGTATGACCTTATCATTGTGGATTCCACGGACCCCTTTGGTCCCGGGGAGGGACTTTTCACCAAGGAATTTTACGGTAACTGTTACAAGGCACTGAAGGAGGACGGTATCATGGTGAACCAGCATGAGAGTCCCTTCTATGAGGCTGATGCCACGGCATGCATGCGGGCCCACAAGCGTATTGTGGAGAGCTTTCCCATCAGTAGGGTTTATCAGGCCCATATCCCCACCTATCCCTCCGGGCACTGGCTGTTTGGATTTGCGTCGAAGAAATACCATCCGGTACATGATCTGGATGCTGACCGTTGGAATGCCAGGGAGCTGGATACCCTTTATTACACGACAAGGCTTCATGAGGGCGCTTTTTGCCTGCCGGCTTATGTGGAGAAGCTGCTCCGAAAGGTGGAAGTGAGATAACTGACGCATGCCTGACAATTTTCGCGCAAATTTCCGCACAAAATAAATTTACAGTGGCAAAATTGCCGGAAATATGATATAATGTGCGAAAAAGAAAACCAAGCGGAGCTATTAGCGAGTTTTGATACTTTATTGATAGATATTGAACAAACGAGGAGGAATTTTATAGTGAGGTTGGTAACACGATCTGATTTTGACGGACTGGTATGTGGTGCACTGCTGCTGGAGGCAGGTATTATTGATAATTGGAAGTTTGCACATCCCAAGGATTTACAGGACGGGCTGGTAGAGATTAATGAGAATGACTGTCTGGCGAACGTACCGTATGTGGAGGGCTGCGGTCTCTGGTTCGACCATCATTCCAGTGAGCATGAGAGACTGCAGCTTGCAGGAAAATATAAGGGTGAGAGCAGGGTTACTCCCTCCTGTGCCAGGATTATATATGAGTACTACGGCGGAGAGGCCCGTTTTCCTCAGTTTGGTGAGATAATGGAAGCCGTTGACAAGGTGGATTCCGGCAATCTGACGATTGATGAGGTGATGAATCCCAAGGGCTGGATTCTGGTTGGATTTTTGATGGATCCCAGAACCGGACTGGGCAGATGGAGACAGTTCTCTATTTCCAACTATCAATTGATGGAAAAGCTGTTGGAAGCCTGCCGCGTGATGAGCACGGAAGAAATTCTGAATCTGCCTGATGTGAAGGAAAGAATTGAAGTTTACAATGAGCAGACAGAGAAATTTAAGGAAATGGTAACGAAGTATACCCGCGTGGAAGGCAATGTTATTCTCACGGATTTGCGCGGTGTGGATCCAATCTATACCGGAAACCGTTTTATGATTTACAGCATGTATCCGGAGCAGAATATTTCTGCATGGATTGTCAGCGGGCGCGGCGGTGCAGGCTGTTCCGCAGCAGTGGGCTACAGTATTTTAAATCGTACCGCTACCCTTGATGTAGGAAGCCTGATGTTGAAATATAATGGCGGCGGACACAGAAAAGTCGGCACCTGCCAGTTCTCCGATGAGAACATGGATACGGAATTGCCCAAGATGCTTGCAGAGCTCTGTGAGATGGCAAATAACTAAGATGGAAAAAGCCAGCAATCTGCATAAGTGCGATTGTAGGCTTTTTTGTCTTAATAAGGCCTTTTTTTAAATCAGAAATAAATTTTCAAACAAACATGGTTATGCTATAATGAACCCAAAGAAAAAGGATTCATCATATCAGGAGAGGACGGATATGTCAAAAATACTAATTATCGGCTGTGGGGGAGTTGCCTCCGTAGCAATTCAGAAATGTGCAGGGAAAGCGGATGTTTTTTCAGAGATTTGTATTGCCAGCCGTACAGTGAGTAAGTGCAATGCACTGAAGAAAAAGATAGAAGAGGATTTTGCTGCAAGGGGAGAGAAGGCGCCGGTGATTACCACCGCTGCAGTCAATGCCGACGATGTAAATGAGCTGACAGCCTTGATTCGCAGGGAACAGCCAAAAGCTGTTTTGAATCTGGCGCTGCCCTATCAGGATTTGACTATCATGGATGCCTGTCTGGCCTGTGGAGTGGATTATATTGATACTGCCAACTATGAGGCGGAGGATACCGAGGATCCTGAGTGGCGTGCTGTTTATGAAAAGCGCTGCAGGGAGGAGGGCTTCACGGCGTATTTTGACTATTCCTGGCAGTGGGCTTACAAAGAGCGCTTTGAGAAAGCAGGAATTACCGCACTTCTGGGCAGTGGCTTTGACCCCGGTGTAACCGGTGTTTTTTCCGCCTATGCCCTGAAGCACTATTTTGATGAGATTCACTATATTGATATTATGGATTGCAACGGTGGAGACCACGGTTACCCTTTTGCAACCAATTTCAATCCTGAAATCAACCTTCGCGAGGTATCAGCCAACGGCTCCTACTGGGAGAACGGCCACTGGGTAGAGACGAAGCCTATGGAAATCAAGCGGGAATATGATTTTGCCCAGGTGGGGAAGAAGGATATGTATCTCCTGCATCACGAGGAGATTGAGTCCCTGGCAAAGAATATTCCCGGAATCAAGAGAATCCGCTTCTTTATGACCTTCGGACAGAGCTATCTGACCCATATGAAGTGTCTGGAAAATGTGGGTATGCTGCGTACCGACCCTGTGATGTTTGAGGGGAAAGAGATTGTTCCCATTCAGTTCCTGAAGGCACTGCTGCCGGATCCTGCCTCTCTGGGACCCCGCACGGTGGGCAAGACCAATATCGGCTGCATCTTCAAGGGTGTAAAAGATGGCAAGGAAAAGACCATATATATATATAATGTATGTGATCATCAGGAATGCTATAAGGAGCTGGGTTCTCAGGCAATTTCCTACACCACCGGCGTTCCTGCCATGATTGGTGCGATGCTGGTGATGAACGGAACCTGGAAAAAAGCCGGTGTATTCAATGTGGAGGAGTTTGATCCCGATCCTTTCATGGATGCTTTGAATCAGTATGGTTTGCCCTGGGTAGTGGAGGAGAATCCTACTCCCATTGATTAATCTGAAAAGGAGAGACAGAGCATGATTACAGATCCGAACAGAATAAAAATCATTTTCGACAGGCATGTGGATTCCATGAAAACGAGAAGCTTAAAATGGACCTTTCCCCATAACAGCAAAAGGGGTGACAAAAGAATCAACAAGTTTCTCAAATATTATTTTATTCCTGTCGATGTGGATGAGGTGATGGGCTTTCTGGACACCACTGTATTTAAAACGGGCAAGGAAGGTTATCTGTTTACTGTAGAGGGCATCTTCATCAAGGAAGTGATTAACAAGCTGTACTACCTGAAATATGAGGATATAGAGCAGGCAGAGGTGGAGGAGATAACCGACGAGTATTACAACGTAACCACCAAGCTGTGGGTTCATTTTAAAGATGGAACTAAAAAGCAGATTTTTGACTATTACATCAATAGGAGAACCTTTGCCGACTATATCAATGATATCGTCGTTCCCGGAAGAGTACCGGAGAGTGTATTCATGGAAGGTTAAGCGAGTCATAATTTAAGAACGATGAAATAGTAAAAGCGGAGCTGCCGGAGAGCAGTTCCGCTTTTTAAGGAGAGGTGGATTTTTTTCACTTAGTTTCCCTTGATGCCTGGAGCTATGTTTTATGATGCCATCAGGAGATATCCTTTTTGCAATATTCTACATATGCAGCTATGCCACCCGCTATTGTGCAAACAATTCCGATGACCAGATAAGGTACATTCAGATGTCCGTCAGCCAGAATGTCAGCGCCTTCCGTGTAGGAGAAGGGTGTAAAATATTTTAAGAATTCCAGGCTGTCAGTAATATTAGCCACCAGATTCAGGAAATAGAAAATCATGGCTACTCCCATTCCTATCCCAAGACTGCCTCTTTTCAGGAAGGCAGAAATACCGAAACAGATAAATGCCGTCTCAAGCTGCAGGATGGCGTTGGACAGATGGAGTAAAAACAATGGAGTCCAGTCAATCTTCTCACCGATGGCTAAAACAGAAGCAACTACCAGCAGGAATACCATAAGATTCAGAAGCAGAATCTGTGCAAGGATGGAACAGAGCTTTCCGGTGACAATATCCCGGCGCTTCAAGGGATGGGTCAGCAGGAATTCGGCGGTATGCTCCTTTTCCTCCTTTGCCAGGGCGGAGATTCCAAGCAAAGCTGCGAAAAAAGCGCCGCCGAGACCGATGATGTTACCGCATTCCACGCTGTAAAAGCCGGTAAATTCGCCGAAATTGATACGGTCCATGCCAAAGGCGGCGGTAAAGGCACCCATGGAAGAGAACATGGCAGTCATGCTGTCCATTTCACTTTTCATTTCCGGATATATCAGGACACAGATGGCAAGCATCAGACCAATTGCCAGTGTCCAGACAATCAGGGCAGTTCTGCCCAGCTTCATTTCATGCTTTACAAGAGTCATTGTGCTTCGCCTCCTTTCTCGTAATAGTGGAGGAAGACTTCCTCCAGGTCCGGCTCGTCGATATTTACATCAGCCAGTGAAAGGGAAGCCAGCTGTTTCAGTAAGAGATTTATTTCACCATTGTAGAGGAAGGACAGAGTATCTTCCGCTTTCTGTAAGCCGGCAATGTCCTTTGGTGAAAGAGTTCCTGTCAGCAGGAGACTTTCCGCAGAATCCAGGCTAATCTCCGGGGAACCGGGGAGAAAACGAAGAGACACCCGCTTGGCGGAAGTGTTGCGCAGGTTCTCGATTTTATCACAGGCAATCAGTCTGCCCTCTTTGATTACTGCGGCTCTGCCACAATAATTCTGTACCTCGGACAGCACATGGGAGGAGAAAAAGACGGTTGCTCCTTCCTTGTTGCGCTCTTGAAGCAGGGAGAAAAATTCTTTTTGAATCAAGGGATCCAGACCGCTGGTGGGCTCGTCCAGTATGTAGAGGTCCGGCTTATGCTGCAGGGCACAGACGATAGATACCTTTTTGCGGTTGCCCAGAGACAGCTCGCTGACCTTACGGGTGGTATCCAGCTCCAGCCTTTGGCAGAGATTTTCAGCCTCCTCCCGGCAGTCCTTTTTTCGTAATTCGGCAGAGAAGCGCAGGCAGTCCCGCACCCGCATGCCGTTGTAAAACATAGCCTCCGAAGGCATGTAGCCGATACGTGAGAGTATTTCCGGCTTGCCTGTCCCAATGGGCTGTCCCAGTACTTTAGCTGTTCCCTCGGTGGCGTTAATCAGTCCCAGAAGAGTACGGATGGTGGTACTTTTACCGGCACCGTTGGGTCCGATAAAGCCGAAGAATTCTCCTTCGTTGACAGTGAGATTCAGATTCGTAATACCACGGTTTTTGCCGTAGCATTTCGTAAGACCTTCTGTCTTAATTGCTTCCATGGTAGTTCCTCCGTTTTTAGTTTTTATAATTATATATCCAATTTCGGCGGTACATCAATAGTCTCCGATACATATTTTCCGTCCTTTTTGCGCTGTCGGACACATTCGGACAGGAGATATTCAATCTGCCCGTTGACTGAGCGGAAGTCATCCTCCGCCCAGGCGGCAATGTCATTATAAAGTTTTTCCGACAGTCGAAGAGGAATCTGTTTCTTTTCAGCCATTAATATAAACTCCCTGCATTTACGATGGGTTGAGCGTCATGGTTGCCACAGAGCACTACCAGAAGATTGGATACCATGGCGGCCTTTCTCTCTTCATCAAGGTTTACCAGCTGCGTTTCATTCAATCGCTCCAGAGCCATTTCCACCATACCTACGGCACCGTCCACAATCATCTTCCGGGCGTCGATGATGGCGGAAGCCTGCTGGCGCTGCAGCATGACGGAAGCAATTTCGGGAGCATAGGCCAGGTAGGTGATTCTCGCCTCGATAATCTCCAGACCTGCATCCTCAACCTTGCTCTGGATTTCCTGCTTGATACGCTCTGCAACCACCTCAGCGGAGCCTCTCAGGCTGCCTTCATCTGCCTGACCGTCGCCGGTGGTATCTACATTGGTAGCCACATCGTAGGGATAGATGCGAACGATGTTTCGCAGGGCGGAATCACACTGCAGGGACAGGTATTCCTTGTAATTGTCCACGTTGAAGACAGCCTTGGCGGTGTCCGTCACGCGCCAGATAACGGCAATTCCGATTTCCACGGGGTTGCCCAGGCAGTCGTTAATCTTTTGTCTGCCGTTGTTTAAGGTCATTGCCTTCAGTGAAATTTTTTTGCTAATGCTGCCTCCGATGGAAACGGAAAGCTCGTTAGAGGACTGTATTGTTGCATGGAGGGAGGACTGGATTCCTCCGGCGGCATCTCCGCTCTGGGCCAGCCTGGTTGCTGCGGCGGGATTCACTGAGGTACAGAAGGGATTCACATAATAGAAGCCTGCCTCCCGGATGGTTCCCTTGTAATTACCAAAGAGCGTCAGTACCAGGGCTTCCTGGGGTTTCAGGACCTTCAGACCAAGAAAGGGAATCCAGCCCAGACACATTCCGATGATACCCACAATTAGGAGTACGTTATACACCCAGTAGCCCTTATCCAGCCGCATGGCTGCGAAGATGGTAATCCCTATGTATGCAAGGTAAAACAACAGGGTGAGAAACAGTGCCGACATACCGTTTTTTCTGGTTACATAAATCTTTTCGTTCATTTTGCCCCTCTTTTCTGCGCAATTATTTTGCGCCAAAGACCTACTTGAAGTAGGTGTGATTTTATTTGATATCAAAATCATATCACTTTGTATAGGCCGTGTCAAACGTTTTTTAGTTTTCTATCATCTGAACGGTTCCGAGGAAGATGGGCAGCTGTTCCTCCGGTCCCCTTCGTCATGTATGGGAACCAGAGCTACATCAGCTTTTTCATTCTGCGAGATCCTCCTGCCAGGTGTTATTATTTGCCATCCTGTTCCCATAGACGAAAACAAGTAAAAAGCTTTATCGAAAGCACTCCCGGAAGGCACTTTGTAAATCACTACTCAAGTACTGTAAGAAGAAAATAGTTGGAGAACAGCGTAAATTATGTTCATATTGCTGATTTACTATCTACTTATATTGATGAAAAAGCACGGATTGTGTCGGAAAATAACGGATTATGCAAAAACGGTTGAAGTTTATCATTATTTAGAATAATCTCTAAAAGAAAGAAGGTGAGTAATATATACAGAGTTTCATTAATTTTAACAGATTTATTATGTCGAAATGGAATAATTGAAGATGATAAAATTGAGTTATGCAGTTATGGTATACAAATAACAATGGCAAATATAATAAATTTTATAATTGCCTTCAGTATTGGTTTTTGCATGAAATCATTGCTTGAAATTGCCGTATTCTATGTAATATTTGTAAGCTTGAGATTTTTTTCCGGAGGATATCACGCAAAGAGTTATTTTAGATGCTTTTGTCTTTTTGCTGTAACTTGTTTGTCCTATTTAGTGATAATAAATGCAATTTGGGTATATTTGAATAATATTGTCTGGTTATGGATTGTCGCATTGATATTTTTAGGAATGTGCATTTTTGTAAAAGCACCTATTGAACATAGGAATAGACCTTTTACAACAGAAGAAAGAAGATTGTTTAGAAAAAGAAGTTTTCAGCTATACCTAATGTGGTCCTTTGTAGGAATTATTATATGGTGGCTTCGGTTGGAGCGTCTCTCGGTTTGTTTTATAGGTGTTTTTTTGATTATTTCTATTTATATGATGGTCGAAAGGAGGGAAGAAGATGAAAAAGAAAGTGCTTGAATTATTGGCAAAGACGGCTTTAAATGCAGCGAAAAGAGCTGACGGTACAGCATCTGAGTTCGGCCTTTTCCAGCCCAAAAAGCCCGTAAAAAAGCAGAAGTAGCCTGATTGGCAAGGAGAGGGAGGACGGAGAATGAAAGGAATACGAATATTGTTTTGCTGCATCGTCCTATGTCTGCTCTTTCCTAAAACAGCATATGCAGAGGAGATTGCTTTTGAAAAAGAGTCTGTGGATATCATTTTTGTTATCGACTGTAGCGGTTCCATGAAAACAAATGATTCCTCAAAGATGGGATTGAACATGGTACAGGCATTCGTGGATATTGTTCAGACTGAAAATGTCCGAGTAGGGTATGTGGCTTACAATGACAGTATTTTATCTTATTCAGTTCCAGATTCTACAGCAACAGCTGTAAGGAGGGACTCATTAAAGGAAGAACTGGATGCAATAACATACTCTGGGGATACGGATATTGGATTGGGTGTCTCCTATGCATATGAGCTGTTGGCCGCAGGCAAAAGCACCAGAAAGATAATGGTGCTGATTTCGGATGGGGAAACAGACCTGTCAAGATGGAATGAACGTACAGAAGAACAGTCCAATCAAGAACTGGAGCAATGTGTTCAAAAATGTAAAGAGGAAAATATACAGATATATACAGTAGCTTTCGGTCAATATGATGGCAGCAAGGAAGTTCTGGAAGAGATTACAGAACAGACGCAAGCTAAGAGTTATTCGGCACAGGGACCGGAAGATTTGATAGAAGTATTGTATGGAATCTTTCAAGATAATCTGCTTTATAAGATACAACAATTTTCCAATGGCACCTATGCAGGAGGAATTCAAGAAATCAAATGTGTGCTGGATTCCCTGTATTTAGATGAGATTAATATATTGCTGATTTCTTCTAAGCCTGTAGGGGAAGCAGTGGTTAAATATGGCAAAGAAGAGATTCCTTTAACATGTTTGTCACATTATGCAGTGGTAAAAATTGAAAACGCTGAAGAGAGTGAGGCCGGAAAGGAACTGATTATCCGTTCTGCGACAGATGAAGGGCAGGATTTACAGGTTTATATAATCAGCTATCGGAAACAGACGCCGGTATTAGAGATGGCAACAAAAATAGGGAGAAATCAGAATCTGGGGTATCAGGTTTACTTTAAAGACCGTAACGGAAATATCATTAGCGATGCAGGATTTTATGAGACATTTTTCTGGGAAATTGCTAGCGATGATGCAAACGTGGTTCAGGGAAACGCTAAGGTATCGAATGGCGTATTGCAAGGTCAATTAAAGTTCTCCCATTCCGGTACATATATGCTTTGTGGAACGCTGTGGGATGAGCTTGGAAGCTATTCATTTCCTGTTGAAGTCAGAGTAACGAATGAGATGCCCACGGGAAGCATACCGGAAGACAGCTGTACGATGCTGGAGGATAAATGGACGCTTTGCCTAGATGATTATTTTACGGATCTGGACAGTGACACGCTTTTATACTCTATCACAGATGCACAGGAAGGGATTATTGCTGCTCTGGAGGGGAATCTTCTGACGATTGCGCCCCAAAGCACAGGGACACATACAGTGACATTGCAGGTAAGCGATGGTGAAAATGCGGTACAGTATGTCCATCGCATTAAGGTGATTCCGCTATGGCAGGCGTACTGGTGGGTAATTGTATTAATCTTTATTGTGTCAGTATTTATCCTTTGGAAGATATTTCATAAGCCAAAGCCGGAGCTGGAGCTCCTGACAGAGGAGAAGAAACAAAATCACTTTTGTGGGAAATTAGATGCATATTTTGTCTTGCAGCCGGAAGAAGAGGAGGAAATACCGCCGCTTTCCTTTCCCATGAACAAGGTGAAAGATGGCAGGGTATCTTTGGAAGCGCTTTTTGGTACTTACCCGGAACAGGTAAAAGCCTTACAGCTGGAAGATATTTTTCTTATTGCGGATGAAAATTGCAGCATGATCTTATACCACAGATCAAAATCCGGCGTCATGGTTGGAAATGCGATTGCTTGTATGCAGATACAGTACAGCATCAGTTTTGGGGATATCATCTATATTACTTCGCATGACGGAAGGTATGATCTGGAGATCCACTATGTTGCAGTATTTCAATAAATCATAAAAAAGGAGGATGTGATGGCCATGGAGACAATCACACAGACAAACAGAACAATGCTGTTTGCCGAAATCAATCCGGAACGGCTCAATTTGCTAACCCTGATCGGGGATGTAAGGGGTAAGAGCAGCTTGGATGACGACAAAATAAAAGAGATCAATGAAGAGTTGCTGGTCTCAAGTTTTGAAGAATTTCTGGAAAAGTTTACCCAGTCGTGTATTCCTGGTGCGATGCAACAACGGGAAGTATTCAGTACAGTCTGGAAAAGCCGGAAAACATTCCCCAAAACTGTGTTACGGAAATCCCATTAAATGAATCCAATGATCTTTTAAATATGCTGACAACGCTGATGGGTGCCAGAGATGCACAGGGAGTGGCAAATGCGGATTTCCAGTTCAGTAATATTCTGGAGATGATTTCTCCCAAGAAAATCATGGATGACATTCGACAGGTCCGCAGGGAAATCCAATATACATATAGTAAATATGCAGAATTGGATGAAGAAGATCCTAAGCGCCTGGATATGGGTGATAAACTGAACTATCAGTTTGAACACGCAAGTCAGAACTATAACAATGTTCTTGCCATGCTGCCTTTGGCAATAGAGGATATTAAGACACGGCTGTTGCTTGGAGACAGCGAAGCAGGACAGGGACAGTCGGAGTTTAAAGCCGGGCTTCTGAGCATGGGCGAGGATGGTGAGTTAAAGATTCTGGAGATGAAGCAAGAGGAGAGCACTCAGCTTGCGGTGGTGGATGATCAGGTGAATACGAGCCTAATGGAAGCATTCCGGGAAGATTATGATGCATTGAATGAAAATCCGTCCGACTATGTAAGGGATTTGGTAGTACGGACATTCTGCCCGTTAAATTCTACCATGGAGAGCAGTGTTAACCGAGAACTGGAGGTGCGCAACTACAACAGTTATCTGGAGTTTTACAAGAAAAGCAAGGACGATTTCATCAAAGTAGTTAAGCCTTTGATGGAGAGAATGCTGGGGGTAAAGACCTTTTTCGACCAGTATCAGGTTAAGGATAAGGGAATGCAGCCTAAACTCCTAATCACAAATCTGCCCCTTGAGATGATGGTAAAAGCCAGCAATTTGCCACGTCTGATTGCATACCTCAATACAACTAACGACAAAAATGAATTTGACAATACCATCTGGTTTGGAATTGTGCCTGATGTGGAACTGAACCAGACAGAGGGCGGCAGGCTTCAGAGGGTTCGTTTCGCAGGCAACAAGCGGGAAGAAAAGCGGGGTAATAATTCCATGGAGAACGTGGCAACTTTAATGAATGCTTTACAGCCTTACCGCATTACAACCTTCTTCAGCTTTTGTTCCGGCGAGGAATCAACATTCAGTTATATTGCAACAGAGGGCGTCAACATATATATGGAAAAATGTGCACCGCTCATGAAGAAAGCATACAGCGAGTTTGCTGTGCCTTGTATTCCCAATGCGACCATCATTCCCAAGGATAAGTCCGGATTGGTTCTGGATAAGCGCATGGTCATGGATGAGGATGGCAATGTCTCTCTCTCTACAGAGAAGGATGATGTTATGAAGATGTGGCTGGAAGGTATTTATGTTGGTGCATCTTATGTAGCGGCAGGAATCGTGGCTGCATGGCAGTGTCCAGAGTATTTGAAGCAACGCTTCAAAAATACAAGTATGGAATATCCAGGCGTGCGGTTTGATGTGGAAGCCAATGACAACACACTTTTGGCGACAACCAGTATGACTAAGGAGATCTCCGGTTTTACTAACGCCATCAAAAATTCCATCAATCGTACCGGCTTTGGCTTTGTATTTTCTTCGGATAATGCACAGTATAAGGGCCAGAATATCAAGAATATAACAGTTTACAAGGCACGGAATCTGTTAAGTAACGGTAGCGAGTTTGAGCCTATTTATAAGACACTGGTTGTTACCTATATTGAACGTATGTTGCGGTTCTACAGCGGAGATTTTAAGCAGGATAAAATACTGACATTCTTCAGTAATAATCCTAACAGCCAGAAGAGCAGATGGGATGCGGATCGGCAGTCTGTCAATTCTATTCTTCAGGATGGAGACGAACTGGATTACAGCATTGATGAGAAAAACGGAATCTGTGATGTGTTGGTGACCTTTGCTAACACAACTAAAAACCTGAAAGTACAGCTTACAAGGAAAGCTGGAAATGAATAACTCTGTACTGCCGTACAGATAAAAAGAAGGAGGAAACAAAAATGGGAGTACGATTAAGTATCGAAGGAAGCGAGTCTATCCAGTTAAAGGAGACCAGCATCACCGGCATTAAGTTTGGGGCTGATATTCCCCACGATTCTAATGCCAGATCAACGGATCTGGGTTCGACGGTATTAATTACAGGAAAAATACTGGCGGCTGTAGACGGGGAGGTAGCGGATGACACCAGCAAGCTTGCTAAGTGGTCGTTGATTCCGGCAGAAAAGTCAGATTGTTACCGGAAGGTGCAGATTGATGTTGTGAGCGCATCTCAGATTGTGCGCCAGATCACGATTCCCAACGCATTCTTGGTAGGATACGAGGAGGATTTTACGGATGAAACAGGAGCAGGCACATTCCGTCTTTTGATCAAGCAGAAGAAGGATAAGATGAGCAGCCTTAAGTTTGAGGGCGGCTTCAGCGGAGAGTAAACGGGCAGGCTGGTAAAGAATAAATACATAATACATAGTAGATGAAAGGAGACCAATTATGGGATTTACATTAAAGGTGGAGGGAAGTACCACGATTGAACTGGGAACGACAAGCATTACCGGTGTGAAGGTCAGCACTGACATTCCGCAGGATAGCAATGCTAGGTCAACAGATCTGGGCAGCACAATAACGGTTACGGGAAAGATTTTGACTGCGGTAGACGGAGAGCCCTTTGACGCAACCAAGCAGTTGGGCTTTTGGGCGCTGGTTCCGGCAGAGAACTCAGATTGTTATCGTAAAGTTACTGTCGAAGTGATTGCCGCTTCACAGGTGGTTCGTAAGTATTCCTACCCTAATGCTTTTGTTGTGGATTATAAGGAAGACTACGGTGATGCTGAAGGCATCGGCTCTTTTAAACTAATCATGAAGCAGAAGAAAGATAAGATGGCTCAGGTATCCGTGGAAGGTGGGTACAGCATTACCTGAATAGTAGAATTCCGCATGCAGCTTTGGCGGAAACGGATAAACGGGGGCTGCCTGCTTGCAGGCAGTCCCCATTAACAAATATACTGACAGGCGGCAGCGCATGAAAGATTATTATAAGATATTGGGCGTAAACAGACAAGCATCAATGGAGGAAATAAAAAAGGCATATCGCAGTCTTGCAAAAAAAAATCATCCGGACATGGTAAAGGAGGATAAGGCAAAACAGGAGCGCATGTATGAAATTCAAGAAGCTTATTCATGTCTGGGAAATGAAGAACGCCGTAAAAGATATGATGCAGAATGTCTGAAAAGATCCCGGAGCATTATGAATGCAAGGGAAAAAACGGAAAGCGGCAGAGATCCTTTTGGGAAAAAGAAGCCGGATATGGGGCGGTTTGAACAGTTCTTCGGATTTCAGCCGAGCAAGGGAATGGAAACCTATCAGGACAGGAAATTAAAAATGTCCGAGTGGCCAATCAATACAGAGGAAATGTATGCGGCATTTTTTAGAACAAGAAGCATGCAGGAGGCAGAAAAAAGGAATGCGGCGGGAAATAAAGGGAAAAGGAGTTAAGCAGACTCTGGATAGCTTAATCATTTTATGCGGAATAGGACTTATTTTACTTTTTATCAAGGAAATAAGAACATGGCGTTTTACACCTGCGCTTTTTCTTGTGACTGCTGCAGGAATGGCTGTAGCAGTATTTGATCTTTTTATTCTTAGTAGCAGGAAAAATGCCGAAGAAGCAATGCCGGAATCGAAGAGAACACAGGAAGTACAAAGACTGATTCTGCTGGATGAAGCAGGAAAGCCCATTAAATCATGGGATTTACAGGGGAAAGTTTCCTGGATAATCGGGAAGGTGGGACAGGATCAGGAATTGGATATTGATTTGACGGATTGTGAGTACAGTAGCTTTATTGATTTTCAGCATGCTGCGTTGAATTATTGTTTGGATCAATGGTATGTGGAAGATTTGGGATCTCAAAATGGTGTAAAAATCAGGAAAGTGGAAGATGGAGAATGTTACCGTGTGATTCATCGTCCCTGTAAGGTTATTGCGGGGGATATTCTTTACATTGCAAATACGAAATTACTTTTGACGTGATGCATAAATACATAAACTGTAGGTTTGGTTTATATCAGAAAAGATAGGAGATTGAAAAAATGGGTTTGGCAAAATGTCCTAATGGACACATTTATAATCCCAGACGTTATGGGAAGATATGTCCATACTGCAACATGAAGACTCTAGATGAGGCTTTTGCAGAGAAACCGCTGGGTTTTGAGCCTCCCGTGGAAATACTGGAGGAATCGGTGCGTCCTGTGTGCGGATGGATCATCTGTATTGAGGGAGCTAAGGTAGGCATGGATTACAAGATTCATGAAGGAAAGAATTTTGTCGGTCGGGGAGATGATATGGATATCCAGATCCTGGGAGACAATGAGATCAACCGCAGGAATCATGCCATCATTGTATATGATCCAAAGAATTTGAATACCATGATTCTTCCGGGAGATTCATCCGGTATTGCATATCTGAATGATAAGCCTGTATATGTACCGCTGGAGATAAATCCTTACGATATTATCAACTTGGGAAAAAGCCGTTTTCTATTTATACCTTTGTGCGGAAAAAATTTCTCATGGGGAGATTTAAAATGACGAATGGTATGCCGGTACTAATCGGACTGGGCATCATATACATAATCCTGTTTTTTTGCCGCTGTCTGCTTGGGTGGAATCATAAGTCCCGCGCTGGAGAGAAACAACCTTGCATTGGGATAGCCCAGACCAGGGGCTGTCGGCAGGTGCAGGCGGATATTGCACAGGCTTGGGAAGGTAGAGCCGGTTTGATGGCAGTTATAGCGGATGGGATTGGCAGTGCCAATACGGGTACTGTTTGTGCGCAAGTGGCGGTGGATACGATTTTAGACCGTTTTGAGCCGTATTGCAAATTAAATGACCCGGTATATTTTTTCAAGACGGCGTTTCTGGAGGCTAGCCGGCGTATCCAAAGGACAATAGGGGAACGCAGAGGCGGCGCAAGTGTTGGGGCAGTTTTTTTCAGCCGCAGCCACCTTTATTATGCGGTGGCAGGAGATGTTCGCATCTCTATCATGCGAGGTGGGGAAATCATTCCACTGAGTAAAGGTCAGACACTGGATGTTTTAGTTTTGCAAGCTTATGATGACGGAAAGATTTCCAGACAGGAAACTCTTTGGAGCATGGAGGAGAAAAGGGTTTGGAATTATCTCGGACAGGATGGTTTCCATGAGATAGAAGTATGTGAACAGCCGGTGTTATTAAGGCCGGGTGATAAAGTATTGTTGATGAGCAAAGGGATCTTTGAGGAGCTTTCCTGGAGAGAAATAGAAGACATCCTGATTGAAAATGCTGACGCTCAGAAATTAGCTGACTGCATGATTAGCGCTGCAGAGCAAAAAGAAAATACACAGAAGGATAATGGAAGTGTCGTACTGATACAAAGGCTGGAGGCTTAAATGAGAAGAATCAATTCTGATTTTCAAACGCTTCATATATCAGAAGAGGGGCAGAAGCTATCTAACCGGGATTATTTCGGCTATGTGGAAATGGATGATTTTGCCTGTTATGTATTGGCAGACAGTCTGGATGATGAACCCGTCGTCAACAGTGCAAGATTAGTAGTAGACAGTATTATCCGTGATTTTACGGAAGCTCCTACGATGGGAAAAGGCGCTCTCCGGCGATATCTCCATCGATCTCATGCAGAGCTTTTGAGACAGAAGGCAGGAATGCATTTAAAAGTCGCTGTGGTGATGGCAGTGACCGATTATCGGAAACTCCGTTATTGTCATGTGGGCAACAGCCGCCTGTATCTAATCCGGAATGCCCGGATTCTGGAGCAGACCAAGGATCAGTCACTGACCCGGAATCTGTTGGAGCAGGACAGAATCTTATTAGATGAGGCTGCACGGCATGAGGAGCGCAACAATCTCTATTCCTTTTTGGGAGAAAGAGGAAAACCTGAAATACAGATTTCACGGAAAAAGAAACTAGAAGCCGGTGATCTTTTCATACAGCTTACAAGGGGCGTATGGGAGCAGTGTGGAGAGCAGGAAATCCTTCAGATTGTTAATGATGCCAAAGAGACAAAGGATATCTTAGACCAGGTTGAAGACCGCATTCTCAAAGAGCAAAACAGTAGAAGTATCGACAATTACTCCATGGCCGTGACCTCTGTAAACAAGGTGTATCAGTCTCCCCAAAAGCCGATTTCCCTTAAAAAGATACTACTGATTGTGCTCCCGGTTCTGCTTACTGCTATTACTGTCGGCATAATGCTGTTTCTGCGGCATCGCAGTATTCAGAATAAAACGCAATTCTTACGGCAGTGTATGGAGAGCGGGGAAGAATATTTTGCCTGTAATAACTTTCCCAAAGCAGTTGAAGAATATGGAAAAGCAAAAGAGCTGGCTAACAGCTTGAACAAAGATCAGGAGTATCGAGAGGCCGATTTACATACAAAGCTTGCTGAGCAGGTAATCATGGCAGATGAGGCATTGAGCGGGGACGAATATCAGAAAGCGCAGGAATTGTATCTGGTTGCCCGGCAAATGTCGGTGGATGGCGGAAATATCGGGCTTTCCTATATTGAAGAACAGTTGGACCGAACGGAAGGTTACATAGAGGTATTTGACCTAATTGCTCAGGGGGAGAGAAAAGAGGAGTACGGAAACCTGGAGGGCGCTATTACACTCTATAAAGAGGCAAAAGAACAGGCAGCGAAGCTCTATTTCATGGATGGAAAAAAGGAAGCACTGGAGCTGCAGATAGCAGCAGAGGAAAAGCTGGAAAAAGAACAGTTGGAGAAAGAGAAACGCTTGCAGGAACAGATAGAGGCAGAAGTAGTCAGTCAGGCGCTGGATAATGAACAAAAGCTAAATGATCAGCAGAATGCTATAAATATGGAAAATCAGGGAAATGAGCTGTTGGCGCAGGGTAGTTATGAGAGCGCCATCACCTTTTATCGTGCAGCGCAGGCATCCTATAAACAATTAGGATTGACAGAGCTGGCAGAAGGAATTGATAAAAAAATTGAGGCTGCCAAAGCCGGAATTGCGGCAAGGGAAGCGCAGGCTGCAGTAACTGCGAACACTCAGGTATCGGAGTGAGGGTGTGCGGAAAAGTACACAGATGGGAGAAAACATGGGCCAGTATACTTATACCCTGAATCCCGGTCGGGAAGAGGCGGAAAAACATACCTACAGACAGAGTGAACTGGAAAAGATGACCACATTTCACCTTCGTGAAATATGCAGGAAAGAGGGGCTGGTGGTTTCTTCTGCCAAAAATGAAGACAAGGATGGACTGATTCGTTTAATTATGCGGTTTAGGGGGCAAAAAGAATACCGGCATATCAGAGAATTCTGTGAAGGCGGACTGGAGCGTATACAGGAGTTTCTGAATTATCAGCCAATTCGGTTTTTAGAGGCTCCGGAGGTGAATATTCCCGGGACCATTACGATATTTCAAGATACGGAAATGAACGAACTGGATGGATACCAAATAAAGTCTGATGAACGGCTTTACGGCGGAAACCTTTTGTTGGTGGATGAAACACTTAAGCTATATACCTGCTTCTTCATAGAGGAGACGGAGGATGGAGCATATCTCATTAAGGGAAAGGATGTGCCCGTATGTCCGTTGGAAAAACATCAGTATTCTATTTTGTACTTCCCAAATGAGGCGATTTCCGAGTTTTTGTATGACTGTTATTACGGAAATCATGTCTTTGTGCCCGGCCATACAGAAGCCGTCCGGATTCCTCTTTTAGATGTGGTGGAAAGACAAATTACTCAGGTGGATCTGCCGTTGGTAATTGATTTCGGAAGTTCCAATACTACCATGGGTATCTGTCTTTCGGATGGAAGTGTACGGATTGTAAAGGCAAAGGGCAAAACCATTATTCCCAGCATTGTTGGTGTGCGGGAGAAATCAGGAGGAGAGACGCAGTTCCTGTTTGGCTATGATGCCCAGGAAATGAACAGACAAAACTACCGGGACGAGGATGCTGCTGTGTTCTATGATATCAAGCGATGGATCAGTGATGCGGACCGGGTGGAGAGCGTTATATTAAAAAGCGGCTTTAAATATCAATTCTCCAGAAAAGAGATACTTAGGGCCTTTCTGGATTACCTTCTGGAAATGGCACGTCAGCAGTTTAAGTGCAGTTTCAAGAACATTCAGCTTTTGGCCCCAATTCGGCAGAAAGAAAAATTCCATCGACTGTTCAAGGAACTGCTTCCGGAGTATACCGTGAACTGCGAGTTGGATGAGGGAATGGCTGTTTTGTTTCACAGTATTCACAGCATGATCCGAGCAAAGGGCTATGAGGAGCGCAGATGGTATCATGCCCTTGTGATTGACTGCGGCGGTGGAACCACAGATTTAACTTCCGGGCGGTTTCGGATTGAGAATAACAGGGTGTCCTATATCATTGATCTGGAAACACGTTATGAAAACGGAGACACAAATCTGGGAGGAAATAACCTGACTTACCGTATCCTACAGCTTTTGAAGCTGCACCTGGTGCAGGAACTCGGCTTTCAGGCAAAAGAAACCTTAATCATAGGTGCTGCCGAGGAAGGAAAAGCTGCTTATGAGGAGCTGGAAAGACGTTACCTTCAGGCGGAAAAGTGGCTGCCTACCCGGTTTAAGGAGTATGAGGGTAGAAGCAGGGAGCAGTATTTCTTTGTAAAGAACAATTACTATTATCTGTTTGAATTGGCAGAGCAGATTAAAAAACAGTTCTTTCAGGCCGGCTTCTGCTATGAAATGAAAATATCCACAAATAAAGGGGAAGGTATTTTTTTAGATAAATGGAAGCTTTCTTTTTACGGGGAGGGAAACAACGGATTCGCCGCAGGACGGCTTGATAATATTTCCGGCACTTTGGAAATCTGCCTGTATTTATATGAAATTGAAGAACTTCTGCGGCCGGAGATATATGGCTTGATGGAACGCTTTCTGGACCAAAAATTTGAAAAGGGACAGCTTGCAGAATATGAAATGATTAAGCTGACTGGGCAGTCCTGCAAGTCGAGATTGTTCCTGGAAGCATTAAAGCAATATGTTCCGGGAAAACGGATACAGGGAATCCGGCGGGATAGTGCAGGAACGGAATTAAAAATGTGCTGTCTGGAGGGCGCTCTTGCTTATTTCATGAACTGTAAGCTGGGATATATGAAGGTAAATGAACATTACAGGGTGGGCAGCCTGCCCTATGAGATTATGGCGTATACCCATGAGAATGAAGAGAAGCTCCTGATTAAGAGCCAGGATACAGAAAATCACATCGGATATATTTCTCGTTTCCATATCGGGAACCAATTAGATCTGTATCTGAATGATGAGCAGGGAAAGCGGCTTAGAACATATTTTTTTGCTTATGATACCTCTAAGTTTGAAAAAACCACGCAGAAAGAGATTGATGAAGCTTATGCGGGTACTGTGATTCAGGAGGAAACAGATACTATTGCAGAGGGAGAGATGAAGTTCTTTGTATGGGTTGCCAAGGAGCGGTGGGGATTTATGGTTCTGCCCATTCTGAGAGATCGGGAGGAATTGTACAAAGGGGCAGAAACATTCTTTGATTTTGAAGATGATACTTGGGAACTGAATTTCTTTGACGGAAGGAAGTAGGTGTGCGCCATGGAGTGGTCAGGGCAGGAAGACGGCATGGACGTAATGAAAGAGATAATCCAAAAGGAGATACAGTCCATAGGCAGCCTTGAAGAAAGGGTTATCTTTAAGGAATTGATGGAAAGGGTCTTTTTATCCCTGTATGACACGAATCTGAAGATGTATGAGGGATTGGAGCGCCGGATCAGGGAAGAATTGGATTATGACAAAAATCGCTATTATGTAAAGACGGGCATTATGGAAAGGGAATTCTTTGATGCCTCCCATCATCTTCTGTCTCCTATGGAGGAAAGTGATTTGGCAGAAAAACGCTATGACATGAAAGAGATTCTGAGGATGGTGACAGAGGAAAAAGGGTTTCCGCTCATGCGAGTTATGCTTCGCTGTGATTTTCTGGAGCTTCAGAAATTACTGGAGGCGCAGCCGATATTTGAAGGCGTTATTGAGACGGAGGAACCGAATAGGGAATGGAAGGTGGAGGTTCGGCTACGGGAAAACAGGGAATATTTGAAAAAGATAGCATATCTATATCAGCTATTTGTCAGAAACGGAATCCCCTGGCAGACAGTCAATGCCCCTTATCTGTATAAAATGGCCGACATGATAATAACCGGCCTGCCAGAAGGCATTACCGGAAGAGAGAAGATTACCCAGGTAACAATTCCATTTGGTGAATACAGCAAAATGATTCAAAAGGATGTCATCCCGGTATGGAATATCCAAAGACTTGAGTTGGATAGTGTCGGCTTTCCTATACCCTGTGGGGATCATCAAAATTTTGAACACAGTGTTTCCCTGAAAAAGCATGGATTAAATCATGCGTATCTGGTAGAAGATGACAGAAATATACAAAGCGTGAGTCAGGAGGGGGAAAAGCTAAGAATCGTGTGCAAAGCCGCGGAAGCAAAAAAATGGGGTATTTATCAGATTCGATTATCGGAAGAACAAAAGATAGATCATTATGCTTTTCCAATCATGGGAAACAGTCGGGAAGAAAACTTTGCGGATAAATACCAAAGGAAGTGGAATCAGCACATCAGAACTAAGACGGAGCTGGCACATTTTATAAAGGGACTGGGCATGGAAGAGTATATAGGATACCAGGATTGCCGGGTAGAGGAGCATTTTACGGGCAGAAGAGAGACATATCCGGTGAATTTCTTTATTCAGGATGAAATTCGGGACAGAGCAACGCAAAGAAAGCTGGTTCTCTACTTTAGACCGGGACAGAAGGAAGCCTGGCTTCAGAGAGATATCCTGAGCTATCTGGTATCTGAGGTGCAGAGGATATATCCGGAATATGATTGCGGAGGAGTGCTGTTGTAATTATGAGATATCTCTGGGAAGTGTTGTTGACAGCTGGGAAGGAACAGATTCCGGAAGTAAAAATACGTTTTGTCCATGCCCCGTTGGGGAGTGGGTATATGGAACTGTCTCTGCCCTGTCTTAATCAGGCATGGCTGGAAGAAAAAGGGCAGTCGGAGGATATCAGTGTAGAGGTAAATACCTACTATCGTTTTTATGACATCTTTTATGAGATGTTTCCACCGGATCCGATAGAATTCTATTCTCTGCGGAAAAGCCTGACAAATTTAAGCTTACATATGCTGGCGCAAAATGATGTCAGAATGGGCATGACGAGGGAGGATTACCACAAGAGACTTCTTGCAAAAGAAATTCTGGGGGAAGACTTTGGGGGAGTGGCCAAAAAAGTATTCTTGTCCATGAGCAGGGATGACCAGGAGATACTGCTGGGTGGATGGATGAACAGTTTCCGGGTGGGAAGCGTACTGCCGATTTTTCTGGAAATGATTCACGGACTGGTGACAGACAGCATTGTTTACCACAACAGTGCGTATCCGGATGAAATCATGATATACACGGGATTAAAAAAAGAAAGAAGTCTGGAGCAGAGGATACAGTTTCTGATAGATACGTTTCTGGATATCCGGTATCATGCGGAAGTATTTTATGAATACCATTTCGGAATTATCGGGGTGGAGGAGACCATGCGGATTGATGAGATTGCGATCTGCTGAGTCTATAAAGGAGGAAAGTAATGTTTCAGAATATTTACCCTGTGTTTGAACCCAAAAGGCTTTTGAAAAAGGAAATGCTGGAAAATCTTAGGGACTTTCCGAGAAGCTTGTTTGATTTACAGTACCAGAATTACAGTGATGGAATCCTGACAGGGTGTAGCATCAAGGCAGCGGAGAACGGTTTTACTGTTTTGCCGGGAATATTGTGTTACAAGGGCGTGCCCTATTTTTTGATCAGACCTTATCATGTTTCGTGCAGGGCAGAGGGGAAATTGGTGTATGTAAAGGTACATTTTTGGGACAAAGCTATGGGAAACAGTGGGGAGGAATTTCTGTCACAAGTCGCGGTGGATGAACAGGAGCCCGATGCAGGGCAGGAACTGGAGCTTGCACGTTTTAAACTTCAGCCCGGGGCAAGACTCAGGTCAGAATATGTGGGCTTTTATGATTATGAGACAGAATTCGATACGGTAAACCGCATCCATGCACCCTATGCAGCTCCTGAACATTCGAGTATCTGGCCTGAAATATTGAAAAGCTTTGCAAGGGAGGTATTGCAGCACCCGGTGACAAATCCATGGGACCAAGCTTTTTGCCTTTATTGCCTGCAGTTAAGGGAGGCCATGCCTTATGAGGCAGTCTGCGCCTATCTCAATGCAAGGTTAAACAGACATAAGGAATATACAAACTCACAGACATACAGTGCATTGAAAAGCATTCTGCGCGAGATTGGCAGGAGGGAAGAGGAACCCGAACGAATGCAGAAGAAAGAGGGGACATTGCTCATGCTTTAACAGTGTGAGGGAAAAGGAGGCGGCAGTCGTGGAGAACGAAATGGATTTAGCCATAGCGAGGTTTATCAGAGACCAATGGGAACGGCAAGAGGAGGAAGAAATGGAGCGCCTGCGGAAACAGTATGAGCCCAAGGAGCGGATTACTTATACGCTGGAGGAGCTGATAGAAGGGATACGAAAGGGGCGCATGAATTTATATACATTACCTTTGGAATTTGAACCCAGAGTATTGCTGGAAGAAAAAATCACAATTCCATATATCAAAAATTTTTATGAAGTAGAAAATGATGAGCCGGGGGCCGTGCTTTTTGCCAGCAATAAAAGAAAAGTTACGCTCTCTTTATCAGGCACGCCCTGTAAAAAGGTAAAGCAATCCATAGATCAGTGGATTAACGATACAAAAGACAGATTTAGAGAGATGCATTGGATTATGAAGCCGGAACGCAGAAAAAGTATGGGGAATATGGAGTATTTCTGCTGTGCAATGCCCACTTCGGAGGGACGGCTGTATAATGTTATGTTCCGCTTTCATAAGGATGAATGGTTATACGCGGGTGTTTTGAATTGCCCGGAGGAGGAGCGCAAGGGCATGGGGCTTCTTTTGGAAGCTATGGTTTATGTAATACAAGAGATGAACAGCCTGAAGGGAGATTGATGTATGGATGCAATTACTTATGGGCAACTTATATTGATGCTGGGAGAAACACCTATGCCGGTATTTCAGCTTGTAATCACAGAGGAACAGGGATGCCATGGAAAATTATCTGCAACGGTGGCAGTAGAGGAGGGAGTAAAAGATTATCTTTTATATGAGGAAAATGGCAACGTGGCATTGTATGTAATACAGGGCAAGACGTTGAACCCTATATTTTTCGGCATCCTTACTAGCATGAGTGTAAAAGCCAGTGGAAAACAGTGCATGGTATGCTTGGAGGCTGTAACGGGAAGCTATCAAATGGATCTTTTTGCACAGAATTGTTCTTTTCAGGATACGGCTCTGACTTCTCATCAACTGGTGAAAAAAGTCATGAAACCATATAAGGAGCAAAGCAAGGTTTTGTTTTCCATACCCAATGAAGAGCTGGGACAGATAATGGTTCAATATCAAGAGACGGACTGGGCATTTTTGAATCGTATTTTATCAAGATATGGAGTTAGTGCTTACGTTGACAGTTCAAAGCCTGGCATCTGTCTGCGTGCAGGACTTATGGACACGGAGGAGGATGCAGATTGGGATCATCTTCCCTACGAGGTGGTACGCAATACAGCACCAGCAGATACAGGGAAGAGACTAAAAGGTCAACTGTGCTATAAGGTGGAAGCATATGAAATTTTTCCGTTGGGTGAAAAGGTGCATTTCCATAATCAGGATTTATACATCGGCAGAATAGAAAGAAGCATTTGTCAGGGGCTGCTTGTTAATTACTACAGCCTGTATTTTCAGGAAGGACTTGCAGTTTCCCGGTATAACAATCCGTTTCTCAGCGGAGTATCTATAAATGGTACAGTGGCAGGCGTAAAACGGAATAAGCTTCAAGTAAAGCTTGTAACAGATGCTCTGACAAAATGCAAAAAACAGCACTTTTTTCCATTCTCTACGGTTGCAGCATCACCGGACGGAAGCGGATGGTATTGCATGCCCAAGGAAGGGGACCGCATTCGTATTTTCTTTCCTACAGATGATGAGAAAGAGGGATATGCTATTGCTAATATTTTAGGAAATTCTTCTCCCACACAGGGCAGTTCTATGGAAAATCCAGATGCAAAAGACATTACGACACCGGATGGCAAATCGGTTCGATTTATTCCAGGAGGAATTCAGCTTGCAGTGGGTGAAGACAAAGGAACTGTTACCCTGACAAATGATGGGAAAGCTGAAATTAGGACGGATGAGGATATTATAATCGGTGCGGCAGAAGCAGTGTGTATTACTACAGAAGGTACA
The DNA here is from genome assembly GCA_051880315.1 of Acetatifactor sp. GTDB lineage: Bacteria > Bacillota > Clostridia > Lachnospirales > Lachnospiraceae > Acetatifactor. The sequence continues at coordinate 78,992 of JBJENR010000168.1, forward strand.
ATGGAGATATCGGCCGGGACACAGATACAGATTATCAGTGATGCAGGAGGCAGTATATGTATGACCAGCGATACAGTGGAAATACAGGCATCTGTGATAGAGAATAATTAACGGAGGTGTGCAATGTACAGCTTACATGATATTAGCATAACAGGGCTTCCTATAAAGGAAGTGCTGGAATGCGAAATAGAATCCCGAATTGGGGAACATAGCACTCTCATGCTTCTTGCCTATACGGATGAGGAGGATGCACTCTTTGAATTGCCGGACTGCCAGGAGGTAACGGTATATCTTGGCAGCGGAGAGGAAAAGAAGATTCTTTTTTCGGGCATTGTGACAGAAATACAAATGTCAGAATATGGACAGATAAAAACGGTTCAAGTTAATGGAAAAAGTCGTAGCTGGCTTATGGATCGGATAAAATATTCCCGCTCTTTTCAAAATATAGAATTAACTTATCAGGCGCTGGTAAAAGAAGTGTTGAGCAGTTATGAAAATAAAGATAAAGAAAAGCGGTGTGGCATTATCTGTACAGGTGCAGATCAAAAAATAGAAAATATATTTATTCAATATGAGGAGACGGATTGGGCATTTTTGAAAAGGGTGCTTTCTGTGGCAGGTCTTGTGCTTACGCCGGACAGTCGGAAAGAGGGAATAAAGCTTTATGTTGGTATACCGAATCTTACCAAAGCAGAACCATCCTACCGCATACTGGGAATAGACAAGGACATGGAGTCCTACTATCTCTTGAAAGCAAACGGGAGTAAAGTCAACGCAGCAGATTTTACTTGTTATCAGATTGCCTCAGAACAAATATTAGGAATATGTGAGTCGGTTGCAATACAAGGGAAAAATCTGGCGGTGTTTTCCTGTCAGTATGTTTTCAAAAATCAGGAGATGCTGGGTATATACGGGCTACAAGGTTCCAAAGGTCTGAAACCGGTTGCATCTTATCCTATGCACCTTATTGGTGTGGCATTGACAGGAAAGGTGGTTCGTGTATCGGGTACGAAAATACAGGCTGCGCTGGAAATTGATAAGGATAAGACAGAAAGAGCAGTTTATTGGTTTCCTTTTTCAACACTTTCCGCTTCTCCGGATGGAAGCGGATGGTATTGTATGCCGGAAGAAGGAGATGATGTGCGTATTTATTTCCCTTCTAAACAGGAGAAAGAGGCTGTGGCACTTAGCGCTGTCAGCAATTACGAAGCTCCTAAGACAGGCGAAGAGGATCGAATGGGTGACCCTAATAGTCGGTATTTGAGGACGAAAGCGGGACAAGAGCTGGCATTAGCGCCAGATCATATTAAGCTTTCGTGCGGAAAACAATCATCGGTAGTTATCGATACAGATGGAAAAGTTACTGTACAGGCGCAGACCATGGTGAGGGCAGAAGCGCAGACAAGTGTGTCACTTCATGCGGAAGAAGCACTGAATATTCATGTCAAAGAGCAATTTATAGCCCAGAGTCTGGATGGCGGACAAATAATTTTTGACAGTGGAAATATTTTAATCAGGGGAACTCAGGTAAATTTTGATTAGTATCGACGGAGGAAAAACGGATGGAGAGGGAGGCAGCGTTACAGAGCTATCGGGAAAAGGTATCCGGGAAAATAGCGGACTTTCGCAGCAATATGGAAAAGTATCTCATGGAGCATGCCGGATATCTGGAAGATATGGTGAAATCGGGTATGGATCGTTTAGGAGACCAGATGAAAAAGCAAGAGAAAGAGTATGTATGCTTTCTGTATATCTCTGTGCTGAAGACGGATTTAATTAACAGAAATTACCGTATTTTTCTCCATGGATTGGATATGAGCTGGTATCTGGATGATGAGCCAGTGGAAGCGTATGTGGATGCAGAAGAATTGTTTCAGCCATTTGAGAACTTGCGGAATATGCTGGAAGAAGCAAACAACGGTTATGGAGGGGCTATAAGTGTCTATGACATTCAAAATCTGCTTTTTGAAGAATTGTCTCTTGTAAACAGCATGATCTGCCAAATTCTCCGATATCGCCTGCGAGATTGGGAAGTAAAAGGGATTTTTGACCAAGTGGTTCGTTCTCCTTATTGGCTATTAAAGTGGGGGGAATATCGTGACAAGTCAGAGTTCCTGATTCAGGTGGATCGTGTAGAAAAGTCAGATTCTGCATGGAAGGAGGAACTGGCAAAGGCAGCTCATAATCCGGAAAAAATGATATTCAGTTATTGGTATAAGGGGCATTGCCAGGGAAAGAACCCTCAAAATCTGGACATGCGTTTTATAACCTTTGAAGAATGTTTCATACAAGATATAAAATTTAATCACTGCAATATGGAAGGGAGTCGTTTTCCCAAAAGTAAGATTAACGGATGCCGTTTTGAAGGCTGTGATCTAAGTGGGGCAGATTTCAGGGACTGTAGCTTTGAAAATACTTCTTTTGCAGGGACAGAGCTTATGTCGGCCATTTTCCCTGCAGAAAGCCTTCCTTTTTTGGATATCAGTGCAGAACAGCTTCAGGTGATTCATGTATATAGGGGGGAGTAGGCATGAGATATTTTTTTATCAAACAGGACATGGAATTATCCTGCGCCATTCAATATCGGGATTTTGACATCGTCGGCGGTCGACATATTTTTTCAAGGCAGGATGCGAAGCAGTTAAATGACAGCGTTGTTTTGTACTTAAATGGAAGCGGCAGGGAAGCAAGATGGGACTTCCTGCAATGTCCGGTGACGATGTTTGATGAGCGTTTCAAGGAGCTTTTGGAGGCATATGAGCCGAAGCTTTTCTTTCAGGATGTGGTTCTGATTCATAAGGAAAATGTCCTGCAATATCAGTATGTGCATACTCTTATGGAGCAGGTGGATGCCGCCTCGGATAAAACAGAATATTATCCCAATGGGACCGTAAAAAGGCTGGTTTTAGATCAAAAAAAGATTGGTAGGCATAATTTATTTTTGTTAGCAGGAAACCATAGGAAAGATCCTATTGTCAGTCTTGCATTGGCAGAGAGCCTACTACGCCGTCAGCCGATAGGGATATGTTTTGAAGAAGTGGAGGTGGAGTAAATGAGCGATACTACAAGCTTAGCAGATATAAGCCTGACAGATGTTGAAAGTGCGGCAAATGATGCGTATAAGACGTATTATGACGCAGGGGAAAATCTGACTGCAGCTCAGGAAAAAAAGAGCAGTGCGGAACAGGCATATGAGGAAGCTATGAACCAATATATGTATGGGGATGGCAGTCAGGAAAGTCTGGAAAAGATGCAGGAAGCACAGCAGGCATATGAAACGGCTAAAGCGGAGGAAGAGGCAGCAGAAAAGACCTTAGAGACTGCTCGGGAAGAAGCTCAGGCAGCGGCAGAGGCTGTGGAACAAAAGAAAGATGAACTGCGGCAAAGCAGACACCTGGATACTACTTGCGTGGTGCATTGTGCCAGAGTTGAGTGTACATATGCTATGAGAGAAAGTTATCTTGCATTGGGACAAACCCATGGTGTGAAGACTCGACAGATACCGCAGATGACAATCGGTGACACTGTGCTTGATACCAATATTATCAATTTTGGAGGCTGCAGAAGCAAGGAAAACCCAACCCTGATAGCAGCGGCAGAGGAAGCAGCACGTAAGGCAAATGAGGAAATTAAGAAGAAAAAGGGATTTATTGACAGTGTCATAGATCTCTTTTGCGGTAACAGGAAAATAGAAGTGTCGGACAGCCTGATGGAGCAGTGCATGGGTGAATGTAAAGCATGTTTTCCGGTTCATGCAGAATGGAGAAGCGGACATAAAAAAGTATTTATAAACGGAGAAGCAGTACTCTTGCGCCGATGCAGTGTGAGATGCAACTATGGCGGAGAAGTTACTATACTGCTGTCAGGGCAGCCGGAATAGGAGGATATGATGGAGCTTACTTATCAAGGACTCATAATCAAGCTTCCTCTGGAGGGAGTATGTGGTGTAGAGGCATTTACATTAGATGCGTCCTTTAATCATCATGTATCTGTGGAGCTTGCATTGATTGCAGAGGAAGAAAAAGTTGAGGCTGCGATTCATGGAACAGCAGATAATGACGGTATTGAGGTTTACGAGGAGGGCAGAGAGCAACTGCTGTTTGCCGGTAAAATTGTAAACGTCAAAATGGTCAAGGACAGAGGTCTGTGCTGCTTGAATGTAAAAGCCCTCTCTCATACTATGGATTGGGGCCTTGTGCCGGTAAGCCAGAGTTTCTTGAATTTAGATGCAACCTATAAGCAAGTCATGGATAAGGTTCTCGAAAACCAGCCGGATGCTGAAATTAAAGATTGTGTGACTAAAGGGGCTGTGATTCCGGATTTTTTGCTTCAATATGAAGAGAGTGATTGGGATTTTCTTATGCGCCTTGCCAGCAGCTTTGGGACATTTCTTGTTCCCGATTGCCAATCCAATCATGGACGTGCTTATTTTGGCATTCCGGATCTTGGAATGGAATGTGTCCTGAATGGAGAGGATTATCAGGAAATCAAGGATATGGACAGATACTATCGTGTTGGATGTGTGCTGGGTATCTTGTCGCAGGAACATATGGGCTGGGAAGTAACAGCAAGAAAAAATCTCCGTCTGGGTCAGAAAGTGCTGTTTAAGGGAATTAGCACAATCGTTACAAATATACATTATTGCACAATAGAAGGGGAGTTAGTGCGCTCTTATAAGCTTAACCGGGAAAAAGGAGTAGTGTGCCCGCCTAAAAAGAATCCCCATATTTTTGGTATGAGTATTCCGGCAACTGTAAAAGAGCGTTCCGGTAATTGCGTGCGGGTGCATTTCCATATTGATCCGGAATATGATGCGTCTCCCAACGAAAGATATTTTACATATGCCATAGAAAGCAGCTTTATTTATTGTATGCCGGAAGTGGGAAGTCAGGTACATATCTATTTTCCCAGCGATGACGAAAGAGATGCGGTGGCAGTTCATGCAGTTCGTCTTGATGGAGCACAGGCATCCGGCGCTTCTTCTAACTATGCGCAAAATCCGGATTACAAGTCCTTTTCCAATGTGAATGGAGCGGAGCTGCTGCTGGCACCGTCTTTTACATCCATGTCCGCAGATCAGGGGAATAAAACCAGCATAATTTTGGATACGGATGGAAATGCGGTTATCAAAGGAGATAATATTGAAATTTGTGCAGAAAAAAACCTTTTACTGGGAGAGGCTATAGAGGAAGAAGGAAGTCCGTGCAGGCAGCTGGCATTGGAGGCCGGTGCCTTGTCCTTACAGATCGGCGAAAGAGGGACTAAAATTGAACTGACGGAGGAAGCAAAAATTATTGCGGCCTTTGTCAAAATGGAAGCTACTGACACTACGCCTGCAGAAAATCCGACACTGGAAGAACTTTTCGAAAATGTAACTGCAGGCGATGAAGAAACCAGGAACAGTATAAACCAGAATGCGACAAACCAGCTGGTGGAAAAACATGAAGAAGGCCGGAAACAGATATTAAGGGGTCTTGGGAAAATTGCTGCTGTTGTTGCAACGGTTGCTGTTGCTGCTGTATTGACTATTGTGACAGCAGGTACTGCAACCGCCGCAGTTGCTGCATTGTGTGCTCCCACGATGATTGCTACGTTGGGTTTGGGAGGCGCCTCTATCGGCATTGCCATCTCAGATATAGGAGAAGGCATCGATAATATAAACAAATCGCAGACTGGGAATTTGGACAGGGGACACAATTTTCTGCGTGATGATGTATGCGGAGGAAGCGATCTTCTCTATAATATCATCAAAGTAGGTGTGGATATTGCCTTTGGAATTGTATCGGCAAAGGCTATAGGAAACATTTCCGGTGCAGAAGAATTGGGGCGTCTTGCCTGCGGAAGCGACGAATTGAAGAAATTTAAGACAGTTATTCAGATGGGTGGCAATGTAATCAGCGCCGCATACAATCAGTATGTAGAGACAGGGAAGATAGATCCACTGGGACTGACAGTCAACATGGGAATTGGTGTCCTGCAGGGATATCTGGGAAGCGGTATCACCGGTGGTATTATGGGAAATATTAATCTGAACAATCCCACGGTACAGAAACTGACGAATGTTGTTGTGGGTACGGTGGTGGACACGGGACTGGATGGTTTTGTGAGCAGCCTGTTTGGGCAGCCGTTTGACTGGAAAGGTAGTCTTGCAAGGAATGCTTTTGCAAATTCACTTTCTGCCTTTATCAGCGACCCGGTGGACGCCGTCACGGGAATCTATGTCATACAGACT
>JBJENR010000169.1:0-1838 GCA_051880315.1 Acetatifactor sp.
ATCTTGAAGAAGCAAAAGTACCGACAAGGGAATCTGAAAATAAATATACGTAATCATCAATCCTAATACAGAATACAGATCAAAATTTGCAAGAAATTCAATACCATACTGCTTTCCGAGCAATGTGAGTACACCGGTATTTCCCAGCATGATAATATATCCAAACGCCAGTGGAACGCCGGAGAAGTTGGAAACCATGTTCAGAATACTCATGAATATTTTCTTTACTTTGCCACCCTTTTCATAAGCAGCTTTTGCACCGAAAAATGCAACTGCAAGTCCTATAACAGAGGAACATATCGCAATAATCAGACTATTTATAATCGCAGACTGGTACAATTTCTTTGTGAAAATTTTTATGTAATTTTCAAGCGTAATTCCAATACTTCCATCCTCCGGTGTAAAGCTTTTCAAAATGATTGATAACACAGGAACAATTTCAAACATGCCAACAAGTATGATAAACGGAAGCAACGCCAGCAAATACATTCTTTTTGTATTTTTCTTCATCACAGCCACCTGTTTTTCTTAATGAAATTGTCGGTTTACTTTGCATATGCCATAACTTCTTCATTCCAAAGAGAAGAAATCTGTGCAACTGTATCTGACCAGGCTTCCTGATTCTCTACCATTTTTACATTCTTATACTGCTCATCAGGAATCATTTTTTCCTTCAGTTCCACCGGAAGCTCTACATTTCTGACAGTTCTTGCATATCCTTTTGCCAGATTCAGCTGTCCTTCATCGCTTAAAATGTACTCTCTGGTCAGTGCAGCAGCATGAGGTCTTTTTGTATACGAATTAATAATTGTGGTGTAACCGCTCTGTACTGAACATTCCTCAGGAATACAGATTTCAAATTCCGCATTCGGATTATTTTCCAGAATCTGTTCACGATAACCAACGCCCACAAAATCCCATATAATTGCTACACCAATTTCACCTTTTTCGATTCGGCTGAAGTTGAATTCACCCTTATCAAGACGACCCTGCTCTGCCAGCTGCCTGAAAAAATCCAGACCAGGCTGAATATTTGATTCATCTCCGCCAAAAGCATACGTTGCCGCCAGAAGGGCATATTGTGCACGAGTTGACTTTGCAACGTCACCGATGGAAACCATATAATCGCCCTCCAGCAAGTCCTGAAAGGATGCAGGTGCTTCCGGCACAAGTCTCTTGTTTGCCAATAATGCCATAGTTCCATAATAAGCGACAATCCAGTCACCATCATCATCTTTTGCCCATTCCGGAATCTCATCCCAGTAGCTTGTCTTATATTTCAAGGTAAGACCTTTTTTTTCTGCAACAGGACCATAAGTTTCACCAACATCGCCGATATCCTTGGTAGCATTGGATTTTTCAGCCTCGAACATTGCCAGTTCCTCTGCGGAAGAAAGGTCAACATCCGTATGCTGCAGACCATATGTATCCGAAATTCCCTGCCAGGTGTCTGCCCAGTTTGCCCAATCATCCGGCATACCTACGGAATTGACTTCTCCCTCCTCTTTGGCTTTGGAAACAATCTCATCCAGAGCCAGGGAATTCAGGTCAACGTCTGCCGTCTTGTTTCCAGAAGAACCACACCCTGTCAGCAGCAAGGTCATAGTTGTCATTGCCGCCACGATTTTCTTAAGATTCATTTTCATCGTAAATACCTCCTGAATATCTATTCACCTTTTCTAAGTACATTTTCATTTTATTGCTTTGTGTTTAGTTTGAAAGATTTTGAATATTACTGAAGTTTCCCTTCCTACCCTTTTTTCCTGGCTTCAATTTTATTAGAAAATTCTGATTATAATTCAGCAAATTATTACTAAGGTACTAGGCTTCTCAAAGAC
>JBJENR010000170.1:0-1825 GCA_051880315.1 Acetatifactor sp.
GTGCCGAGCTTAGTCCGATTACCATGCTTGTAATGATGGAGTCCATCCAGCAGAGAATTGTGGAGAACGGAAAGCGTGGCAAGGCAACATGGCTCTATATTGATGAGTTCCATGTGCTTTTAAATTCCGAGTATTCAGCGAAGTATTTACAGCAGCTTTGGAAAAAGGTGCGTAAGCAGGGTGGCTTATGTACGGGTATTACCCAGAACGTTGTCGATCTGTTACAGAACTACACTGCAACAACTATGCTTGCAAACTCTGAGTTCGTGGCACTTCTTAAGCAAGCAAATACGGACAGTTCCAAGATGGCAGAGGTAATCGGAGTATCAGAGGCACAGCTTAGGTTCGTAACCAATACTGCATCCGGTATGGGACTGATTAAGTGCGGTTCGGTGGTAATTCCTTTTGATAACCAGATTAGCAAAGATACAGACCTTTACAAGCTGTATAACACCAACCTGCATGAGAAGATCGAAATGCAGAAAGCCAAGGGACTTTTGGAAAAAAGTAATTGAGTGATTAACCCTGTCTTGCTATAATTGAGACAGGGTTAGTTTTGAAGAAGATTATAATTTTCTTTCAAAATGGCTAAAATGAATTTGTGACACCAGTGGTGACACAAATTTGAAAGGTGGAATGTGCTTATGGGCAATGATTTAATATCAGCAGCCGGATTAATTCAGATAATAGATGAATCTCGACAAAATGCCTTGAAGAAAGTTAACGAGGAGCTTATCAATATGTATTGGAAAGTTGGTGAGTTCTTGAGCAGGGAAGCTGAACAGGCAACTTTTGGCGATGCATATATTGATGGTATTGCAAGTGAAATACAGGAGGCATTTCCCGGTATAAAGGGCTTTAACCGAAGAGGACTTTATAGAATGAAGCAATTCTATGAAACTTATAAGGATAATGAAATTGTGACACCACTGGTGACACAAATTAGCTGGACGAATCACTTGTTGATAATGTCGGGTTGTAAGACTGATGAAGAGCGGGAATTTTATATCCGCCTTTGTATTAAGGAGAATTATTCTAAACGTCAGTTGGAGCGACAGTTAGACAGTGGATATTACGAAAGATATATGCTGTCCAAGGATGTGCTGTTACCGGAGTCGGTTAAGAAGTTAGGTGAGAATCCATTTCTTGATTCTTATGTTATGGAATTTTTGGATTTGCCAAATGAATATCATGAAAATGATTTGCGAAAAGCTCTGATAAGAAATATGAAAGACTTCATATTGGAGTTAGGTAAGGATTTTACTTTCATTGATGAAGAATACAAAGTGCAGGTCGGTGGAGATGATTTCCGAATTGACTTATTATTTTTTCATAGAGGTTTGCAATGCCTTGTAGCAATGGAATTAAAGATTGGCAAATTCAAACCGGAGTATATATCCAAGATGGATTTTTACCTTGAAGCATTAGACAGACAGGTAAAGAAAGAGAATGAAAACCCGAGTGTTGGCTTGCTCCTTTGTGCATCCAAGAATGATGAGGTGGTAGAATATGCTATGAGCAGAACGATGTCACCGATGCTGGTATCTCAGTATCAGTTACAGTTACCGGATAAGACAATTCTTGAGAAGAAGTTGCAGCAGTTGGTCAATATCCCACAGATTGAGGATTAAGGTTTGTGGGTAAGGATATGATATTTACTCCGGGAAGAGGAGTAGATGGAAAAAGAGAATTATAATCAGATAATATTTACAGCCGTTAGGGATAACTTCCTTAGCGGCTATTTTTATACCCAAAAGGAGGTGACTTAAGTTGAAAATCAAAAAGGTAGATGACAAGCCGATGGTGATTCATACCAAGCAGAAAG
>JBJENR010000171.1:0-1818 GCA_051880315.1 Acetatifactor sp.
AGGCGGACCCAGATTTTGCGAAAAAATACCGCGAGGGAATCGATGGTGAATCGATGGTGAATTGAAATTTTAAATTCCAGTCCGTTCACCACCAAACTGGAACTTACTGTTGCAAAATATATACCAGAAGTTAGTATTGCAAACTTCTTGATATCTAGTTATAGTAGTGGCTCAGCAATAGAGTCCGAATGGCGTTATCTAGGAGAATACCATGGCTAAAAACGCACATTTGGTTCTAGATGATAGAGCCACCATAGAAGTTCGCTTAAGAGAACGAGCTTCATTTACTGAGATAGGCAGGGAACTTGGCAAGGACCCTTCTACCATCTCAAAAGAAGTTAGACTTCATTGTCAGATTGTACGCAAAGATTCATTCAATCCTTGTAGCAAGCGCAGTACCTGTGACCTATACGGAGAAGCCTGTTCCAAATGTAAACTCCAGTTTTCAAAAACATGCAAGCGGTGCCCTCGTGTAAAGTGTTATGAGCATTGCAAGCAGTTTGAAGTACTGATCTGTAGCAAGCTCAAGAAGCCTCCATATGTCTGCAACGGATGTATTCAAAGACAGTCCTGCAAACTTGAAAAACATATCTATTCTGCAAAGGCAGCTCAAAAGGGGTATGAAACTACACGTTCTGAAAGCCGCCAGGGAATCGCAATTACACCGGAAGAATTAAAGCGTATAGATGCAATCATTTCACCGCTGATTAAGCTGGGGCAATCCATCCACATGATTTGCGTGAATAATGCAGATGACATTATGCTGGATGAAAAGACCATTTACAACTACATTGACGCAGGGCTTTTATCCATTGATAACATCGACCTCCCAAGAAAGGTACGCTACCGTACTCGTTCTCACAAGAAGCCTGTGAGAGTAGATAAGAAATGCCACATAGGACGTACCTATGAAGACTTTGAGGCCTATCTTGCAGCGAATCCGGATATTCCTGTGGTAGAAATGGATTCTGTTGAAGGCCGTAAAGGCGGAAAGGTCCTGTTAACCATCTATTTCAGAAACAGCAGTTTGATGCTTGCGTTTATTCGCGATAACAATACTGCCAAATCTGTCACTGAAGTTTTTGACCGGCTGTATGAACAGTTAGGTCACGAAGCTTTTACAAGTCTCTTTCAAGTAATTCTGACAGATCGAGGAAGTGAGTTTACTAATCCTCTGGCAATCGAATTTACCAAGGATAATAAACGTAGAACACATATCTTTTATTGTAATCCTCAGCGTTCTGATCAAAAGGGTGGATGTGAGGTTACACACGAAATGATTCGTCGAGTGTTACCCAAGAAAACCTCTTTTGACAACCTGACCCAGGATGATATCACTCTTATGATGAGTCATATCAATTCATACAACAGAAAAAAGCTGAATAACCAGTCTGCACACCAGTTGTTCAGCTTCATTAATGGCGGGGATATTCTTGATACATTAGGAATGAAAGCTATTCCCGCAAATGAGGTTAACCTCACACCTCTATTGCTGAAAAAATAAGATAGTATAGCGTCATTCGGAAGAAATAGTGAACCGAATGAGGGGTGGAATTTAATCTTGCAAAAAAAGGAAGAAAATTCGACCTCCGCTTAACGTGACCCTTTTTTCAGAGGATTTTAATCTCAAAAAAAGAATATCATCATTTGAAGCATAAAACAACTTGTTTCTAATAGTAAATTCCAGTTGTGAAGAGTTTTGCAAAACTAAGTTCCAGAAAAATCAGGATATTTTGATTTGCCGGAATTTACTTTTGCAAGGAATTTGCTGAATTGGAAGTAAAACTTGCAAACTGGAATCTCGGATTCCAATTCAGC
>JBJENR010000172.1:0-6151 GCA_051880315.1 Acetatifactor sp.
CCGATCTTCCTCACACTTATTTTTTTACATATTGCGTTAACTTCAATAGTTTTCCTTTGATACCTGTTGCTACAATTTTGTTATATAATGGCAATGGTAATTCAGCATATAAATCATTGATACATGTTTCGTATTCTTTTAGAAATCGGATTAACTTTTTCCTTGGATACTTTACATGTTTCAAAAGGCATACAATTAATGCTATGTAATCTGAAAAAATATCAAAATTAACATTAGAAATCCCTATTTCATTTTCCACCCATTTAACAATATTCCTGTTAGGATTTCTATCTTTAAAGCGAGCATCAAATACTATGTTATTATGTGCCGTAGCATTTCTTAAAGCCTTTATCGTGAATAATGCATTTGCTACAAGTTAATGATTCGTATCATAGCTGTGTTTCATATTTAATGCTTTACTTACTTTTTCGCGTGTATCTTTATTTAAACATAGGAGAAAATCTGCAAAATCTCCTAACATCATTATCTCAAAAATACCCCAAATGGGAATTTCTTCTCCTCGATTATAGAAATGTGACACCATCGAATTTCCATGCTTATAGCTTGTTGACAACATAGAATGAATTTTATCTCTTAATTTTAACCGCTTCAATCTCAATTCACTATTTGAGAGCTCATCATTCATTTTAGTCTTATAAATATTTGCAATGGATGTATCTTTCATCCCTGGAACAACTTGCTCAAGAGTGTAATTTTTCACCGCCATCTCAATAAACATCAGCGCTGGATATACCAAAGTTTTTAATTCATTGTCATAATTTATCACGGCAAATATTTCGGAGAAATTTGTATATGGAATAGTATTACTTCTCTGTTTAATAAATCTGAAACCTTTATATCCATGATAATAACCATATTGCGTTAATTGTAGCTTATCCTTACTTCCGCCAATATCTATTTTACGATCATCTCTAAGATGAATCATCAATCCATTTATTGTTTTTGCTTTATCAGTTGGATTCATGTATATTGCCGCCACCTTTCTACAATATTATATATATGTTATCATTCATCCACCCTTTTTACAATTACTCAATTTCATAATGCACAAATATTTCAAAACGGAAATGTGGATAAGTTGACCACATTTTCTTTCCATTTTTTCACTTAATTTTTTTTTATAATATAGTTATACCCTTTGGGTGGCAGGCGTCATCTTCGGTGGCAATCCGGTGGCAATGCCACCCTGAGGGTTTAACCATTGCGTTCCTTCGAGTTTAGAGTTATGACTTCCATTACCACAAGCCATGCCCAATTCGAAGACCTCCGGTCTTCTTCATCGCGGGCTAGCGCCCTATAAAAAAAGAGACAATCCGGCTCGTCAGCGAATAAATTCGCACGACCCGAATTATCTCTTTTTTTGCATAGCTTGTAGCTTTCGCGAATGTTCCCAGCGGGAATCGAACCCACAACTAGCGCTTAGGAGGCGCTTGTTATATCCATTTAACTATGAGAACAAATGCCGTATTTTCGGGCTTTTCAGCCACCTTGGCATCGGCAACCATATCTATGAATCCAACACTAAGTGTTGAATTACTTAGCTTATAGTCTATCCTCCTCAGGATAGTTTATCCTGCCCTGCAGCCAGATAATTCCTTTGAATCTTCTGCCTACCTGAGGCTCACCGAACAAATCTATTATATTAATTGCAACGTCAAATGTCAATTCATTACATGAAATTGATAAAATATAAATTTCTTCTCCGGTAATTCTGTTTTTCACTTTACGCATTCCCACAATTTCACCCAATATTGCATACTGGTCGCATTCCACCCCATATGGCATAAAGTATGTGTCCACCAGACTGAAAATATCTTCTGTCTGAATCTTTTTGGAGATAGTGGTATACATATCCATATCTTCCAATGTCAGGGTTTCAATGGCATCCTCATCTCCCTTTCTGGCAGCAGCCATGAGATTATTTCTGGTGACTGAGGCCTGCTTCACACGCTGGATTTGTTCTTCGTCCTTTTGAATGGGAAGCACAATGGTCCCACTGACGGAAAGACCGGAAAGTGTCAATGTAGTACCTCTTACCGGCAACTCTCCCATAGTCTGAGCATTAATATAGGGAATACGATTTTCTAAATAAAATATCAGAGAAATTCCTACCTTAATGTCGTCACAGACTCCTGCATAAGAATCCTTGTCTGCATGCCGCTCCACGGAAACATCCTCATAAGATGTTATTCCGCTGCCCTCCAGATAAGGATAATAATATTCATAGATGAATTTCTCCTCGTCATCAAATTCTCCGCAGACGGAAACTCCGAGACTGTCGGCAAAATTTTTGCAAAAATCACCCAGAAGTATATTTTTCTGGCCGGTCGTGATGGCGCGCCTGTCCGCACTCATGACAACATCCGTCAAAAGCTCCTGGAGCTTCCTGCGGCTTTCAAGTGTACTGAAGCCGATTGCTCTCATATACTTATGCAAAAATTTCACCTTCTTTCTAATGATTATTTCTCTGTCTTGCTTTAATATAACTAATGCATCCAATCACATCGACAGATGGGCAGAAATTATTTCCTGATTCTCATATCTGCTTCATTTTATTATTTACTGCAGGGATATATCTTATCCTTGCCACCCATATAGGGGCGCAGAGCTTCCGGTATATTTATTGTTCCGTCAGCATTAACGTTGTTTTCTAAAAATGCAATCAATCCTCTGGGAGTTGCAAGCACAGTGTTATTCAATGTATGAACATAGTATGTCTCATTATTTCCTCCCTTGGTACGAATACCAAGTCTTCTGGCCTGGGCATCACCCAGAGTAGAACAGGAACCAACTTCAAAATATTTCTTTTGTCTCGGACTCCATGCCTCAACATCACATGACTTAACCTTCAGGTCTGCCAGATCTCCGCTGCAGCATTCCAGGGTACGCACGGGTACATCCAGACTACGGAAAAATTCAACTGTATAAGACCACATTTTATTATACCATTCCATGGATTCCTCAGGCTTACAGAGAACCACCATCTCCTGCTTCTCGAACTGATGTACGCGATATACACCTCTCTCTTCAATTCCGTGGGAACCAACCTCCTTACGGAAGCAGGGAGAATAAGAGGTCATGGTAATAGGCAGGGATTCTTCGGCAATCAACTGTCCCTGGAATCTGCCAATCATGGAATGCTCCGAGGTTCCAATCAGATAAAGGTCTTCTCCCTCTATCTTATACATCATAGCTTCCATCTCAGCAAAGCTCATAACACCATTCACCACATTACTACGAATCATGAAAGGAGGAATGCAGTAAGTAAATCCTTTTTCAATCATGAAATCCCTTGCATAGCTGATCATGGCAGAGTGAATCCTTGCCGCATCCCCCAAGAGATAATAAAATCCATTACCGCTGGTTCTTCCTGCAGCCTCCTTGTCCAGACCGGAGATACTCTCTAAAATATCAGCATGATAGGGAACTTCAAAATCCGGTACAACAGGTTCACCATATTTTTGTATTTCTACATTTTCATTGTCATCTTTTCCGATGGGAACGGAAGCATCAATAATATTGGGAATCACCATCATAATCTTAGTGATTTTTTCCTGAAGCTCTGTCTCTAATTTTTTCAGTTCTTCAAGTCTTTCTGCACCGGCAGCCACCTCTGCCTTCTTGATTTCAGCTTCTTCCTTTTTTCCCTGAGCCATCAACATACCAATCTCCTTGGAAATTTTGTTTCTGGCAGCACGCAGGTCATCCCCCTCCTGTTTCACCTTTCTTTTCTCTACATCCAAAGCAATTACTTCATCCACCATAGGAACCTTGGTATCCTGAAACTTCTTTCTGATATTTTCTTTTACCAACTCAGGATTTTCTCTAATAAGCTTAATATCAATCATTTTATTTTTTACCTCTTTCTCAGAAAATTTTATTCACCAATTGCAATTGCTAAAGCTTCCGCCTCTTCTTTTCCTAAGGAAATAGCACTGACGCCGTTTTTGATTTCCTTTGTGTACGAATAACATCCTTCTGTACTGTGAACTGAATTGATAATAAAACCATTATTATTCTCATCTAAAAGTGCGAGACTGAAACTGAGCTGTCCACCCATCTGATTGAAAGCATCATATTTAACCAATCCGATTTTTTGATAAGCAGACTCCAATCTTTTGTACAGATTGCGAATATTTTTTAAATTCTTATCGGCCGTTTCTTTTAAATATTTATTATCTTCAATTAATTCTTTAATCTCTTCTTCTAGGCTCAATCCATCTTTTCCAAGTACTAACTTATCCAATCTGTTTTTCAGTATTTTGACTTTTGAAATCAGAATAATTAAGAAAACCAATAAAACAATCATAATCACGGTTATCACAGCCGCAAAAATAACGAGGTATCCCAGGTCAAAATTACCTAATCCGACCTTATTTAAAAATGCACTATTCATAATTCTCCTTCAGTATGCTTCCTTTCTCAGTTCCCCAATAATTCCATCAATCTATCCAAATCCTCATGACTGTAAAACTCAATTTCAATTTTACCGGTACCCTCTCCCTTTGAGGTAACAGTAACCTTTGTACTCAAACGGGCTTTTAGGGTTTCCTCAATGTTCTGATAAATTGCCTCCAGAGTTTTATTATTTCCGGAATTTTTTTGAGAAGTCTTAGTCGGTTTATGCAGATTCTTAACAAGCTTTTCCACATCACGAACACTGAGCTTTTCATCAAAAATCCTCTGAGCCATGGTATATTGCTCCTCAGGACTTTCGATTGCTAAAAGTGCTCTGGCATGACCTGTACTGATCATATCACTGATAACCATCTGCTGAACTTCATCACATAGCTTGAGAAGTCGAATAGAGTTTGTTACAGCAGCACGACTCTTTGACACTCTCTCAGCTACCTCATCCTGTTTCAGATTAAACTCTGTCAGCAATCTTTTATATGCCTGTGCCTCTTCGATGGGATTTAAATCCTCTCTCTGTATATTTTCAATCAGAGAGATTTCCATAATTTCCTGTTCTGAATAGTCTCGAATTATGACAGGTACTTCCTTTAATCCTGCCATTTTTGCTGCACGCCATCTTCTCTCACCGGCAATTATCTCATAATGGTCTTTTCTATCTTGGACCAGAATAGGCTGAATCAGTCCGAACTGTTTTATTGAATCTGAAAGCTCCTGCAAAGCATCTTCATCAAAATTTTTACGAGGCTGCTTTCTGTTTGGCTCAACCATTGTTATTTTCACAATAGTTTCCTGTCCACCCTTTTCCTCTTTTTCAGCGACATCCTTATTCACTTTTTTTACTTTTGCCTCACCTACCGCATTCGGAATCAGTGAATCAAGTCCCTTACCAAGCCCTCTGGCTGCCATATCCTCACCTCATTTTTCTTATTTATTATTAATAATTTCTTCTGCCAAACTTCTATAAGCTTCTGCACCTGCAGACCTGGAATCATACTGACTGATAGGTATACCGTAGCTGGGTGCTTCAGCAAGTCTGATATTTCTGGGAATAAGTGTCTCAAAAACCTTTTGGCGTAAATTTGATTTTACATTCTCAACTACCTGCATGGAGAGATTTGTCCTTGAGTCATACATGGTAAAAACTACACCTTCCATGGAAAGTTCCGGATTTAATCTCTCTTTTACGAGATTAACCGTATGTATTAACTGACTCAGACCCTCCAGTGCGTAATACTCACATTGAATTGGTACCAATACACTGTCTGCTGTTGTCATTGAATTAATCGTTAACATATTCAATGAAGGAGGACAATCAATTAATATATAATCATATTCATCTTTAACATAATCCACTTCGTTCTTTAGTATGAACTCTTTCTTATCGACACCAATTAATTCTATTTCAGCAGCTGCCAGATTGACATTTGAAGGAAGTATTGAAAGATTTTCAATTACGTTTTTAATTACACAATCCTTGATTGTACATTCACCAAGCATTAACTCATAGATTGTATTTTCCAAATCATTTTTGTCAATACCAAATCCACTGGTCGTATTTCCCTGGGGATCTGTATCGATTAAAAGAACTTTTTTCCCTTTTTCCGCAAGACATGCTGAAAGATTAATAGAAGTAGTAGTTTTACCTACACCACCCTTCTGATTAGCTATAGCTATAATTCTTCCCATATCATTCACCTTTCGTTAATTAAGATCG
>JBJENR010000173.1:0-1800 GCA_051880315.1 Acetatifactor sp.
GTGAGAAACAATGGGTAATCAGAACAAACCGGTTAAGCTGCCTCTTGAGGGCGTGAAGGTTGTGGAAATGGCTACAGTTGTGGCGGCTCCCACAACGGCACGAATGCTCTGTGCCTACGGGGCTGAGGTCATCAAGGTGGAAACAGTCTCAGGAGACGTGATGAGACTTTCGGGAACCCATGAGTTCACTCCATACGAGGATGACTGCAATCCACTGTTCACAATACATAACAGCAACAAGAAATTCATATCAGTTAACATCAAAACTGATGAAGGTAAGACGGTTCTCCTGGATCTTATCCGGGACAGTGATGTGTTTATCACAAACGTCAGAGAGAAATCACTTCAGCGCAGCGGGCTTGATTATGAATCCCTCTGCCAGGTGAATCCAAGGCTTATCTATGCTCATTTTAAGGGCTACGGCGACAAGGGTCCTTCGGCAAATGACCCGGGCTTCGACATCAGCGCATTCTGGCTGAGGTCAGGCCCTCTGGGGGACTGGCAGACGGAGGGTTCATTCCCATTCCTGCCGACATATGCCTTTGGAGATATGGTAACAAGCTCCACATTCCTGTCGGGAATACTGATGGCCCTTTACGCCAGACAGCAGACAGGCAAAGGCACCAAGGTGGACACATCCCTCTTTGCCAGCGGAATATGGTGCAATGCCATAGGAATAGTGCAGACACAGTTTGACCACAAGCACATGAATCCGCACCCTCTCAGGCCGACAGATCCATTTAACCAGACCTACAAATGCAGTGACGGCAGATGGATTGGCGTTTACTGCAACGAATACGAAATGGACAGAGAAAAGTGGTACGGTCTTCTGGGAATTCCTGAGTATGCGAATGATCCCGATTATGAGAGCATAGCAGTCATGCAGGAAAAGAACACAATAGAAATTGTAATTAAACGATGCAATGAGATTTTCCTGACAAAAACAGCTCAGGAATGGAGAGACTACCTCAGCTCAAACAACTGTGCCTGTGAGATTCTGAAGCAGCAGCACGAGGTCAGCAGCGATCCTCAGGCAATCGAAAACGGCTATGTGGTTCCGGTGGAATATCCTGATGAGAAGCACACCACTGTCATGATGCCTGCTCCGCCTATTCATTTCAGCGAGTACGGCAGAAGGGCATACGAGCCTACAGGTGAGATAGGAAGAGATACGGATGAAATCCTTAAATCAATGGGATACGGACCTGAACAGATTGAGGAAATGAAGAATTCAGGCTCCGTACGTTAAGATTGGGAGGTTATCATGAAACATAAGTTTATAGCGAAAAGATACTGGAAGGATCAGAGCACGGCAATGGGTCAGTCGGACGTTCTGGCGAAGTCCTTTGACGATGTAATCGACCTGAGCCTTGGGGATCCGGATCTTATCACAGATTCTCTGATAATCGATAAGGCTTTTGAAGATGCAAAGGCAGGACATACGAAATACACGGATTTTCAGGGAGACCCGGAGCTCAGACAGGAAATAATAAAATTCTACAAAGAGGAATACGGTATGGAGGTCGCTGATGAAGAGGTGTACATCACAACGTCGGCATGCCATGGCATGTACCTGGTTATGGAGGCAATTCTGGACGACGGTGATGAGGTACTTGTTCAGGCACCGTACTTCACTCCTTATCCTCAGCAGGTTGAGCTGGCAAGGGGAATACCTGTAGAGATGCCAACCTATGAGGAGGAGGATTTCCAGATTAACACCGACCGTCTGGAAAGCATGATAAACGAGCGCACGAAGGCTTTGCTTATCAATACTCCAAGCAATCCTACAGGCAACTGCCT
>JBJENR010000174.1:0-1798 GCA_051880315.1 Acetatifactor sp.
ATGAGGAGGCTCCCGTCATAACTGAGATTGTAACAGAACTGATTACAGAACCTCCCACAAAACCTGCAACCACAAAGGCTGCTGCCGTGGTGACTAAAATCAATACATCGATCGTTACAATAAAAGTAACCACTGCATCAACAACTAAAAAGACAGAAAAAGCCGCACTTTCAGAGGATAAAGATTCTGATTCACAAAGCGGGAGTTTCTTTGCAGATAATTTCACAGTTCTTTTGGTAATATGTATCGTTATCCTTGTCGTATCATCGGTAACACTGGCTGCGGGACTTGTAAATTATAACAAGAAAAAGAATGAACAGCATTCAGATGTGACATATGCACCGAATCAGACGCCACGTGAAAATGCTCCGGTACAACAGCAGACCGATGTGAAGTTCTGTGCAAAATGCGGTGCGAGAAATCCTATGCAGGCTGTGTTCTGTTCTAAGTGCGGTACGCAGTTTGACCCATTGTCTGGCAAAAGACAATAATATCTGTATAAAGCTCTGTTTAAATGATCAGGGCTTTATTTTTATAAAAATATATTCATAAAAAGTGTACATTTAATAGAACAAAAAAGATGTTTGTACGCCTTTTGCGTCAAAAATGCTTTTTTTGTACACGGAAATCAATTTTGAAAAGATTGACAGGTATGGTATAATAAAACTATGAAAAACAACGGAATAACAGAATATTTTGAAAATGTAGAAATAACAGAGGAATATGCCGGATATTTCTGCAGCGTGCCAGATGTCATAACAATAGCAATATTGGGAAGTATATGCGGATTAAAAAATGTAAATCAGATACATCAATGGGCAGCAAATGACAGAGTAAGCGAATTTTTAAAGGAGAAATTCGGAATCAATCATGTGCCTTGCTATTATTGGATATTAAGCTTGCTGAAACTGATAAAACCGGAATCACTCAACAAATGCTTTGCAGATTGGGTGTATTCGTTTATGCCTGAAAAATCGGAGAAAATGACTATATCACTTGATGGAAAAACGATATGTTCAACAAATCGGATAGAAAAAATGTCAAGTGCGTTGCATATAATCAGTGCACAGGTCTGTGAACTTGGATTGACACTTGCACAGCGAAGCACAGACGATAAAAGCAATGAAATACCAGCGGTACAGGAATTGCTGAAGGAACTAAATATCAAAGGAACTGTGGTGGTTGCTGATGCGTTAAACTGTCAAAAGGAAACAGCGGAAATAATCATTAAACAGAAAGCCGATTATCTCCTTTGCGTAAAGGACAATCATCCTAATTTCAAAAAAAATCTTGAAGATTATATTCAGGATACAGCTTTGCAAAGTACAATGGATTCCATATCTGTTACAGAAAAAAGTCATGGAAGAATAGAAACAAGAACGGCTTATGTATCAACTGAAATAGAGTGGCTTGAACAGAAAAACGAATGGAAAAATCTGTGCTGTATCGGTGCGATTCGCAGCGAAGTAACAACCAAAAAAGGAAATTCCTGCGAATGGCATTATTATATTTCAAGCTGTCCTCTAACGCCTGAGCAGCTGCTTCATCATGCGAGAATGGAATGGTCGGTTGAGTCTATGCATTGGCTTCTTGATGTTCATTTTGAAGAGGATTGGTGCAGAGTTGAAAGTAAAGCTGTTCAGCAAAATCTTAATATGTTCCGTAAAGCTGCCATTAATCTGATCAAGCTCTTTAAGGCGAATTCCCGTTCGAAAAAAGCTATCTCCAATATTATGCTTGACTGTCTGCTTGATTCCAGTGCTATTTTAAGCGTTGTTGGTGAAAATTGATTTCCGTG
>JBJENR010000175.1:0-1795 GCA_051880315.1 Acetatifactor sp.
TTATCAGCTTTAAACGAATGGTATCCACCTGTTGTTTTCGCATATTTGCAGGGAGTACCAGTCGCCTAAACCAATTGAATAAGTTGTAGGCAAGCATATGAAGTCTCATGCGGTTGGCATTTACTATTTTGGAATGACTGCTGACAGCAGCAAAGTCAAATCCACCTTTGCCCTCTTTTATGAAATTTTCCATCTTGCCACGCCCACAGTAAAACTGGATGACCTGATAAGGTTCCATATCCATGTTTGTAACAATAAAGGTGTACATATGCGTCAGCTGACCGTATGGTTTTTCAATCTTGAAAACCACGCGCCTTGGATAATCCCAGGAGCCGGCCTGATACAGGAATTCACCATAAGTTACAGCATAGCTGATCTGGTCCTCTTTGGTTGCTTTGTATAAATCTTCATCTTTATCCGAAGCAAGAGCCACGAGTGAAGAATTCTGTTTTAAGCGGATGGCATAGGAACAGCCATTCATCTCACAGGTTTTATAAAGTTTGGGAGATGAGAATCCACTGTCACCACGAAGGTATGTTTTGATGCCTCTTTCCTGATATTCCTGAAAAAGGGGTTCCATAAATTTATCTGCATCATTGCTGCAGTGGAGTGTTCCATCACGAAGTTCTGCCTTCAGCAGATCCCCGGTCAGACCATCATAGCAAAGCAAAGGATGGTATCCGTGTGCCTGATAATGGAAGTTGAAGCCTTCCCCTTCCTGATTGCCGTAGGTGCCAAATAAAGTACTGTCCAGATCCAGAAGCATATGCTCCGGACACTTTATGGAATAGATGATATCCCTAAGGCTTTTATCAATGTCATCAAACTGTAGGAGTGTATCTTCATCCATACGGTTGAAAAATCTTGACAATGTTGGCTGTGAAGCCAGACTGTTCTTTTCAAGAATGGCATTGAAAACAGGATCAAGGGTCAGTTCATCAGCACAGTCATCCTCGAAATAGGCTGAGATAATCTGATAAATCATCTGCATCAGGTTTTCATCGTCCTTGTGGAAACGGACTGACGTATCATTGGTTTTAAATTTCTTTTTGAGCAGCTTGGCGAAGCCGATCTTTGCAGCGAATTCTTTTATCAGGAGAAGTCCTGCATCGGAGGATAAATCGCCTCCATCAAAATTTATTTTAATCTGTCTATTGCTTTTCAGTGTGAAGGTGTTTAAAATATCCATAGAGAGACCCTTTCTGCGGTATTTATTTGGATTCGACACCTAAATTTTACCACATATTTGGTCTCTTTTTCTATTCACTTATTAGATGAAATGCAATAAGCAGCTTAAATACAGTAACTATGTGGCTTTCAGCCACTTTCACGGCACAGCCGTGAATAATTCAGGTTTAATAAGTAAATATTTTATCCAGCAGAAATATGTGAACGAAGGTATAAGAATAAGTGTGCCACCATATATTGTGATATAATATCTTGAGTGTAAAATAGCACAGATAGTATTAGTTTGAAATTTAAGAATTAGCAAAAGCCAGCAAGGAAAATAATAATGATTCCTGCTGGCTTTTGCATCATGTAGCATTTGTTATTTCAACAGCAAGGGTGTCCATCGCGAGGTGGAATCTGAAGGAAGCTGTAAGCAAATCTCTGGTCCGACGGACAGAAATCGCATATAAGGCTAGGCTGCGAGAGATAAGTTGGCTAGAATCAACGAAGTCTAATAACTACCACATTTGTAGTAGCAGAGTAAAAAACAGTTGAAAAGATGCTCCCGGGATGCTACACTTTCTTTGAAAGCATCTTTTCTTTTGCACCTTTTGGTGCGTCTTAA
>JBJENR010000176.1:0-1790 GCA_051880315.1 Acetatifactor sp.
CTAAATTGTTCCAGTAGAATAATCAAATCCTGCAACCTTATTTCCATTCAACACTTTACCTTTTTTATCCACAACCACATTAATCCCCATTCCTTTCATTTGCTTTTTGTAATTACGAATTTGCTTTGTAGTTGCTACACGTTCTCCATTATTAAAAAGAGTATTATTAACTAATCGATTATCTAGAGTCCTACTGCCACTCTTTCTTCCCCCGCTCAGAACATTGCTGATTTTATTCCTCAGTGCTCTTTCCACACCGTCTGCCTCTAACATCCGGCTGAGTTTACTGGTGTCCCTGCTCATACCACTGCCCGAGAGTGCCATGCCAAAGAGGTTCAGGCATAGATTATAGCATTCCGCACGGGTCTCGCTGTCATTCCAGTCGAAGGTATGACCTCCTGCAATGTACTTGTTGTACATCTTATGGAGGTTTTCTCCTGCCATGGAGGTATTCTTGCCAAAGCTTAAGGTGTTGGACAGAAGACTGGTGGTCACCTTGAGGTACATCGCTGATTTGGAAATTTTTTGTCCTTTTCCCACCGCCTTTGCGATCTTTCCGGTGGCACCCATGCTTACCGCGTCCAGTGCGGAGACTGTAGCCATCAGATAGTCATGATCTACCGCGAAATAAATTATTGCATCTGCTGAATTGGCAAGGATTCCCACAGGACCCGGGATGCAGCCTAACAGCCCCAGTACCGAGTGGGCAAATGAGGTGTCCGCAAACAGGCCACTGATGGGGGAGAGGCCGAAGGGATCCGTATAGCTTACCGGGTTGCCCTGGACATAGCTGTACCGGTTCAGATTCTCCTAAGACGCCGTGTAAAAGTCCCTGGTCTTAAAATTTTGCGACTGCGGAACCAAGTTGCACTAAGAATTCAGATATAGCAATCATATATAAACGCCGTCATTAACTCCGTTTACTATAACAGTTGTATCATTTATTCTTCAAGCCAAAAGAAACTGTTATATTCATCATAATTTTTTAAAAGCAATAATGCTTCTCTTTTCATATGATCTACTACCTCAGCCATCTTTTCGGGAATTATTGAATAAATATCTTCAAGTTCACACCCTTTCTCTACAAAACATAGAATTTTTTCATTATAATTCTTTTCTTTCATAATCTTATACATATGCGGTGAAAAAATAAACTTTTCAATTTCGTCTATTGTTGCTGTTCCTTCTTTTATAGCTTCTAAACTTCCTATTATTGATAATAATATTATTTTTTCTTCCACTTTCTTCTTATTATTAGCTTTTCTATTAACCTTCATCTTAATTACTCCATCCTATTTTAACTTTTACATTAAATACTTTCCCAGATTGACTTTGAAAATAGTGAATGGATATCTCATTTCCCATTGAATCATATCCGTCTTTATATATTTTATTCCAATTTCCAGGTTCAATCTCTCTTAACTTTTCAATCAAATCTTTATTTTTTACTGGATTTTTAGTTGTTCCATTTTGCACTGCTTTAAAATCTTTAGGATAATTTGGAGATTCTTTTATAGAATTATACACTTCCTTTATTTCATTTGTGTTACTACCACCTTTTCTCCACCAACCTATATTATAGTAACCACCATTGTCATTCCAGAATTCTCTTGTGCCCTGCTTGAGCTTATTCCAGCCGCTACTTATTTTATTCCTCAGTGCTCTTTCCACACCGTCTGCCTCTAACATCCGGCTGAGTTTACTGGTGTCCCTGCTCATACCACTGCCCGAGAGTGCCATGCCAAAGAGGTTCAGGCATAGATTATAGCATTCCGCACGGGTCTCGCTGT
>JBJENR010000177.1:0-3002 GCA_051880315.1 Acetatifactor sp.
GCTCCGCTTCTTTGGGGATTACCGGCGTAAACAGAGAAGAGTTGATTTTGAACTCTGCAAAGTGATTAGAGAGTAGTTCCCCAAGCTCCACAAGATACTCCAAACTTTGTCGGATTATGATTGCCATGTTGTAGTACTGCTTCTTGGTAAGCTTCCCGGTAATGATTTTGTTCCTTGCCCAGTTCTTAAGCTCCAAGGTGGTAAGCTCCACCACCGGACGGTCTACAATAGGGGCATGCTCATAATGCCGTTTCCATTCTCCGTCTATATGGTTCATGTAACCGGAGTTATTGGTATCCTGCCATTTGTAAGCAAACCATTCCGGGTACAGAGTCCGCAGGGTAATCTTCCGGCGTTTGTAGGTCTGCTCCTGCTCCTCGTAGTAGGCAATAATCACGTCCTTTAAATCTACCCACTTCCGCTTGGCTATAGGCTTCATTTTCCTTGGATGACTTTCATCCGGCAGGAAAGAGTGCCACCGTCTGCCTGAATCATAATATTTAGTTGTAAACTGCTCCATGTGTTTCTTAATGATGTTTTCACGTTGTTTCTTTGGCATATCCTCATTATCTGCCAGAGCACTGACTTGTGAATACATCATACCTTCGGAAAGAACTTCCTGCAAGCAGTTTTTGATAATTTCCGGGGAAGAGGTGTATTGTGCCGGAACAAAGAATTGCTGCACGATAGGTCTAACGATTTCCATAGCTTTGCACCTTCCTTTCCTGTATCAGTTTCTTCTTTGCCTTGGTATAGAGGTTGCGTAGCTGATTTTTGCCTGCACCAATAGACTTTTCAAGTTCGCTGATACTGTCATAATAACCCTCGTCAATTAGTTGCAGCAGGTATTCATCTGTGAGTTCCTGACCGTCAACATAGAATTCCCGGCGTTTACGTCCGGGTTTTTGGAGTGCCTTTTGTTCCAGATAGGCAATACGCTTGGTGAGTTCTGCGATTTGCTTATCTTTACGCAAGTTTGCTTCGATGAGTCCCGGAATCAGAACATTGTAATTGCATTTGCCGGTAAGAAGTTTTGTGAGTTTCTCGTCCGTCATTTCCTTAAGAGGTTTCGGAAATGGCATGGGTAGTAGTGGTCTACTTTCGTAATTATCCATAGTAATTAATACCTCATTGTAAGTTACCGAATTTAGCGGTAATAAATATAAGTTAAATTGTTTACATGTTTTTTTGTTTCAAAAATGGCTGAAAACATATCTTTTCTGATTTTTCAGAAAAATATCTGTAGGAGATACAGTAACAAATAAAAAGTAAATAATCGGTCGGGGAAAGTTAATTTTAAACAAAAAGAGACAAAACAGAAGCAATACAATACTTCCAATTTGTCTCTTTAATCTGTCCTTGTCTTTCAGTTATATCTGGTTTCAATATTGCACATTTTCTGATTTATGCAAGGGGTTTTATGCAAGCAGCTTCATAATTTAATTTTATGTAGTGTTGTATTTCATTTCTGAAATGTGTTAAAATATAAACATAGGAGAATTTATTTTCGTTAGTGTTACCGCAACGATTTATGAAAAAGTTAGAGAGATATCCACTCTGCGATACTCTTTACATCCTTTCTCATCTGCTCTGCGTGGGTGTAGGAATAGGTAGAATTCTCCTATTTTTTATTGGAGAAAGGGATAATGGGGAATGGAAAAAACGAAAGAACAGTTCTTAGCTTTGCAAAGCAGAGAAGATGTAGCTAATATACTGGGAATTAAAGAAAAGAGTTTGAGGTATTTTCTGTATGTCATAAAAACGGATAATATGTATACAGAGTTCACGATACAGAAAAAAGGAGTAAATAAAATTACAGATGCCGTAGATAATCCGTTGTACACATATGAGAATGGGGTAGCTGATTCTATAATTCAATCAGATATAGAAGGTCAAAATGAATTTGTAACGCATAATGTCAACATCACAAAAGTAGAGACTATCAAGCGGCAAACAAACATTACTGATAAGGAAGATATTGTATATGTTCATGTTGAGGGACAAAGTGAAGATTTTTTGGTAATGCGAAATTATAAGTTATTATATGTTCTTTACAATGAAGGATGGCTACTTGAATCTATGGAATCCTATGAAGGGAACGGGTATTATGATTCAATCATTGCTTTGCATGGCATTGATTCTGAAATAGTAGCAGAAGATTTTTTAAATACATATACGGAGAAAAATGTTGAGATATCGTCATTTGTTTCAAGCTACAGAGGAACAACCTCCTCAAATATTGAGAATATAGCATATGATGGGATGATAGACCAATATTGTCAGGAGATACAGGTACAGTATGACTTATTTACTAAGAAAGCCCGGATAGAAATTACATATACTTTGGTGGATTACACATGGATACCGAATATTTGTGTAGCTGATGAGTATGTGTTAAGTGACAATATCACTGGGCATTGGGTTTACTATATGAAGGCATCGCATCCCTTGCATAAGGACAGCGTGATGTCCGTTGACCTAGTTAAAATTGATGACATGAATTGTAGCTGTGAATTTCTTTGGACTAGTAGGATCGAAGGAGGATATGACCAGTCTTTTAGTACTTTCGGAGAAGTTCACGCCCATTTTTATGAAAATGGAGAATTGGCATATATTGACCTGGGACACCAGGATGTGGATGGTACAGTTCAGATTAGACCAGAAGGTGTGGTCTTTGATTCGGCTTTGTCTACAAACAAATATATATTGAACAAAGATCACTAAGGAAATTTTGATGGTTTGTACGATTGATAAGTATTATGTTTAGAAAACAATTGATTAATATTTTTGCATATATTTGTTTGTAATTTGCTTTATGTTGTGCAAATTTAATTACTTATCCAATGACAGCAAAAAAAACTGCAGGATGTATTGGAGAAAGATGCACATGATTGGGGTGGCTGTGCTTATGTTGCTACGGAAGGCGATGGCAAATTGGTTGGTTTCTTTGTTTTGGCAGTCAATGTCTCTAATAATTCAGGATATTTAAAATTTGTAATCGT
>JBJENR010000177.1:3102-30907 GCA_051880315.1 Acetatifactor sp.
TTAATCCCTCTTTCGTACAAATTTCCAATGTAGTAAGGTATGCGTGACAAAGAAATAGCACTGCATTTTGTTTTGGTTGCGATTGTTCGGATAAACTAATATAATACTCTTGGAGAGCTGTCTGAAAGAAGTGAGGATTTGATTGATACAGTGAAGCTAATTCTGAGCAGGTGATAATATGAGACTTAGAAGCGCAGTTCTGCGCGGACCGAAGAGGAGTAATGAATGGTGAAGAAAAGATACTGGATACTGGGAGCGAGTGCTGTAGTGCTTCTTGTTGCAGGAGTCATCGTATACAACAAGGTGAAGATTTCTGAAGATGAATATAAATCGATTACAATGGATGAAGTAAAGGAGATTTTTGCGGAAGCAGGAGATTATATCATTCTGGATGTAAGAAGAGCGGATGAGTATGCTGAGGGACATATTCCGGGAGCGGTTAACCTTGCGAATGAAGCTATTGGAGCTACGCAACCGGCAGAGCTTCCGGAGAAAGACAGGGTCATCTATGTGTACTGCAGAAGCGGACGCAGAAGCAAGGAGGCAGCAGCCAAGCTTGCAGCTTTAGGGTATACGAATATTATTGAGTGCGGTGGTATCCTGGATTGGACGGGAGCTGTTGAGAAGTGATGAATAGCAATGAGAAAGCAGTCTGCACTCGGATATCAACCTGAGGGAAGGAAAGGATGAAGTAAATATGGAATTTTTATGCTATGCAAAGTGTACTACTTGCCGGAAGGCAAAGAAGTGGTTGGATGAAAAAGGAATGAAGTATACAGAAAGACCGATCAAGGAGCAGAATCCTACCTTGGAAGAACTGAAGACCTGGCATCAGATGAGCGGACTTCCGCTTAAGAAGTTCTTTAATACAAGCGGTCTTCTCTATAAGGATATGAATCTTAAGGAAAGGCTTCCTGAGATGAGTGAAGAGGAGCAGTATGCTCTTCTTGCTACAGATGGGATGCTGGTTAAGAGGCCAATGCTTATTGGTGAGGATTTTGTGCTCGTAGGTTTTAAGGAATCTGATTGGGAAAGAAGAATAGAGCAAATGGACTAATGCTTCTAACTCCTGCTTATTAGCCGTACTTGACAGAGAAAACGTTCGTTAGCTATAATAAATAGTGCAGGTACTAAGTACAGTAAGAGGAGAAACAGATGGTGAATAAAACAACAACGAAGGAAAGAATACTGGATTCCGCACTGACATTGTTTGCCGAAAAGGGTTATGACGGCGTAGGCGTTGATTTGATTGCAGAGAAATCCGGATTAAAGGGTCCTTCTCTTTATAAACATTTTAAGGGGAAAGAAGAAATCCTGGATACACTGATCAGCCAGGTCGAGAATTATTATGAGAGGAATTTTGGCTCCGAGATACATCCGGGCAGAATTCCTGCCTCTATGGATGAATTAATTGATATTTCACTGAAAAGAATTCAGTTTACCCTGCATGATGAAAGGATAAAGAAAACAAGAAGAATACTTACCAAGGAGCAGTTTCGAAATCCGCGGATTGCAAGGCTTGCCACACGATACAACCTTGAAAACATACAGGGAATCTATCAAAAGATTTTTCAGGGAATGATGGATGCAGGAGTGATGAGGCGTGAGAATCCGGCAATGCTTTCCATGTCCTTTACAGCGCCGATTACGCTTCTCATACAGATGTGCGACAGGGAACCGGAGCGGGAGCAGGAGATAATGGAGTTAATGAATGAGTATCTGAAGCATTTTTCAGAAGAATACGCAGTTTGACAGTAGTGAGGAAAGCAAGGAAATAAGCGAAATTGTTGTTTTATTTTGTGGGAAAGGGCATCTATCATATCAGATATGGTAGGTGCCTTTTAAAATATAAAAGTTTCTTTTGTGTAACCCGGTAGTAACATAGATGGATTATAGTATATATCAGGATAACAAAAAAACATCGTATGGGAGGCAATATGGAATTATTAAGAGTGGAACATTTATCAAAAATATACGGGAAAGGACAAAACGAGGTAAGGGCTCTTGACGATGTCAGCCTTACCGTGGAAAAAGGAGAGTTTGTGGCCATTGTGGGAGCCAGTGGCTCGGGAAAGTCCACGCTGCTTCATTTGATTGGAGGTGTGGACAGGCCTACAGGAGGAAAGGTATTCATCAATGATACGGATATTTTTGCCCTGAATGATGACAAACTGGCAATCTTTCGCAGAAGGCAGGTGGGAATCATCTATCAGTTCTATAACCTGATTCCGATTCTGAACGTGGAAGAGAATATCTCCCTTCCCATGGAACTGGATGAGAGAAAGGTGGAACCAAAGGAGATGGAGGAGATGCTTCAGAGACTTGGTCTTTTAGAGAGACGGACCCATCTGCCGAATGAGCTGTCGGGAGGGCAGCAGCAGAGAACCTCCATCGGCAGGGCACTGATTACAAGACCTTCCCTGATTCTCGCAGATGAGCCCACAGGAAACCTGGATACCAAATCAGGAAATGAGATTATGGAGTTGTTGAAGAAATCGAATTGCGATCTCAACCAGACAATCATCATGATCACACACAACATGGAGCTTGCCAGGGCAGCAGACCGTATCATTATGATTGAGGATGGTAAGATAAAATGAATCTGATGAAAAAGCTGGTATGTAAAAATTTATTGTTGAATAAAAAGAGAACCATTGTGACAATTATCGGTATTATTCTTTCGGTGGCACTGCTATCCGCATTATCTGCCATGGTGGCGAGTTTTCAAAAAAGCCTGGTAGTTTACCAGAAAGAAAAAGCCGGGGATTATCATGTGGGTTATTTCGGTGTGACATCGGAGGAGCTGGCAGAGTTCGATAGCAACAGAGGGCTGGAAGGCTATTTTACGGTGTCTGAGGAGGGCTACGCGGTTCTGGAGGAAAGTAAAAATGAATACAAGCCCTATTGCAGAATTGCGGTTATGGACGAAAAGGGCTTCCGGGGTGCCAGGCTGAAGCTGTTGGAGGGGCGCCTGCCGGAAAATGAGAATGAGGTTGTGATACCAAGGCATCTCAAGACAAATGGCAGGGTGGAATATCATGTGGGAGATACCCTGACCCTGCAGTTGGGCAATCGCGTCAGTACGATGACCGGGAAAGACATAAGTGCCCGTGTGGGATATCAGGGGAGGGATGCTGAGAAAATCACGGATACATGCGAGAAAACCTATACTATCGTGGGCATTGTAGAGCGTCCCAATTATGGAATTGAGTCTTATGAGTGCCCTGGTTATACCTTTGTAACCTATGGGAAGGCTGCAGATGATGACCTTGCGGTATATACGCGCCTGAACAGGCAGGGACTGAAGAATCCGAATGCCATTATTGCGGGAATACTTGGGGTCGACTATGAGCTTTTTACAAAGGTAAGTGAGGGAGAAGCTACTGAAGAGGAGTTCAGGGAATATACCAGACAGATGGATGCTGCGAGGTATTCGGTTTTCCAGAACGGCTGGCTGATCAGCTATGAAAGAGTCTGGCCCTTGGACAGTAGTATGTTAACGATTTTTGTCATTTCCGTATTTGTGACTCTGATTATCATTTTTACCTCGGTATACTGTATCAAGAACAGCTTTGATATATCAGTCACGGAAAAAACCCGTCAGTACGGCATGCTCTCCAGCATCGGCGCCACGAGGAGACAAATCAGACGAAGTGTTCACAGTGAGGCGGCAATTATGGGGTGTATCGGAATTCCCATCGGCATTTTCAGCGGATTGTTTGCCGCATATATTCTGATTAAGGTAAGTAATCTCCTGTTGGCGGGAAGCCTGAACATACAGCTGGTCTTTTATCCTTCTCTTTGGGCTGTGGTAATTGCGGTAATACTGGGAGCCGTAACCATATATTTTTCTGCGGTGGGAAGTGCGGCAAAGGCAGGAAAGGTGTCTCCGCTTGAGGCAATCAGAAATCAGAACGAAATCAAACTGAACGCAAAGAGCATCAGGGCGCCCAAATATGTGGGAAAGCTTTGGGGAATCGGCGGAATTATCTCTTACAAGAATATTAAGAGAAATAAGAGGAAGTATCGCACAACAGTGGTATCCATCGTGATCTGTACCGTAACCTTCCTTGTAATCTCGTATTTTATGTCCATGGCTATGTCTCTTGTAGGTGCCTCCTATACGGATGAAAACTATAACCTCTATCTGGGAGTCCGCCTCTCGGAGGACAGCGAGTTTGACAGTGCACAGATTGAAGAATTGGAAAATATAGAGAAATGCAGCATATCCCGGACAAATCCAATGATTATGGAAGACTATGAACTTACGGATGAATACAAAGAGTATCTGAAAGCTATGTGGGGACAGACTGTAACCCCGGAAGATTTCGAGATGTCGATTATTGTTCTGACTCTGGATGAAAAGTCCTTTTCGGAATATGCAGGAGAATGCGGCGTGATGAATGCAGAGGGTAAGGTGATTCTGGTCAACAGCTGTATTCTGCAGTGGAATGAGGAGGATAAATCAAGGTCCGGGGAGATAAGTACCTTCCGGTATAAGGCCGGGGATATTATAAGCTTCTATGATACAGATGATTCAGAAGCGGTATGGAATGAGGCTGGAGAACTGATAGAAGAGAGCATAAAGAAGGTGAAGTACCGGACAAAGATAGATGCTGTCACGGGAATCAGACCCATGGGGTACAAAGCATCTAATAATAATTTTTTAGTGATGAGCTGGGAAACGGCAGAACAAATGGAGCTCAGGCTGCCCGCTTACTATGACTTCCATTTTGTGTCAAAGAATGTGGATAAGCTGCAGGATGACGTCGAGGTGCTGATGCAGAACCGTGAGGAAGAAATTGTCAGCTATTCCCTTTACAACAGAGACAAGAACCAGCGGGAGGAAAAATCCTTATTCCTGTTATTGGATATATTCGCCTACGGACTGATTGTTGTCATTGCACTTATCGGTATCACCAATATTATCAATACCCTCAGTACCAGCATGGAGCTGAGAAGCCGGGAGTTTGCCACGCTCAGAAGCGTGGGCATGACAGATGCGCAGTTTCATAAGATGGTGCTGCTGGAAAGTGTGTTTACCGGTGGAAAGTCGCTCCTGACCGGTGTAACCATCGGAATGCTTCTTTCCTATGGAATCAACAAGCTTGAGTGCAGCTATGACACCATCATTCCGTTCCGACCGCCGATACTTGCAGCAATAATTGCAGTTGCAGTTGTCATGATTATGATATACGCTATTATCAGAGCCTCGATGATGAGGATCAACCGGAAAAATGTGATTGAGACCATTAAGAACGAAAACGTATAGTGAGGATGACAATGGCAAAAATATTGCTGGTAGAGGACGATGAAGCAATCAGAGAAGGGCTTGCTTTCTCCTATGAACAATCGGACCATGAGTTATTAGTTGCGAAGAATATAAAAGAGGCCAGGGCAATCGCATCAAGCGAGTGCCTTGGCCTTGTGTTGCTTGATGTATCACTTCCGGACGGGAACGGTTTTACATTTTACAAAAACTTTCTGGCAGAGAAGAAGGTTCCCACTATTTTTCTTACTGCCAGAGATGATGAAAATGATATCGTGAATGGTCTGGAGCTTGGTGCAGAGGATTACATTACGAAGCCGTTTTCCATAAAAGAATTGATGGCAAGAGTCAACCGCGTGATGCTCAGGCAGAAAAAATCAAACATATTGCAGGTCGAAGATGTCACCTTTGACATGGACAAAATGGAGGTGAAAAAGGGTGAAAAAATCCTTACGTTTTCGAGTCTTGAGATAAAGATTCTGCAGGTGCTGTTTGAAAACAGAAATAAGGTGGTAAGCAGAAATACGATAATAGACTGTATCTGGGATGCTACCGGAAACGATGTCTATGATCACACCGTGACTGTATATATCAAGCGAATCCGTCAAAAGCTTGGGACGGAAGTAATCAAGACCGTCAAAGGAATTGGTTACAGAGTGGATGTAAAGGAGTAGGGGATGGAAAGTTCTGTGGAGAAGAGACGTTTTTGGACGGTAGCTACAGCCTTTTTTGTGCTTGCATTTGGGATGGT
Organism: Acetatifactor sp.; assembly: GCA_051880315.1. Classification (GTDB taxonomy): domain Bacteria; phylum Bacillota; class Clostridia; order Lachnospirales; family Lachnospiraceae; genus Acetatifactor. The sequence goes on from JBJENR010000177.1 coordinate 9,123, forward strand.
CATGACAGTTTCTTTTTGGGAGTATCGGACCTATACCCAAAGATACAATGAAAAAATCAATGCAATCTGTCTGGAAATTGAGGAGTGGTATCCGGATGTTCCCGAATACGAAATCATGAAAATACTTGATTCGGATGGGACATCAGATCATAATTTTTTCCTGAAATATGGTATTGACCTGAATAGAGATTCGGTCATACTGCAGAACGAAAAAGAATTCCGGAAGCACCTTGCAGTCAATGTATTCTTATTCCTTCTCGGCGCGATGGTTCTCCTGTCAGCGATACTGCTCAAGAATAGAAAAAGACAGAAGCAACTGATTCAAATCTCCCGGTATCTGAAAAACATCAATCAGGGAGACTACAGTTTTCATATGGAGGGCTCATCGGAGGGAGAGCTGTCAATACTGGAAAGCGAGATTTACAAGACAACCATTATGCTGAAAGAGGCAGCAGAACAATCCCGGCTGGATAAGGAGCGACTCAAGGATTCCCTTTCAGATATATCCCATCAGCTCAAAACCCCGATTACCTCTCTGTTGATTAACCTGGAAAATCTGGAGGATCATCCGGAGATAGAGCCGGAAGCCCGCAACCGACTCATAGGAAATGCCAAAAGGGACACAAACAGAATCAGCCGGATGGTGCAGCAGTTACTTACCTTATCTAAACTCGACGCAAATGTCATTGAGTTTAAAAAGGAAAAGGTCTCTTTGGCAAAAATAGTGGAAGAAGCCATGGAGAATGTAGCAGCCTTATCCGAGCTGCGGGCCATCCCCGTTCTTGAGGAAGCCGGGGAGGAATCCAATACATATATCACCTGTGATTCTTATTGGGAAAAGCAGGCAATTACAAACATATTAAAAAATGCAATTGAGCATGCCGGGGCTCAAGTGATTGTAAGATATAGGAATTGTGAACTATATAAGGAAATTGTGATAGAAAATGATGGCGCTCCAATCAGTGAGACGGATAGGAAGAACCTCTTTCATCGATTTTATAGTGGAGAAAACTCTGCAAAGGATAGTATCGGAATCGGATTGTCCATTGCAAATGCCATTGTAAAAAATGATGGCGGATATATTGTTGTGGAATCGGACACGACAACGAGATTTATCCTCCGCTACCTGTAGCGGGGACGGTGCTTTTGCCACGAGGAGCGCCCTATGTCCCTGAGAGTCCCCAAAGGAGGGAGTCTTGACAAAGAGAACGAACGTTAGCTATAATATATTGATATCGATTAGATTGGATTTAGCAGTAGGCGTGCTGTCTTATGATGTGAAAGGAAATGGGAAATACTACATTGGATGCTTAGGAGTGAGAAAAGGATAGAATTGAAAATATACGGTTTTATCAGGAGCGATTTGGCTTTTCAATCATTGGTGAGGAGAAGGAGATAATCTTGTTATGGTTGAGTTTTGCGTGCACAGATAATAATTTATAACATTTGTAGATGTTTTCGGATGAGCAGGAATGAAATGATTCCTGTGAAAGGAGATTTCAGATTGGTTAAAATTGAACTATTGTCAGAATCAAATTTTAAGGAGAATTCTTTAGATTCATACGAAAGAAAGCAAGAAGTAAAAAGGGTATATCGCAAAGAAGGAATAGAATATGTCCTCGTGGATATGCCTTATGTTGAGGATTGGAGCATTGAGAAAAAACGCCGGGTGGCCAAGGACATCAGCAGTGATGAATACATATCTTATATTGCGCTGGATAATAAAAGCGTAGTTGGTTTTATTGGATTGAAAAAGGATTTAGTGGATAATTACATGATATTGGATTTGATGCAGGTATCCGCATCGTTTCGGGGAATGGGAATCGGAAGAAAACTTTTTGAACGAGGAAAGGTAGAAGCAAAAAGAGTGGGAGCCAAAGCTTTGTATATATCGGCATGCTCATCTGAAGAAACGATTGCGTTTTACAAGTCTATGGGTGCAGAATTAACGGATAATCCAATTCGGGAAATCGCAGAGGAGGAACCGTATGATTTGCAGATGGTGTGTGCGGTTGAATAAGGATTTGGTGACGTATAATGCGGTGGAGGGTATAAAAAATTTTATTTTATTGTGAAAGACTGATTATATTATGGGAGAAAGAATCGTATGGGACAGGTTGCAAATCAAATGCTTATAGAAGCAATTCTAAAGATAAAGCAAAAGGTAAGGAATAAGAAAACCATTATCAAATGGATATGTGGTGTCATCATCGCACTACTGGTCGTTCTGGGTGTAGGTGGCTGGTGGATGTTTGGTACCTTTATCACAGCTGCAAACAGCATAGAAAAGCTGGAGGACGGCCTGTATTCTATGGAATACAATGGGGATTACGGGTTTGATAAATTCCTCGCTCAGGGCGGTGCCGCCAGCGACGGTGCGTTGGCGGATTATCTGATTACATATTTGTCACGCGGTTTCTATAAAGCCGAAAGCGATGTTCGTACAGGTGAGTTTGGATGCTCTACCATCTGTGTATCAGATGAGCACGGCACTATATTCTTCGGGCGCAACTACGACTGGGAGGAATGTCAGACCATGATTGTTCATACCCGTCCGAAGAACGGATATGAATCCATGTCGACCTGTTGTCTTGATTTTCTGGGTTTTGGTGAGGGGTATGCCCCAGACGGTTCCATGATGGAGCGTATGCAGACACTGGCAGCAATCTATGTCCCATTGGACGGAATGAACGAAAAGGGGCTGGTGGTTGCTGATCTCATGGCCGGAGATAAAGAGGAAACCCATCAGAAAACAGAGAAACCTGACCTGACGACCACAACGGCTATTCGACTCTTGCTGGACAAGGCGGCAAATGTGGACGAAGCCATCGCTTTGTTGACACAGTATGATATGAATTCCTCTATCGGGTCAGCACATCATCTTGCCATTGCTGATGCCGGTGAGAAGCAGGGAATCGGCTCTGAACAGTCCCACATTCGGTTTGCCACGCTTTCTGCTTACGATGGTCCGGCGGATGATAGGAAGGTCAGAGATATATTAAAGTCGGTTGCGCAGAGGAATTATCCGCAAACAGAAGGCAGCTACGAAAAGACAATGTGGAGTATCGTGTTTTGTCCGGAGGGCCGGTGTGCGGACTTTTACTTCGCTGAGAATTATGAACACAGTTATGGATTGTTGCTGCATGAAAAAGGTAGCTTTGTGAAGAAGCAGAGATAAAATCTCCATTTATGCGAATTATCTGCGGAAGCGATAATCACATTTTAGACAAGCAAGGTTGTACGAGTCCGGCAGAGTGAAATGATAATATTTGAACGTTACCGGAGATGGCGGGATTGCGGAGGATACAATATGAAAAAGAGAGAGGCCGGTATAAGAACAAAGATACTAAATCCGGTTTCCATGCTATGTCTTGGTTTGATGATTGGAGTTGTTACAAGATTATTTGACATATATGCCACAAACCTGGGAGAGATATTCTCGCAGATGGCTATCTAGATACTTATGGGTACATTGATCGCTATTTATAGTAAGACAGCGAAGCATGCGATGCTTAATGTATTGCCGTTTTGCCTGGGAATGCTGGTAACCTATTATGCTGTGGCAGCGATAAGCCGGGGGGTGTATTCAAAGGTGTTTATTGTCGGCTGGACGATTTTTGCGTTATGTTCGCCTGTTATGGCTTATTTTGCGTGGTTGACAAAAGAAAGAGGAGTAGTTCCTAAAATTTTGAGCATAGGGATTGTTGCGGTATCGGTTCTTTCATCAATCTTACTGTTTGACAGATTACGAATTTATGATTTTATCATTGACGGGGTATTGATATACTTCCTGTTTTTCAAAAAGGTATACAGATGAAGAAGCTCTGCAGTCAGGCAAGGCGGGCGGAAAATGACTATGAAAGAAGTTCTGTGTCCTCTTAGAAGCATGGGACCTTTAGCCTGTCCTGCATACCATAAAATCCGGAAGGCTTCTTCACATAGAAAATATCCGATGTAATCGCAAAAAAAATACTGCTGAACGTAGAAAACTATGCTACAATTCGTGCATAAGCAGTAATTCCTATACGGATTCATTGCATATTTAATTCTGGTTATTTCTTTAGATTCCTGCTTATATTTCAATCAATCATCAGGCAGGAGGAAACCATATGGCAAAAACTATGAGGAACTGGGGCTGTCGTATGATTTTATGTTCGGCAAGGTCATGGAGGATGGCGGTCTGTACCGTGAGGTGCTGGAATGCCTGCATGGGAAACCGGTAGGGGAGCTGGCTTTACAGGATCATACGGTAAAGTATTTCTTTATCTGTACCTGTCAGGGAGAGGAACTATCGGAAACTTTAAGTGTCCTATATCGATATATTATGACAGGGGAGCCACAGGATGAACTGACAGGAAAGCTTCACAGAGCCGTGGAAACAGGGCGACGCAACGAGAAATGGAGGGCGGAATATGTGAAGGAGCTTCTGCATGACGATGATATAAGGGAAGAAGGACGGTGGGAAGGAAGAGAAGAAGGACGGGCGGAAGGAAGAGAAGAACGGATGAACACGGAACGCGAGAAAGCCGGAGCAGATGCCTTGGAAGCCAAAGTGCGTGAAGTGGAAGAAATAATCAACAAAATGAATCGGTAATCTTGAAATCGCTCCACAGCAGCTAAAATTTTTGCAGTGGAGCCAATTTTATATTTGGGAAAGTATATCAATAAATTAAGCATATAAAAAACCTACTTGACAAATTGGAAAAGTAGGTGTAACATGCATTCCATAATAAACCTAGTGAGATTGTAGGAAAGGAAGAGGAGAGGAACATGGGAAAGATTTATGAAAGTGCTACGGAACTGATTGGACATACGCCTTTACTGAAGGTCAGTAATTACGCAAAAGCGCAGGGAATCACAGATGCTACACTTTTGGCCAAGGTTGAACTTTTTAATCCCGCGGGAAGTGTCAAGGACAGAATAGCACTGTCTATGATTGAAGACGCAGAAAAAAAAGGTGTTTTGGAGCCCGGCGCAACCATTATCGAGCCCACCTCCGGAAATACGGGAATCGGCATCGCCAGCGTGGCGGCAGCAAAGGGGTATCGCACTATCCTGACGCTTCCCGAGACTATGAGTGTGGAACGAAGAAATCTATTGAAGGCTTATGGTGCGGAACTGGTGCTGACAGAAGGACCGAAAGGTATGAAGGGAGCCATTGCCAAAGCAGAGGAGTTACAGAAGGAGATTCCCGGAGCAGTCATTCTGGGACAGTTTGACAATCCTGCAAACCCTGCAGCACATGCGGCAACCACCGGACCTGAAATCTGGGAGGATACAGACGGAAAGGTAGATATTTTTGTGGCAGGCGTAGGTACGGGCGGAACCGTGACCGGCATCGGAACCTACTTAAAATCCAGAAATCCAAAGATTCAGATAGTTGCTGTAGAGCCTGCTGATTCACCGGTGCTTTCCGGCGGACAGCCCGGTCCCCACAAGCTTCAGGGGATCGGCGCAGGATTTGTCCCTTCCGTGTTGAATACGCAGGTTTATAACGAGGTGTTTACGGTGACCACGGAGGAAGCTTTTTCCACCGGACGTCTGATTGCTCACAAGGAAGGAATTCTGGTGGGAATTACCTCCGGTGCGGCACTTTATGCGGCAACGGAACTGGCAAGACGGCCTGAAAACAAAGGTAAGACAATTGTGGCGCTGCTTCCCGATTCCGGAGACAGATATCTTTCTACCGCTATGTTTACAGAGAGCTGAATTCACCGGAAAGTGTATGTGTAAGTATGGTATCGAATGAGAGGAATGGCTTTGGGTAAAACGTATGGCGGTAAAGGAAATGCTTTCCGGCAGCAGATGATTCCGATGGAAAGGGTTAGGTATATATATGAAAATTTCAACAAAGGGCAGGTACGCGGTGAGAGTTATGCTGGATCTGGCGCTAAACAATACAGGTGAATGTATCAAGGTCAAGGATATTGCCGCAAGGCAGGGAATCTCCGAAAAGTATCTGGAGCAGATTATCGCAGTGTTGAATAAGGCAGGATATGTTAAGAGTGTAAGAGGAGCTCAGGGAGGTTATCGAATTGCGAAGGCACCGGAGAATTATACAGTCGGTATGATATTGCGCCTTACGGAGGGCTCTATGGCACCTGTGTCCTGTCTGGAGGAGGGAGCACCGGAATGCGAGAGGTGCGATACCTGTGAGACGTTGGAGGTCTGGAAGGATATCTACAAGGCGATAAACGGTGTGATTGACAATGTTACAATAGCTGATCTGGTGAAAAGGCGAAAGCTTCGAACCGAAAACCTGGATTATAGTATATAGTGGTATAGCTCATGTCAATGAGCAAAATCAGATAAACCGCATCCCCCATTGGAGGCATGCGGTTTTTTTGTGGAACAAATTTTTTCCATGGAAACTATTGACATGCGTCTGATTATACTGTATATATAACATATAAACAGCAGGATGAAGAACTGTGGATAAGGAGGACGAATATGTCATTAGTTGTAAAAAATCTTAATAAAAAATATGGGGAGAAGACAGTGGTTGAGGATTTGTCCTTTTCCCTGGAAACCCCGGGAGTGTATGCTCTGCTTGGAACCAATGGTGCCGGTAAGACCACATCCATTCGAATGATTCTGGGCATGCTGGCAAAGAACGGCGGCGAGGTGCTCTGGAAGGGAGAGCCACTGGATGCAATGAAGGTAAATGTGGGATATCTTGCGGAGGAGAGAGGTCTGTATCCCAAATATGCTCTCATGGACCAGCTTTTGTACTTTGCAAAGCTGAAGGGAGTAACCAAGGAAGAGGCTAAGAAAAGAATCCAGTACTGGGCAGGTCGCCTTGAGGTGGAGGAGTATTTATATCCGCCCAAAACCACGGGAAAGGGAAAAAATGTGAAGAAGGAGAAGCCCAAGACCGCAGACCAGCTGTCCAAGGGTAATCAACAGAAGATTCAGCTGATGGCAGCGCTGCTGTCCGATCCTGAGCTGCTGATTCTGGATGAGCCCTTAAGCGGACTGGATCCTGTGAACACAGATTTGTTTAAGGGCATTATCCGTGAGGAAGTGGCAAAGGGAAAATACCTGATTATGTCTTCCCACCAGATGGAGGTAATTGAGGAGTTCTGCGAAGATATTACGATTCTTAACAGGGGCAAGGCAGTGCTTCAGGGAAATCTGAATGAAATTAAGAAGAGCTACGGCCGTGTCAATATGTTTGTCAAGTGTGACGAAGAATTTGACGATATCATTGCAAAGCACCAACTGAAGGTGATAACCGATACCCCCGATGGCAAGCAGATTAAGGTGACCGGTGAGGAGCAGGCGCGTGTATTCCTTGAGGAACTTCTGAGTGCCGGACGCTCGGTTGTCAGATTCGAGCTCAGAGAGCCTTCCCTGCACGAGATTTTTGTAGAGAAAGCAGGCAGTGCGCAGGAGAATGCCGCACCGGAAGGAGGAAGCAATGAATAAGCGTGATTATACCGGATGGAAGGATGTGTTTCGCTTTTCCCTTGAACAGGGCGTGAAGGCACAAGCATACAAGGTATCCCTGGTTATTTTTTCATTGCTCGTCCTTTTTGGGGTTCCTTTTATGGGATGGCTGCAGAATAAGGGGGAAAAACAGCTTGGCGCTACCGGCGTTGAGAAGCTGATGATTTATGATGAGACCGGTCTGGGTATTGACTATTCCGGTTTCGCTGACGGAGAGAGATATGGGGCACTTGTAATTGACAGCGCTCCCGAAAAGTCCTTTGAGGACAGCTCCAAGGGGCTGGAGGAGGCAGAGAAGCCCGCAGAGGCGCTTTTGAAGATTAGATTGGAAGAGAGCGGTTATTTCCAGCTGACCTTTGTGAAATCAGCCAAGGCCGGTTTTGCGGAGGATGATTACGATGCCCTGACAGCTGATTTTGGTACTTTCTTTGAGGAAGCTAAGCGGGAAGCGATTGATGTGACTCCCGAGCAGGCGGCCTTTATCAATCAGCCTGTAAGCTCCGGCGTGGAGTTCGCTACGGTAGACGAAAATGGTAACTTAACCATTGATGCCAAGGATAAGACAGAGGGAATCACTTCGGAAGAATACAGCATACTGCTTACATGCATTATTGTGGTTATGATGATTATCAATCTGGCAGGCGGTCAGATTGCCAATGGTATTGTGACAGAGAAATCTACCAGAGTGGTAGAATATCTGATGATTAACATTCGCCCCATGGCTCTGATAGTAGGTAAAATACTGGCAGCACTTTTGATGGTAGTGATTCAGCTGGGGGCAATTGGCGTTGCGTTTGTTCTCGGAAAGTTGATTAACAATAACCTTTTTGGGGCCGGTACTGCGCAGGCGGCGGAAGAGTCAGGAAGCTTTGCACTTTTTGTGGAAATGCTGTCCAAGATTACTCCGGTGAGCCTCGTCATCTGTCTTGTAGTGATTTTGCTGGGTGTATTGTTCTTCAGTATTGTAGCAGGACTTGCGGGAGCATCCGTCAGCAAGCTGGATGAATTGGCAGAAGGTATGAAAATTTATCAGCTCCTGTTGATTGTAGGATGTTATGTAGGAATCGGAGTCTGCATTGTGGAGATGATGGGTGGGGTAAATCCTCTGATTCTGGAAGTATTGTGCATGATTCCCATAAGTGCACCCTTTATTCTGCCCGCAAATGTTTTGTTGGGAAAAATCGGTATCTGGGTAGGACTGGTATCCATCCTGTTGCTGTTCCTTGTTACGGTACTTTTGTTCTCCTTTACTGCAAAGGTCTATGAGTCCATGATTTTCTATAATGGAAAAGTATTGAAACTGAAGGATATCCTGCAGATTGCCAAGAACCGTCGTGTCGAGAAAAAGGAGGAGAAATAATCATGAAAAAAGGATTATTCACCGGCTGGAAGGATGTCTTTTCCTTCACCTTCAAGCAGGATACAAAGGGAAAATTTCGCAAATCCACCATGGGTGTGGCTATCGTTGTATTGCTGGTGGGAATGGCAATCAGTGTGATTATGGCTATCGTGCAGAAAAGCGACAGCGAGGATATTTCTCCCATTCAGACAGTGCATGTGATTAATGAGAGTGACCTGACAATGCTTCCTCTGGAGCAGTTTGGACTCATGAATACAACCGGTTTCCCGGAAGTGACCTTTGTTACAGAGGAGGGAACCGCGGAAACTGTAGCGGCGACTCTTGGGGAAAAGCCTAAGGATACGATTTTGAAGCTCACAAACACGGAGGAAGGCTACAGAATGACCCTGATTCTTCCGGAAAACAGTGAAATCTCCGAGGGAGAAGGCAAGGATTTTCTGAATGCCTTTGAAGGGGTTATGGAGACAGCAAAACTGATTTCCTCCGGCATTCCGCTGGAAAAGCTGAGCATTGCCATGAGCGGAGTTAATGTGGAAAGTCAGGATGCGGGGGAAAAAGAAAAGAGTCTGGGGGAGGAATTGATCTCCATCTTTCTTCCTATGATTTTTGTTCTGGTAATGTATATTATGACACTTACTTATGGTATGACTATGGGGAATGCAGTGAGTGTGGAGAAGACCTCCAAGCTGATGGAAATGATGCTCACGCTGACCAAGCCCTATGCCCTGATATTTGGTAAAATACTGGCGCTGACTGTGGCAGCGGTGACCCAGATGCTTGTCTGGCTGGTAAGCTTCGGCGGAGGTTTTGTGCTGGGAGATTATGTGGCGAAGACTGCCATTTATCCCGAGTACAACAATGTCATCATGGAAGTATTTAAGCTGATCCGAGAGCAGGGTGGTGGAAGCGCCTTCTCTCTGGGCGCATATATCATGATTGCCATTGAAATTTGTGTGGGATTTTTGTTCTTCTGTCTGCTGGCAGCTACCTTCGGGTCTCTGGCGGAAAAGACGGAGGAGGTAGCCCAGAATATGGGTTATTATCAGATTATCGTAGTGATTGGTTTCATGGCTGCTTATATGATTCCCATGCAGGAGAAGCCATGGATGACCAATCTTGCCAGACTCTTCCCCTTAAGCAGTGCATTTATGCTGCCCGGTGATACCCTGATAGGAAATATTACTCTGTTACAGAGCGTTTTGTATACCCTGCTTCTTCTGGCAGTTACGCTGGTGTTGATTCTGGTGTCCGGTAAAGTATACAAGGATCAATTGTTCCACAGAGGTGAAACATTCCTTGCCAGAATGAAGAGAAAAAAGAAGAAGTCAATCGGAGAAATGGTATAAGTGATTTATAGGAGGACGATTTGAAACTTTTACAAAATTCAGGAGTCCCCATATACCAGCAAATAGCAGAACAGTTAAAGGCTGATATTCTGGCCGGAAAAATGAGGGAAGGTGAATATCTTCCCTCAATCCGCGGATTGGCAAGGGATCTGAAAATCAGTGTGATTACCACAATGAAGGCATATGAACAGCTGGAAGCCGAGGGACTTGTCACTGCGGCTCAGGGCAAGGGCTTTTATGTCAATGCCCAGGACAGTGAGATGCTCAGGGAACAGCATATGCGAAGAGTGGAGGAGGCTTTGCTTGAGGCGATTCGCGCAGCGGAGGTTGCAGGAATGTCGGGAACTGAGCTTCAGAGGACTTTGGCTACGTTGTTGAATATCGAGGAATAACAGAAAGAGAAAGCTGCGTGTAAAGGGAGACTGTGATGGAAATCAGCAGTGTTGTTAAGATAAAGAATCTATATAAAAAATATAAGGGCTTCGAGCTGTCTGTCCCGGAGCTTGCGCTGCCGAAGGGATATGCCACCGCTCTCATCGGGGAAAATGGTGCGGGAAAAACCACGTTGTTGAATCTTCTGGCAGGGATTCGGTTGGATTATAAGGGAGATATCGTGTATTTTGAGGGGGTAAACGCACTGGAGGGAAAGGTTCGCGAAAGGATTGGGTACGTCGGTTCAGGCAATTATTTTCTGCCCCGCTGGAATGCGAAACAGATAGAGGAGATCAGTGAAATCCTTTTTGATCATTTTCACGGAGACAGGTTCAGAGACATCTGTGAGGAACTGAATATTCCCACGGGACTTTCCAAGGGTGTCGGTAAGCTCTCCGATGGAAACAGGATGAAGCTGATGCTGGCAGCAGTACTATCCAGAGATACGGATTTCCTGATATTGGACGAGCCGGCATCTCCCTTGGATCCCTTGATGCGGGATAAACTCTGTGATATCATTCGGGATTATCTGGATGCCGGAAATGGGGAACATTCCGTATTTTTTTCGACCCATAACATTTCGGATATGGAAAATGTGACAGACTATGCGGTGATTATGGAGAATGGTGCTGTTATAGAACAAGGCTTCGTAGAGGATCTGAAGGAAAAATATGTGACGGTCAAGGGTGAGGCTGCAGACATAGAAACAGCAAAGAAGATTTTGGTAGCCATGAATAAGAGTGCCTATGGCTTCGAGGGAATCTGTCCGGCGGAGAGACTGGATGAAATGGCAGGAATGGATATCTCTGTGGAGATTCCCACTCTGTCCCAGATTTGCGTAGCGCTGATGAAGGCGAATACTCGTCTGAAGCTTACATAAGGGAGAACCGTATGAAAGAAAAAGTAAAAAGCTATTTCGCAGTTACTTCCACAGGCTACCGTTTATTTGTCTTTGGACTGATGCCACTGGTGTTTGTGGGATTGTATGCTGTTTTCTCGGAAAAAGTCAGAGTACTGATGTTATTTCTCCCATTTGCAGAGATTGTTGCGGACAGCTTTTTCCTGGGAGGAATACAGGAAAAGGATGCAGAGGGGTTGGACTATCTGAGAAGTTCTTCCCGAGGCATGAGGGTCGTGAGAGGGACCTTGGTTGTGGATCTAATCAGACGCTTCTTTACGGCAATGCTTGTGCTTGGACTTTGCTGTGTGATGAAGCGGCTCAGACTGGGAAAGGTCAGTGCGATGGAAGATTTTGTATTTCCGCTGCTGCTCTGCTATAGCCTGTCGCTTTTGGGGATTTTGATTACCAGATTCCGGATGTATCACTGGGTGAATTTCGCTGTTGGATATACAACTTCCGTGATTTCGATAGCGCTCCTGTTTCTGTTGACAGGAGGTGTAATCGGAGTTCTCCTGGGTAGTGCGATATTTGCTGTGTTGTCCGTTTTTTTCAGTGTGGTCGCAGTAAAGCTTGCCATGAAGAGAGTTGAGGGAGGCTATTATGATAAGTGATTTGAGGCTTGGCTTTCGGCTGCTGAGATATGCGCATAATCTAAAATTCATTGCAGTCATGGGGACGATTACAACCTTGCTTGGGATAGGAATGTGCAGTTTTGATGCCTGGCAGTCAGAGTTCTATCTGGGAGGATATTTTATCATGTTATTCGCTTTTTCTGTGATACAGACCTATGGAACCTTGAATACATCCGCATTTGTTCAGGTCTCACCCCACAGGAAGAAGCTTCAGACCTCTGTCCCCGCTGTGCTTAATCTGTTTTGCATGAGCGTCGGATATCTGATTGTGGTTTTGACAGAGACTGTGATTGTTTGCTTCAGACCTGCCGGTATGAGAACCGGTTGTATTACACTGCTACTTACTGCCATTTTTATGGGATTTGTGATAGTTTATGGCGCTTATTGCGTGAAGTATTATTTTTTCGCCACATTGCTGTTTACAGTATTTTTTACAATATGTTATTATTTTCTTATGGAATACCATGAAAAAATAGAAACGCTGATACAGGGAGGCTGGAGCGTGTTTACGCTGATTTCGGTTCTGGGGCTTGTCGTTTTGTGGATATGCGCAGGACTGCACTACCTTATTGCTCTGGCGGTTTACCGCAAACCTGCTTCCAAGTACGCACAGTGCTACGGACTGAGAAAATATATGTAATATTTTTCGAATACAAAGGAGAGAAGCTATGGTTAAACATATGATTATATGGACCTTGAAAGATACTTTGACAGCCGAGGAGAAGATAACTGTCAAAAAGGGAATCAAAGAAGGCCTGGAGGGGTTGGCAGGGAAAATCCCCGGACTGTTGGAAATCAAGGTACAGACGGAGGGACTTCCCAGCTCCAATGCAGATCTGATGCTGGATTCCACCTTCGCGGATGAGGAGTCCCTTAAGGGCTATGCGGTGCATCCGGAGCATGTGGCAGTGGCTGACAGCAGGGTGCGCCCCTATACGGAAACCCGAAGCTGTATGGATTATGTGATATAGGAAAAAGGCAAAAATTTTTTGCAGTCAGATGTAACTTTTTTGAGCTCTCGGGCGTCTAATATCATAGAAGCATAATTTAGATAATGAGAAATGTTTTCCTGATATTTACAAAAGCTCAAGGAGATGATTACATATATGTCGCAGAAGAATTTGAACAACATGGTACAAGGTGTGAGAAAACGAAAAAAAGCGAGAAGACGATGTAGATTTCTGTTTTTGTTTTTTGGAGAGACAGCGGTGGTTTTCTTGATGTTTTTTACCATCCTGTGTATTACCAGCAAAGCGGGAGATGCGCCCGGCAGACAGGAGGGGGCGGTTTCCGCTGGCCGTCCAGAGGCCGGGGAGCCTGTTTCCGAAGGTCATCCGGAGGCCGGGGAGCCTGTTTCCGAAGGTCATCCAGAGGCCGGGGAGCCCGTTCCTGAAGGCCGCCCCGAAAAGGGTGATGGTGTTACTGCAGATTGCCCTCGGGAGGAAGAAATCGTTTCGTCAGGCACATCCGGGGGACAGGGGAATACAGATGCCCCGGGAAACGCGGAAGGGGAAGCAGTCGAAAAGGACAGCTATGATTATTCCATGCCCGTTCCGGAGAGCACTGCGGTGGATAACAGTTACTTTGACGATGCAGTATTTATCGGCGACTCCAGAACCGAAGGACTTATTATGAGCATGGGCTTGTCAAATACTGTTTCCTATACCTGTAAGGGACTGATGGTGGATACCCTGTTTACGGAGCCCGTTGTCAGAAAAAACAGCAAAAAAATAACAGTAATGGATGCCCTGAAGGAAACAGATTTTGCCAAGATCTATATTATGCTTGGGATAAATGAGACGGGCTGGGAGTACAGTGAGGTTTTTATTGAAAGCTATGGCAAGGTCATTGACGCAATCAGGGAAATCAATCCCCGGGCGATTATCTATGTGCAGGAAATCATGCCTGTCTCCCAAAAGGTTTCTTCCACACATAAATATATTAAGAACGACAAAATATATGAGTACAACAGCCTTATAAGAAAAATGGCGGAAGAAAAGCAGATATACCTTATTGACACCGCAGGCGCGGTTGCCGGTGAGGACGGAAACCTGCCGGCAGATGCTGCTACGGATGGGATTCATTTAAAAAAGGAATACTGTGAAAGGTGGCTGGAGTACTTAAAGACGCATACAGTTACCGGATAAAGAAAGGCAAAAGTGAACCATGAAAATAATAAAAAAAGTATTTCCCCTTATTTTGATATCAGTTCTGATGCTTACCGGCTGTTCGGGGCAGACGGATGAGTCCCGGATTGACACAAACGCAATGGTAAGAGAGCTTCTCGAAAAGGTTGAGTTTGAGGATGAGCTCAACAGGGTTGAGGATGCCGGCACCATAAAAATGCTTTATGATGTGGACAATGCGACTGAGGCATATGTATATATCAGCAGCGGTGCAACGGCGGAAGAGATTGCAGTATTCACCTTTGAGAATAAGGAGGCCGCAGAGCTGGGACTGAAAAAAGCGGAGGAAAGGCTGACTGTACAAAAAGAGAATTATACATCGTATGTGCCCGAGGAGGTTAAGAAGCTGGACAACGCCGTGGTGAAACAAACAGGGAATTACGTGGTCCTGTGCGTGTCGGAGGGCGACGAGGCGGGGAAAATCATTGAAGGCTATATGAAGCATTGAAGGTAAAAAATGGAGAGTTGACGGGCTGGGTAGGATGAAAAAAAGATATTACTTTGTGGCAATTGTACTTCTGCTTTCATGGATATACTGTCTTCTTCTCTGCTTCCTTGTGAAGAAGGATAGGGAATTTTCTGAAACCGAAAACCGGTACCTGTCACAAAAACCCGCCTTTTCCATGGAAAACTTTTTTTCAGGTCAGTATACCCGGGAGGTTGAGAGTTATGTCAATGATCAATTTCCCTTCAGAGATGCCTGGGTTTCCTTTCGGTCGGATTTTCTGCAATTTGCAGGTTACAGGGAAATAAACGATGTGTATCTGGGAGAAGACGATTATCTGATTGAAAAATGGCTGGACCGTGATTTTGAGGAAGCGCAATTACTGAAGAATATGGATGCTGTCAGGGAATTTGTAAAGAGATATCCAGAGCAACAGACTTCTGTCATGCTTGTCCCCACGGCAGGGATGATATATCAGGATAAGCTGCCGTCCAACGCTCCCATGTTTGACCAGCAGGTGGTGTCTGACACCCTGAGGGAGAATTTATCTGATGTGACCTATATTGATCTGATACCTCTTTTCCTGGCGCACAATACAGAGGAGCTGTTCTATAAGACAGATCATCACTGGACAACGAGGGGCGCGTTTCTTGCTTATGAACAGTGGTGCGGGGCGAAAGGCATGACGGCACGGGAGGAGGAGTTTACGGCGAGGACCCTGACGACGGAGTTTCAGGGCTCACTTTATTCAAAGGTGCTGGGGACCCACTGCGCCAAGGACAAGGTGGAGATATATCATCGAGAGGACCAGGCGGAGTATTGCGTGGAGTACAATTTTGCCAGAAGCCGAAGTGACAGTGTCTATGCCATGGAAAACCTGCAAAAGAAGGATAAGTATCAGGTGTTTTTTGGCGGGAATCATCCGGAAATCACAATCCGTACGTCACAGAAGAATCAGAAGCATCTTCTTGTGCTTAAGGATTCCTTTGCGAATGCCTTTGTTCCTTTTTTGTTAAATGATTATGAAACAATACACATTATAGATTTGCGGTATTATAACGGTAATCTTGATAATTATATTCTGGACAACTGCATTAATGAGTGCCTGTTCCTCTATAATATGAAAAATTTCTGTGAGGACAAAAACCTGTACAAAATAGGGAGCTGATTGAATTAAACGACCTAAAAGCCGGATTCCCGTTTTGGGCGATTTTACTTGGATATTTTTGGATTTTCTATTTGGGGATTGCTTTTCGGGAAAGGCTGTGTTAAAATTTAGCTTGCTTAAGAAGCCGACAGTTCGTTGGTACCATCCTGTCGTTAAACAAAACCAGGGCTGCAATTCTAAAAATCTGACTATGTGATTGAGTGCAGTACTGCGTTTTGCGGTGCTGTATTTTTTTGCAGCAAAAGCCCCACAAGGGAAATTGTGTTTACACAGGATTTCTATTGCCTGCACGTCCCGGGCGTGTTCTGACGGAGGAGATATTATGAAGGAAAAGAAAAATGTTTCGAATCTTTTTGTGGGGGTTGCCGTAGTGTATGTGACCTGCCTGTTGCTGTCAAATCTGATTGCCGGAAAAATGTGGGCGGTGACCGAAGGCATTACCCTGCCTGCTGCTGTCATTTTGTTTCCCATAACCTATATTTTTGGTGACATTTTTACGGAGGTGTACGGCTTCCGGAATGCCAGAACCATTATTTGGCTGGGGTTTGCCTGCAGTTTTTTTGCAGTTGTCATCTATTTGATTACCATAGCACTGCCTCATCCGGGATACTGGAACAATCAGGAGGCGTATGCCGTCGTTATGGGAACCACGCCCAGGGTTGCGCTGGCATCCTTTACGGGGTATCTCTTCGGTGAGTTTTCAAATTCCATGATTCTCTCCAGACTCAAGGTAAAAACCAAGGGTAAGAAGCTGTGGCTGAGAACCATTCTGTCCACGGTTGTGGGCGAGGGATTTGACTCCGTTATTTTCATTATGATTTCCTTCTGGGGAACCATGGAGAATTCGGTTGTTCTGCAGATGATTCTGTTCCAGTATCTGTTTAAGGTGTGTTATGAGATTATTTTCACTCCTGTAACCTATGTGGTGGTGAACTGGCTCAAGAAAAAAGAGAACACGGATACTTTTGACTATGATATAAAATATAACGTAATCAGGGGGTAAGACGATGAGAGAGAAAGAACAGCTTACAAAGCTTGGCAGTCAGGGGACGGAGTATTCCTCCGAATATTCCGCAGAACTGCTGGAAGCTTTCAGCAATAAACATCCGGACAATGATTATTTTGTGAAGTTCAATTGTCCCGAATTCACAAGCCTGTGTCCCATTACCGGACAGCCGGATTTTGCAACCATCACCATTTCCTATGTGCCGGATAAATATCTTGTGGAAAGCAAATCCCTTAAGCTTTATCTATTTTCCTTTAGAAATCACGGAGATTTCCATGAGGATGTGGTGAATGTGATTATGAAGGATTTGATTCGGCTGATGGATCCTAAGTATATCGAAGTGCTCGGCAGATTCCTGCCCCGCGGCGGAATCTCCATTGATCCCTATTGCAACTACGGAAAGAAGGGAACCAGATGGGAACAGGTAGCGCTGGACAGAATGACCTATCATGATATGTACCCTGAAAAAATCGATAACCGATAGACAGCAAAGGGCTTACAGCCTGTTTATGCATAAATGGTTAGCTGAATTGGGCTTCGTACAGGCTGTAGTAAAATCCTTTTCTTTGAATGAGTTCCGCGTGAGTTCCCTGCTCGACCACATCGCCGTGGTCAACCACCAGAATGTTATCCGCATTTTTAATGGTGGACAATCTGTGAGCAATGACGAAGCAGGTTTTGTCCTTCATCAGCTCGCGCATTGCCCTTTGGATGTGTTTTTCCGTATTTGTGTCTACGTTGGAGGTAGCCTCGTCCAGAATCAGAATAGGGCTGTCGTACAGCATGGCGCGGGCGATGGTGAGCAGCTGCTTCTGCCCCTTGGAGATGTTGCTGCCGTCTTCGCTGATGATGGAGTCATATCCCTGCGGAAGTCTGGTGATAAAGGAATGGATGTGGGCGGCTTTGGCCACACGGACCACATCCTCCATGGTGGCATTTTCCCGTCCGAAGGCGATGTTTTCATAGATGGTTCCCTGAAATACCCAGGTGTCCTGCAATACCATGGTATATGCTCTGCGAAGGCTGCGTCTGGTAAGCCTTCGAATCTCTTTTCCGTCTACATAAATGGCTCCCTGATTCACATCATAAAAACGCATCAGCAGATTGATAATCGTGGTTTTTCCGGCGCCGGTGGGACCGACGATGGCAATCAGCTTGCCGGAATCTGCTTTCATATTGAGGTCATGCAGGATTGTCTTGCCGGGGAGGTATCCGAAGCTTACGTGCTCTGCTTTTACATTTCCCATGGTCTGTTCCAGCACAAGGGCATCCGGGGAGTCTGCAGGCTCTTCCTCCTGATTTAGCAATTCAAATACCCGCTCTGCTGCTGATAAGGCAGAATAGAGCTCGTTCATGATGTTTGCAATTTCATTGATAGGACCGGAAAATTTCCTGGAATATAACACGAAGGAGGAAATCTGTCCCAGGGTAATCATGGAATTCATGTGTAAAACGGAACCCAGGATGGCTATGAGGCAAAGCCCCAGATTGTTGATGACATTTACGCTGGGTCCTATGGTACAGCCATAATATTCTGCGTCGTAATAGGAATCCGCCGCGGTAAGATTGATTTTGTCAAAACGTTGATTGATTTTTTCTTCGTAAGTATATGCCTGAATGGTTTTTTGACCGGAAAACATTTCTTCAACAAAGCCGTTCATCCTGCCGTAAGCCTTGGAACGCCGGGAGTACTTGGGCTGCGTAAGCTTTTTCATATGAATGGTGTAAAAAAGAGCTGCGGGAATGGTAACCAGGGTGGTGAGGGATAACAGTGGAGAGATTTTAATCATCATAAATAACGACCCTGTTACCGTCACAACACTGGTCAGAATCTGCGTCAGGTCCGTTGCGATACAGGTGCTGATGACGTCGATGTCGTAGGAAACACGGCTGATAATGTCACCGGCCTGATTCTGGTCAAAAAAGCTTACGGGTAGCCTCAGAAGCTTGTCAAAAACATCCTGTCTCAGGTTGGCCGCTATTTTTCGGCTGACATTGGTCATCAGAATGCTGATGGAGATGGTTAAAGCAGAGGATAGAACATAAACAAACAGCATTCGTCCGGTATAATACAAAACCCTGTCAAAATTCACATTTCCTTTTCCGGCAGCAGCCTCGTTGATGGCGGAACCTGCATATCCGGGACCAAGCAGGGACAATAGATTGCTGACAAAGCAAAGGGCAAGGATTGCCATGCACACATAGCGATACTTTCCTACATAGGTAAGAAGTCTGAGCAAAGTACCCTTTGTGTCCTTGGGCTTTTTCCTGATGATATCATTTTCAGCCATGGTTTACCTCCTAAGTCATTTGAACTTCGTAGATTTCCCGATACAGAGGACAGGACTCCAGCAACTCTTCGTGGGTTCCCTGACCGATAATCTGTCCGTCATCCAGTACCAGAATGTTATCCAGGCTCATGATGGAGCTGATGCGCTGTGCCACCAGGATTGTGGTGGTCTGCTGATATTTGGCGGTTATCATATGGCGCAGCCTAGAATCGGTTTTGTAGTCCAGGGCGCTGGAGGAGTCATCCAGAATCAGGATGTCCGGTTTGGCAGCCAGAGCCCTTGCAATCAGGATTCTCTGCTTCTGACCGCCACTGAAATTGGCACCGTGGATATCTGCTTTATGTAGAAGCCCATCCTTGTATTTCTGTATAAAATCCCAGGCCTGGGCATCCCGGGCGGCATCTGCGGCACGGGTTTCCTCTATTTCATGTCCCAAAGAAATGTTTTCCAGCAGGGTATCCGCAAAAATGACGTCGTTTTGAAAAACCACACCGAATTTTTTGCGAAGCTCCTTTGTGGGATAACTTTTTACATTTTTGCCGTCGACGATGACGGAGCCGAGGCTGGCGTCATAAAAACGCATCAAAAGGTTAACAATGGTGGTCTTGCCGCTGCCGGTTGCACCTATGATGCCAAGAGTCTGCCCTTTTTTCATGGAGAAGGAAATGTCTTTCAACTCATATTCCTCAGATGAGGCACCTTCCTTCTGATATCTGAAGCTGACATGGTCGAAAGCAATATAGGCATCGGCAATTTCTTCGGAATACGCGGTTTCAAAGGGAATTCCCTCCTCCAGAACCTGGGAAATGCGGTTGGCGGAGGCATTTGCCTTGGAAAGCATGATGAAGATTCGGTTCAGACCGCCTACACCCATCAGAATCATATTGAAATAGGTGAGGAAGGCCAGGATGACCCCGGGTTTGGTGATGCCTGCGTTTACTCTGTAAGAACCGACGAGAACCACGACTGTCAGACCGATGTTTAGGAACAGAGTAATCAGGGGACCGGGAAGGGACATTAGGATGGAGGCTCTGGTATCCCGCCGGAACAAATCCTTGTTGGCTTCTGCGTAACGCCTGCCCTCGCTATCCTCCTTGGATAGAGATTTGATGACGCGGATGCCGGTAATGTTTTCACGCATGATACGGACAATACTGTCAACTGCCTGCTGTATGCCGGCGTACATAGGGATTCCCTTTTTGGATATCAATAGAACAGCGGCAATGAGGATGGGTACGATAAGAAGCAGAATGGCAGCAAGTCCGGGGTCCATAATCAAGGTGACAATCATGCCTCCCAGCAGGAGAATCGGCGAACGGATTCCCATGGTTAGCGTGGACCGGATAAAGTTCTGCACGTTATAGGAATCGGACGTCATCCGGGAGGTGAGGGACGGAAGTCCGTATTTATCCACTTGGTTACCGGAAAGCTCCAGAGTTTTTGAAAAAAGGTCTCTTCGGATATGGTAGATACAGTTCCTTGCAATTTTTACCGCCATGCGGTTTGCAGTGACATTTAAAACCCTTACCCAAAGTGCGATAAAAATCATAACAGCACCCCACGTCAGGATTGCCTTTAGCTGCTTTGTGGGAACCACATCATCCAGCATATGCTCCAATACATAAGGAATCAAAAATTCTGAGAAGGTTCCGATAAATTTAATCGAAACCGCCAGAAGAACGGTCTTTAGGTAGACCTTCATATAATTTAGAATACATTTCATATATCAATACCTCTTGGGTAAAAATCCTGATACAACAAACCTATTGTATAGTATTTGCGAAGAAAAATAAATCCGAAAATTGAGATTCTGACAAGATTAATATAAATTTTCTGAAAGAGATTTGAAATGTAAGGGTTTACACCTATTGCATTATCTGATAACATCAGTATAGACAGAAACTATAAAAGTGCAAAAGCACTGATAAAGGAGAATAAATATGAATCAGGTTTTAGAAGAACTTTCCAGAATCGGTATTGTGCCTGTTGTGGTAATCAATGATGCAAAGGATGCCAAGCCTCTGGCAGAGGCTTTGATTAAGGGCGGGCTTCCCTGCGCAGAAGTAACCTTCCGTACGGAAGCAGCGGAAGAATCCATCCGGATTATCAGCGAGAACTATCCAGATATGCTGGTGGGAGCGGGTACTGTGTTGGCTACCGAACAGGTTGATCGTGCAGTGACTGCGGGTGCGAAGTTTATCGTGGCACCCGGTCTGAACCCGAAGGTTGTGGAGTACTGTGTCAATAAGGGAATACCCGTAGCACCCGGAACAGCCACGCCCTCGGAGATGGAACAGGCTATGAGCTTCGGACTGGACGTTGTCAAGTTTTTCCCTGCCGAGAATAATGGCGGTCTCTCCATGATTAAAGCGGTTGCGGCTCCTTATGTGGGACTGAAGTTTATGCCTACCGGCGGTATCAATGCAACCAATGTCCGGGACTATCTCGCGTATGACCGTATCCTGTGCTGCGGCGGAAGCTGGATGGTAAAGGGCGACTTGATTAAGGCTGGTGACTTTGCAAAGATTGAAGAGCTGACAAGGGAAGCAGCGGCAATCGTAAAGGAAAT
>JBJENR010000178.1:0-6111 GCA_051880315.1 Acetatifactor sp.
ATTCATAAAACCTTGCCAGCATGGAAATTCTGTGTTTTCTTCAATTGCTTTTTTGATAGCTTTGTAATAAGCAAGTTTTTCATTAATGTGTGTTAAGCCATCCGATAATTGTTTTATTTGAGCTTCCATTTTTTCTTTGTTCTTAGTTAGAAGAAGTAGGATTTCGTCAATATGAGTGAATTTTTCATCTTCCAAAAGGAAATATTTTTGGAGGTCAGCTATGGTAACTCCGGCTCTTTTAAAACAGCATATTGCGTAAAGTCGATTAATATGATCTTCCGTATAAATGCGCTGGCCGGATGAGGTACGTTCTATTTCTTGTAGAATTCCCACTTCTTCATAGTATCGCAGAGTGGAAGCGGGAAGATGAAATATGTTTGAGATTTCTTTAATGGTATATGCTTTCATATTTCTCCTAATAAAAAAGTTTCTTTCTATATTGACTTCAAGTATACTTGAAGTGATATCTTTTGTAAATAGAGAATAGAACGAAGGAGGCAGAAAAGAAGAATTTGAAGCTCTGGCACATAGGTGTTGCTATGGAGATGGGCGTCAAGGCACTTTAGGTGGATTTGTAACATTGACGAAACAAGATGTGATTGAAAGTTAACGATTATCGATTTGAGGAGAAAAAAGATGAAAGAAATTGTATTAGGATCTACAGGGAAGAATATGCCTGCTATCGTTGTAGGCTGTATGCGCTTAGCAGGGAAGAATTGTGTTGAGATGCAAAGTTTTATAAACAAATGTCTGGAACAGGGAGCCTTTTATTTCGACCATGCGGATATTTACGGCGGCGGACAGAGTGAGGCTATTTTCGGAGAAGCCATGGCAAAGGATGAATCAATAAAAAGAGAAGATTTATTCCTGCAGTCCAAATGTGGCATACGCCAAGGATTTTTTGATTTTTCCAAGGAGTATATAATTGCTTCGGTAGACGGAAGTTTAAAAAGACTGCAAACAGAGTATCTGGATGCTCTGTTACTGCACCGCCCGGATGCATTGGTGGAGCCGGAGGAAGTAGCCGCGGCATTTGAGGAACTGCATCAAAAAGGGAAGGTACGATATTTTGGTGTATCCAACCACAAACCAATGCAGATTGAATTAATGAAAAAGTATGTAAAGCAACCTCTGATCATTAACCAGTTGCAGTTTAGCATACCGGTGTCAAACATGGTAGCAAATGGTATGGAAGTCAATATGACTTCGGACGGAGCGATAGATCGGGACGGCAGCGTTTTAGATTATTCCAGATTACAGGATATGACTATTCAGGCATGGTCCCCATTCCAAATGCCGAATTGGCAGGGCTGTTTTATTGATAGCGAGAAATATCCGGAATTAAACAAGGAGTTACAGGCTTTGGCGCAAAAGTATCAGGTCAGTACCACCACAATTGCCACAGCGTGGATTTTACGTCATCCGGCTGGAATGCAGGTAGTTACAGGGACGGCTAGTGAGGAACGCTTAACAGAAATTATTACGGCGGAGAAGGTATCGCTTTCTAGAGAGGAGTGGTATCGACTGTATCTGGCAGCTGGACATTTTCTGGCATAAAGAACTAGTTTAATTAGTTTTGGATGTATACTGATTAGGTCTTTCCTTGGGAAAGAGATAATTTATTGCTTGACATTAATAAAAGAGGTGAGTGCAATGATAAAAATATTGGTACTATGTGATGATATATGGCATCCGGCAGAGGTGGTTGAAAAAGGAATTGCGTCTTTGAGAGAAGAAAAATACCAGTTTGATTTTGTAAGGGCGGCTAAGGATATTCTCACACCGAAGATGTTAGAGGAATATCCATTAATCATATGCTGTAAAAGTAATAATGTAACATCCGGGAATCCGTCACCCTGGTTTGAGAATATGGTTACAGAAGTAATGGGTGATGAATTTCAGCGTTATGTGGAGTGTGGAGGATCATTTCTTTCTGTTCATGCAGGAAATGTCTTTATGGGTGATGGAGATGGTGTCAAACAATACACGGAGTTTGTTGGAAACCGATTCATATCTCATCCTTTGCGCTGCAAAGTGACACTGAAAAAAGAAAAAGATCATCCGATCATGAACGGAGTCGAAGAGCAGTTTGATATTAGAGATGAACACTACCAGATAGAAATGCTGGCTGAAGATGCAGATATTTTCTTAAATTCTGTCTCAGAGAGTGGAGGTATTCAGGTTGCTGGATATACCAGAAAAATCGGTACGGGAAAACTTTGTGTCCTGACACCCGGGCATACCCTTTCCGTTTGGCAAAACGAGCAGTTTCAGAAAATTTTATTGAATGCGATTGCATGGTGCCTTAAGGAGGATTTTGAATGAAAAAGGTACTGATTACAGGTGCAGACCGGGGAATCGGGCTGGCACTTTGCAAAATATTTTTGGAAAATGGATGGCAGGTGTTTGCCGGTCGATTTATGAAAGATTGGCTAGAATTGGATACACTTAAGAAGGAATACGGAGAAAGGCTTTCCCTAATCAGTCTGGATGTGGGAAATGAAGTTTCTGTTAAGCAGGCAGCAGTGGCAGTGAAGAAACAGACAAATTGTCTGGATATGTTGGTGAATTGTGCCGGAATTTTTCAAAATGGGAGTAATGATACAACACTTCGTTGTTTAAATATTAATTCGATGGGACCTCTCCGCATGGTGGAATCATTTCTTCCGCTTATGGAATATGGTGAGAAAAAATTGTGTTTCTTTTCCTCTGAGGCAGGTTCCATTACACTTGCTCATCGGAACGGAGATCTGTCCTATTGTGTGTCGAAAACATGTCTGAATATGGCGGTTCGATTGATGTTTGAAAAGCTTCAGCCCAATGGATATCATTTTCGATTATATCATCCGGGGTGGGTGCGGACATATATGGCAGGAGGAGAGAAAAGCACCGTGGGAAATTTTGATCCGGAAGAAACGGCCGAAGTAGCGTACAGACAGTTTGTATCAGAAACGGCATATGAAAATGTATTGATTATGAGAGATGTATCGGATGAGATGTGGCCATTTTAAAAAGTCAGGAGAAAAAGAGTAAAATGAAAAATATTATTTTATGTTTGGATAATGGAAATATGAGTATGAGTGATGTAAAAAACTATCTCAGAGCCCATAATTGTGAAGTGTATACTCTACCGCAAAAGGATGTCGATGACATAGCATTTCTGGAAGAAATCAGGCAGAAGGAAGGATATATTGATCTTTTGCTTTTGGGTGCAGCTGACAATCTGGAGGAAGATGGTGCAATTGATACAGTGCATGACTATGACCGACTTTTAGAATCAGTTGGGGGCCAGATTAATCGTATCCAAAATGTGATTGAAGAGGCTCTTCCGCTTTTGCACAAAGGAAATTTAAAAAGGATTGGGATGATTACAAGGAAAGAGTCCAGTATCAGATGCTGCAATAATACCTGCAATTATGGTCTTCATTTGGCTTGGGCAGGATTGAATATGGTTGGGAAAATATATTTCAATCTTCTTCGTCCGGAAGGTTTTACATTTCGATGGTATTGTTCAGAGGAAAATGTGGGTGGAATGTCTGCCGGAGAGTATTTATTGAGCGGACTGTGTTATGATGCAAATGAGCCATATTGTCACTCTGATGAGAACAGATTTGTAATGCGTGATTCATATTTACGAGAAATTCCATGGTAGAAGGGGATAGTTTTATCGAGTATGATCTGGTTTGAAATGGTTTATCATGGTTTATTATTTGCAGATAGGGATGGAAATTTCACATGTAAGTAATCAACGAATAAATTATTGAATGATGGTCAAAAAATCATCGACATACGGATTCGGACACGCTATAATATAGGTAATCTAATAAGAAAATAATGTTATCATTACTGCAAGCTTTGTGGAAATGGTAGCCATAGTTATGAACTCGATGGAACGCAATGGTTGAACCCTCAGGGTGACAAAGCCACCCATTTGCCACCGAAAAGCGTTTTACACAGGTGATTTTTATTTTCTTATTTTGACACAGAATGACAGGAAAGTTAGAAAAATCAAGGCTTTCCTTAACTTAAGTTTACGTTCCTTGACTGGGATTTACACTACGGACTCGAACTCCTAAGCGCTAGTTGTGGGTTCGATTCCCGCTGGGAACATTCGCGCATAGCTACAAGCCATGCAAAAAAAGAGATGACACGACTCGTGTGAGCTTGCTCACAAACGAGGCGGGTTATCTCTCTTTTTATAGGGCGCCAGCCCGCGACGAAAAAGGCCGAAGGCCTTTGAGTTGCGCATAGCTTGTAGCTTGGTGATTATAGGGCGCCAGCCCGCGATGAAAAAGGCCGAAGGCCTTTGAGTTGCGCATGGCTTGTAGCTTGGTGGTTATAGGGGGCGACGCCCGCGATGAAGAAGACTTTGCCTTCGAATTCGTAGGTGTCGCGTACAGCTGTTTTGCTAAGAAAAAAAGTTTCTGTTAATTTGTATCTCAGACACTCACAAGCAAAAGAAATTGTTCAAGATGAGGAGATTGGTTAGTTTGTGATTGCAAAAACACAGCGGTAGACGTTATTCTTCCGCTGTGTTTTTACATATTATATAATTTGCCAAAGAATTCGAAATATTTTATCATTCGGACCGATTCAGTGCGGTAATCAGTTCTGTGCGATTTGAACAACCAGTCTTTTTTAAGATGTTACGGACATGAAACTTTACCGTGTTTTCAGAAATAAATAGTTTAGCAGATATTTCACCATTAGAAGCTCCTTTTCTTATAAGATTAAGAACTTCAGTTTCTCGTAAAGAAAGTTCATACTTTTGAATAAATGCATTCAGACTTTCTTCCTGACTTGGTAATGGCTGGGGGACAGGCATATAAAGCTTGTTGTAAAGCAGGAAGAAAACAATAAAAGTTACAACGAAGCAGATGCTGGATACGATTACAAGGGGAATGAGCTTATCATTTAGTATGATACCGGATAGATTACCTGCTGCATCGCCGATTCTCCCAAACATCAATCCGAATCCTGCGACATACAACAAATTTTCCTTCGTTCGAACAATATCTGAGAATAATACCACGCGAAATACAGAAAGAAATCCAAACAAGCAATATCCGAGAATCCACAGAACGATACTGATGCCAACCTCATTGGATAAAGCAATCATTGCAAATGGGAAAACCAAAGCTGCAAGGCAGCTGACGGCTCCGTACTTTCTGCTTCGATCTCCCACAATTCCGGCAAGTATTAAACCAATAGCATAGAAGGCTCTTGAAAACTCAAGGCTGATTCCTTTGGAAATATCCGCCATGGGAAAATAAAATCCGATTCCGCGAGTCAGACTTACCAATACGACGGTTAGTCCGGCCAAAGCAATTGTACCGGTTGAAACCTTTTCCCCTGTATAAGTAATCTTATCTAAAGGCATGAGTTCTTTTTCGACGATGATCATTCCGATTGTAATACAAATGAATATGCCATATATGATAAGGGCATATCCGGAGTGAAGAAAGCTCGAATGATTCGGCAAAGAAAGCAACCAAGAGGCTATGCTGGATGCAGCATATGCACCGCCAAAGACAATGGAACGATATTTATTCTCTACCTGCGTTGCCAGCAAAGTGAGATAAAAGCCCGCAATGATTCCGTGAAACAGATTCATCAGGTATCCGAAAATTAGGATGAACAGGAATTGGTTGGTTAATGCGGATAGGATTATAAATGCAAAGTCCGCTACAATACAAGCAATAAAGGCGGACTTCTTCAGGAACAAATTACTGTTGTGCTTCATGACAATGCTGAATAAAAATAACCCGGTTGCTTGAAACAAATATCCAATGACCTCTGTGAGCCAATCCACAGAAGATGATTCAGCAAAATCCAATAAATGATACATCCAGGATAGATAGCCGGTTGCTGTCCAAAGGAAACATAATGCAATAATCAGACTACACTGTAGGTTAGTCTTAAGGGTAGTATGTGGTTTTGGATATCCATTCATTTTTTCGGTTGCTTCTTTGCTGTACAACATGTCCGACTCCTGCCTAATGTTTTTTATGTTTAAGTATATTTTATAGTATTTTCTGCAAATTTTCAATTGGCTTAAAAACGGTGTAGGACAACCTACCCTAAAACCACCCCTCCATTTTTGACGTTTTT
>JBJENR010000179.1:0-3118 GCA_051880315.1 Acetatifactor sp.
GGCGGCGGTTCTGCTTACATTCATGCACAGAAAGAAGTAAATGCGCTTGCAGATATGCTGGAAGGTGATGAAAAAACAGGCGCATTAATTGTAGCGAAAGCATTAGAAGCGCCTTTGAGAACAATTGCTGAAAATGCAGGGTTAGAAGGCGCTGTTGTAGTAAATAAAGTAAGAGAGCAGGAAACAGGAATCGGTTTTGATGCGGTACATGAAACATATGTAGATATGATGAGTGAAGGTATCATTGATCCGGTAAAAGTAACAAAAAATGCTCTTGCAAATGCAGTTAGTATTTCTGCAACTCTGCTCACAACAGAAGCAGCTGTTGCTGATATTAAAGATGATAAACCGGTAGCTGCTGCAAATAATGTTGACATGGGTTATTAATTTCATAGCATAAAAACATAAGTGGGAGCAGTAATTATGAGTCTGCTCCCTTTTATGAGTTTGAGGAGGTAATTACGTAGTGAGATATGCGGTTATATACCAATCAAAAAGTGGAAATACGAAACAAGTAGCTAATGAAATATATGCGAGTATTGACAGTGTTGAAAAAGAAATTGTTGACATTGACCGAATGGGCAGTTTTCCGAAAGCAGATGTTTATTTTGTGGGGTTTGGAATTCATGATAGTAATTGCGGAATGGATATCATTGATATATTCGAGCGGATTTCAAATGCAAAATGTGCAGTGTTTGTTACTTGTGGATACGTACCGACAGATGGTTATAAAGAAAAATTGGAAAAAAATATAGAAGTTTGGATTCCTGATGGCACTGAGTATCTGGGAATGTTTGTATGCCAGGGAAAAGTGAAAGAAGATCGACAGAATATAATGATAAGTAAAATGCCAGGTGCAGAGGAGAAGTTAAAACAAATGTTTACTATGGGAAGTTGTCACCCAGATGCTGAAGATTTACAGAATGCATCAAATTTTGCTATAAAGATTCAAAATAAAGCAGAAAAGAACGGGGAGATACCAATATGGTAAATGTTAAAGAGAGGTAGGTTGTGAACGATATTCAATATACAAAGCGGATAACAAATGGCATTTAGAAGAAGGAGTTGGATATTTATTTTAAAGTAACACAAAAAATGCGTATAAATATGGAAAAGGCATAATAGAAAAGGGGGATGAAGATAATGGCAACAATTGAACAGACAGAGTTGGTATTGGAACGTTTCCATGAAGCATATCCACATGGATTTGTTAAAACTTTACGAGACGGAAATGCTGGTATTAGTGCAGTGTTGCAGTTGTTGCACAAAGCTTCTGCGACAGTTACCGCAGGGACAATTAGCGAATTTATGAATGTCAGTACAGCAAGGGTTTCCGTTTTGCTTAAGAAGATGGAAAAAAAGGGGCTTATAAAAAAAGAAAAGGATACTCATGATGCTCGCGTGACAAACGTATACCTTTCTGATAAAGGTGAAGAAAAGGTACAGCAGATGCAAAGTACACTATACGAACAGGTAGGTATAATTATTGATAAGATAGGCATGGATCGAATGGTGGAGTTTATTAAAATTTCCCATGAAATAAATGAAACAATGAATCGTGAGGATTTAGAAGTATAAGTATTAAGTACAGACATTGTCTGTTTTATTTTTAAACAAATTGCTAACTTGGCTAGTAATTTACAAACAAACTATATATGAAAAGGAGATTACATGTAATGCTGAAGATTTTTAAAAATTATACGAAAAAGGATTTGGCATTAGTGATTCTGGCAATTGCCTTTATTGTAATATCAGTCTGGATGGAACTCACAATACCGGAATATATGTCAGAAATCACAATGCTTGTACAGACTCCCGGAAGTAAGATGTCAGATATTCTTGCTGCTGGTGGAAAGATGCTGTTGTATGCAATGGGCAGTTTGGTGGCAACAGTTGTGACTTCTATATGTGCAGCAAAACTGGCAACAGGCCTTGGCGCTACTTTGAGAGGGCGTTTATTCCATAAAGTACAGTCCTTTTCAATGGAAGAAATAGGTCATTTTTCCACGGCAAGTTTAATTACGAGAACGACCAATGATGTAATGCAGGTATTGATGCTTATTGTCATGGGACTGCAGATGCTTATAAAAGCCCCGGTTATGGCAGTGTGTGCAATCTGTAAAATCACAGGAAAAGCATGGGAATGGACGTTTTCAACGGGAGCAGCTGTTGTGATCCTTTTATGTGTTGTAAGTGTATGCGTTTTTTTAGTTATCCCTAAATTTAAGAAAATGCAGAAACTTACAGATGATATGAACCGTGTTACCCGTGAAAATTTAACAGGCCTTTCTGTTGTGCGTGCGTATAATGCAGAAGACTATCAGGAAAAGAAATTTGAAAAAGTGAATCATGAACTGACATCTACAAATCTGTTCACCCAGCGTACCTTGTCTTTCATGATGCCAAGTATTCAGCTTGTTATGAGTGGTTTGTCGCTGGCGATATACTGGCTTGGTGCGCTTCTGATCAATGAGGCAGGCATGAAAGAAAAATTAACATTATTCTCAGATATGATGGTATTTTCACAGTATGCGATTCAGGTAGTTATGTCTTTCATGATGTTGGTTATGATTTTTATGATTCTGCCTCGTGCTGTAGTTGCGGCAAATCGTATCAATGAGGTGCTCGACACGAAAGTAAGCATATGTGATGGAGAAGTAACGGAAGGTAAAAAGGGGAAAACCGGAGAAGTGGAATTCAAAAATGTTTCTTTCCGTTATCCGGATGCGGAAGAATATGTTTTACATAATATTTCTTTCACCGCTCAAAAAGGCGAAACCGTTGCAATTATTGGTTCTACAGGATGTGGTAAGAGTACGGTGATTAACCTGATTCCTCGTTTTTATGATGTGACGGAAGGAGAGGTATTGGTTGATGGTGTGGACGTAAGAGAATTTAAACAGAAATCCCTGCGCAATAAAATAGGGTATGTATCACAGAAAGCAACTATGTTTAAGGGTTCCATCAGTTCCAATGTTGCATATGGAGATAATGGAAAGAAAGTACCGGATCGAGAAGCCATCAAAAATGCGGTATCAACAGCTCAGGCTGCTGAGTTTGTCGAGAAAATGGAGGATACTTATGATGGATATGTAGCACAGGGCGGTTCTAATCTTTC
>JBJENR010000179.1:3218-5996 GCA_051880315.1 Acetatifactor sp.
CAGATTGCTCTGTCACAACTTTCGAAGGAGGAACTTGCGTAATGGGAAATAAGGATTACAAATTCGAATATGAAAAAGTGCAGGATGGCAGAAGGCCCGGGCGTTCACGTGGTGGTGAAAAAGCAGAAAATGTAGTAGGAACATGGAAGGAATTGCTTCTTTATTGCCGTAAATATATGGTTGGAATCGTAATTGCTTTGATATGCGCAGTTTTGGGTACAGTGCTTACATTGATCGGCCCCGATAAATTGTCAGAAATGACAGACTGCATTACAGAGGGAGTTTCGCCGGATACAGAGAAGCTGGAAGAAATAACCGAAACAGTGTCTCAAAATATTTCCGGTAATACGGAGACTGTCGTAAGCATAATTACGGTTAATTGTAGCAGTGGAACGCAAATAAATGACGTGGAGATTAACGGAATTACTATTTCTGCAAATGATCAGATAAAGACTTTAGAAATATTAAGCAGCGTGGATCAGAACGATGAAGATAACATGCAGGACGCTTTGAACGAATTGCCGGAATCTGTTCAGGCTGCACTGTATACAGATATCGTTGTGGATGGTGTGAATATTTCTGGAGAAGATCAACGTGCGATGATAGAGAAGTTCGCTGATATAGATATGGATGATACGGATGCTGCGTTAGATGCATTGGAGGATCTTCCGGAATCTGTTTATGGGTTGATTAAACCTTCTATAGATATGGATGCAATATTTAAGATAGGAATTACATTAGTTGCCATGTATATATTAAGTTATATCTTTTCTGCTGTGCAGGGGTGGACAATGGCAACCGTTACGCAGCGTGTCACAAAACAGATGCGTTCAGATATTTCAAGTAAAATCAATAGTCTGCCTATGTGGTACTATAATAAGACAAGTAAAGGAGACATCCTTTCCCGCGTAACAAATGATGTTGATACGATTGGGCAGTCATTGAACCAGAGTCTTGGTAATCTTGTTCATGCCGTCGTCCTGTTTGCAGGAAGTTTGATTATGATGCTTACCACAAACGGAATTATGACAGTGACAGCAGTAGTCGCCAGTCTTTTAGGATTTTTGTTTATGTTTGTAATTATGGGAAGAAGCCAGAAATATTTTGCTCAACAGCAAAAGAATCTTGGTAAGCTCAATGGTCATGTTGAAGAGATGTATGCAGGCCATACGGTCGTAAAAGCTTATAATGGAGAAGAAAATTCCGGAAAAGTTTTTGATGAATTGAACAGTAATCTCCAGAAAAGCGGTTTTAAAGCTCAGTGCCTGGCTGGTCTTATGCAGCCAATCATGGGATTTATTGGTAACCTGGGATATGTTGCAGTCTGTGTAGTCGGCGGTGCATTGGTATTAGATGGAAAAATCAGTTTTGGTGTAATTGTAGCATTCATGATGTATGTTCGTTATTTTACACAACCGCTTTCTCAGATTGCACAGGCTATGCAATCTCTTCAGTCAGCTGCTGCTGCCGGAGAACGAGTTTTTGAATTCCTTGATGCGGAGGATATGGAAGATGAGAGTCATAAAACAGCAAAACTTGGCGTTGCAAAAGGTAATGTTGAATTTGAACATGTAGAATTTGGTTATGAAGGTTCTGGAAAAACGATTATTCATGATTTTTCTTTGAAAGTAAAATCCGGACAGAAGATTGCTATTGTTGGGCCAACTGGTGCAGGAAAGACTACAATCGTAAATCTCTTAATGCGTTTCCATGAAATTCAGGGTGGCGAGATTCGTATTGATGGCATTTCAACGAAAGATTTGACCAGGGAAGAGGTACATTCACAGTTCTGCATGGTACTCCAGGATACATG
Source organism: Acetatifactor sp. (assembly GCA_051880315.1). Taxonomy (GTDB): domain Bacteria; phylum Bacillota; class Clostridia; order Lachnospirales; family Lachnospiraceae; genus Acetatifactor. Next base: position 5,032 of record JBJENR010000179.1, read on the forward strand.
GCTTTTTGAGGGAACAGTAAGAGAAAATCTGGTCTACTGTACGGAAAATGTAAGCGAAGAGAAAATTACAGAAGCTTGTAAAGCGGTTGGACTGGATCACTTTATCCGTACATTACCAAAAGGATATGATACGGTTCTTAATGATCAGATCAATCTGTCACAGGGACAGAAACAGCAGCTTACGATCGCCCGTGCAATGATTGCTGATAAACCGATGCTGATTTTGGATGAAGCAACCAGTTCTGTAGATACCCGTACAGAACAGCAGATTCAAAGTGCTATGGATAAACTGATGGAAAACAGAACTTCCTTTGTTATTGCACATCGGCTTTCCACGATTAAGAATTCAGACCTTATCCTTGTATTGAAGGATGGAGATATTGCTGAAAGTGGTACCCATGAGGAACTATTAGCCAAAAACGGATTCTATGCTGAGCTTTACAACAGTCAGTTTGAACAGGCATCTTAATTACGGAGGTGGATGATATGAATACCAGATATATTACGATTGAACGAGAATTTGGAAGTGGTGGAACGAAAATTGCCCGCTGTCTTTCTGAGAGTACCGGGATTCCCTGTTATGGTAAGGAGATTCTGGAAAATGTATCTAAGAAATTGAATATGTCTATCGATGAGATTGAAAAATATGAAGAAAACGTCACGAATAGTTTGCTGTATACAATCCATATGATGGCACAGGCGAATAGTGGTAACCCGGATATGCTTACAAAAGAAGGCCATGTTTTTGTTGCGGAGCAGTCTGAAATTCAAAAAATAGCAAAACGAGGAAAAGCGATCTTTTTAGGACATTGTGCTTCAGAGGCTCTCAAAGATGAAACCGGTGTTATTAAAGTTTTCATTCGTTGTTCAGATGATAAAGAGAAACAAAAACGTATTATCGAAGAGTATGGAATTGAAAAAAGCGAAGTGGAACGCGTTCGAAAACGGTTCGATAAGAGAAGAGC
>JBJENR010000180.1:0-1741 GCA_051880315.1 Acetatifactor sp.
CATTGACAGTGGAGTTTTCCGTGATTACCGTTCCGTCCTGATATCGCACCCCTGTAACCCTGACGTTCTGATAGTAGGCTGCATGTTGAAGTTCTTCTTTTTCGCCGTATAATCGGACAGCAAAAGGACTGACCACTACCTTGTTTATCTGAACATCATGATGTCCCATCTTCACTTCCGGGCTTTCTTTCATAACCAATGTATTCAATTCCTCAGGAAGCGAAAATGAAAGATTCCATTTACCTTCAACCAGCGTGTTGATGATTCCCGTCTTCTCTGTCTGTACAATGTCCTCCATGGAAATTGTTGCCTGGACTCCTCCATACTCTACCCCATCCTTCTTTAGCAGAACAACCTCCCACAAAGAATCCGCTCCATCCACACTGTCGGTAATCAGATTTGCCACACAGCCTGCAAATTCCGCTTCAGAGTTAACACTAACTTCCTTGAACAAGGTATCTCCGTCTACTGTAATACCTTCCGGCACCGATACGGAAAGAAGAACATAACAGTAATTATCAGTCATCACAGACTGTATCGCAGCTATGGTTACGCCATTTGCCTCAACACCTGAAAATTCTTCCTTTGCATTTCCCTGTTCCGTTAATTGAGCAGCAATATCTTCATTCACCCCAAGCGAGTCCTTTGCAGTCTGATGCCACTGAAATAAACATGCTGCACCTACTGTCAGTGATGATACTGCCAGTACTGCCGCTGCTACCAACGGAGCGAGTTTCTTTATCTTTCTTGCCGCATTCTTTTTCTTTGGTAATTTTTCCAGTGTATCCACAATTTGCTCATGGAAAAATTCCGGTACACCCTTATAAATATTCATACAATACCTCCTATTCACTAAGTAATCCTTTCAGTTTGCTTCTTCCGCGATTGAGCCTGCTCTTTACCGTGCCTGTCGGCACCCTTGTTATTTCAGCGATTTGCTCTACAGAATAGTCCTCCAGATAAAATAGAATGATGCATATTTTTTCTTTTTCACCTAACTTTTCAATCGCCTGATACAAGTCAATATATTCCTCTTTTACATAGTTACCGATGACTGCCTTGTCCGGGTCAACAGCTTCCTCAAATTCCACGAAACGCTTTTTTTTCCTTAATATTCCGTAGCATTCGTTTATTAAAATCCGAACAATCCATGTCTTAAAATACTTCTCGTCCCGCAACTTATCCAGACAACTATAAGCCTTAAGGATTGCTTCCTGAACAGCATCTGCGCAATCCTGTTCATTACGCAATATCGAAAAGGAAATATGAAACAGGGTTTCTTCTGCCCCTAATACATGGGACAGAAACTCTTCTTTATCCATCCGTCAGCCTCCTTTGTACAAGTTTTGATGCATCTGTTTGTACATACATTAGATGAAACAGAACCTCTTGCGGTTCATTCTGATTATTTTTTCTACTGTTTTCCCTATTCCTTATTCCGTTATGCTATCATCCCGGCACAAAATAAGCAATTTATTATAGCAGCACAGAACAGGTAGTTTCCATCCTCGAATAATCTCCGAATACAAAAAGGCTCCCGAGGTTACTCTCGAAAGCCATGCTTTTAATATTCAGATCCTTTTTACATTTGTCTACTTATCATCGCGAGAAAAATTCATTTTTCGGGCTATAGAGATATTGACGCTTTTTGATTTGCAGGAGGAATTGATCATAATACCCTGTAGTTGGAAAATACGTGATGACAGTTGTATATTGGTTCCACGAATTTTGTCTGAATTTC
>JBJENR010000181.1:0-30167 GCA_051880315.1 Acetatifactor sp.
TGGCTTAAGACGCACCAAAAGGTGCAAAAGAAAAGATGCTTTCAAGGAAAGTGTAACATTCCGAGAGCATCTTTTCAACTGTTTTTTCTATAAAAACTTTTCACTGCAAAATCTCAACCACTTCAAACTCCTCAAAAATAACTTCCATATCTTCGGTAAACTCGTATCCCAGTTCCTTCCCTTCTTCACGAAAGAATACCTCGTGATTATTTCTCCATGACTCCAAGGTATCGTCTTCTCCTTCGAGCTTAGCTATATCAAATGTTATATCCTTATAGGGCAAGATTCGAACATTGCAGGCATTTTCTGTAAGTTCAAAATGCCATTTTTCCAGATTATCTATATTCCTATTCTTTACTGACTCCATATTATTTTTCTCCCCAATCTATTTTTTACAATCCAAATCTCTTTCTACCCTGTATTCAGTCCCTCTGGTTGACAACTAACTCACTTTTTTCGGTTAATTTCCGCTTTCCCGGTATGTAACTTATACGGGATATTGATTGTCGCAAGGCAGAGGAAGGCTTCCTTTTATTTCACAAGGTTCTTCTCCACAAACTGCCAGTTAGTGTTTGAGAGAATCTCTGCATTTTCTCCGAAGAAAGCATCACCTGCATATTCATCTCCCTGCAGCCAGTACATAAACCATGCAGTCACATATCCGTCACCGGAATAAAGCATTTGACCATGTTCTGTATCTGTCCTGAGTGCCATACACTTTTCGCCTGAAATGTCATGATAGATACTCTCAAACTGTTCTTTCGTGGCAACCCAGTCATTATCTCCACCCATAATAAGTACCGGCGTTTCAATTTTTGATGCATCATAGTCCCACTCCAGATTATGTGCCAGCTCCTTATTGGTCGGGGACAAAGATACAGCTGCTTTATAAATACCTTTGTGCTCCTGTGTCGTAATGGCATTGATTACACCGATACCACCCTGACTATGTCCCGTGATACCCACGTTGTCCAAATCAATTTTTTGACGGAACGGATTATCTTTGTCGTTGACAATGTCAATCTCATTAAGACGAATCAGGTGGCGAACACACATTTCCGAGGCAAACCCGTTCCAATCGTATTCCTCTTCTGTTCCAATCACGATGAACCCCCAGGATGCCAGATGCTCAAACAGTGTCGGATATTTGGACGCCTTGCAGCCGCTGCCGTTAGCCACAACAACTACGGGCCAATTTTTTTCGGTGCCCTCCAATTCGGTGGGATAATAAATCACATACTTTCCGAAGCCCTGAAGCACCGGTTCCTCAAAACAAGAAACCTTATAGGCACCGTTCATCATATATTTTGCTTCAATCTCGCCTCCTGTTTTCACGGTCTGTGTATAATCCGCAGGTACAGAAGGTCTTATTGATAAGTAAATAAGAAGTGCAGCGATTATTACAATCAAAGTTAGAAGCACAATTCCGATAATCATCATGATTTTCTTTCCTCTTTTCATTTTCGTATCACCATTTCCCTCATCCTTTCTTCTTGACATCTTCCAATAATCAAAATATAATGGCACACGTTGCCGATACATTTGTTACAGCAAAGTTATTTTATCAGCCGAATGAAGCATAGTCAATGGGAGGACAGTAAATGAGACAAACTGAAAAAACTGTATCACCGATGAGTAACGAGGGACGAAATCAGTATGTGGTAGAGCATATCACAAAAGCTTTGCTGAAACTTATGAAAAATCAGAATTTCAGTGAAATATCCATCAGCCGAATCTGCGAGGAAGCAGGTGTTGGCAGAGCGTCTTTCTACCGCAATTTCGAAAGTAAGGAAGCTGTAATCAGCAGACATCTGAAAACACTGTTAGACAACTGGTGGCTTGAAGCAATACAAAAACCGGATTTCAATCTGGTGGAAGCTGTTTTTTCACATTATTGGAAAAACCGTGAACTCTGTATCTTGCTGTACAAACAGGGGCTGGCACATCTCAGCCTGCAAAGCATCAAAGAAGCCTGCGGTCCGAAACCTGAGCAGCCAAATATCGTTGCATATACAACAGCCTATTTTTCCTATGGACTATATGGCTGGATTGAAGAATGGTTTAAGAGAGGGATGCTTGAAACACCAAAAGAAATGGCAGAACTGTGGGAAAAAGCCCAGCAGGGAAGTAAATAAAGAATCTGCCCATAAGGACAAAAACACGGGGAAAATACATTTCATTTCACTATATGAGGCTTGAAAAGCCTTCAAAATGCTTTATAAGCTCCTCGTATAACTCCACACATCCAGGAACCTCTATCACCCTTGTATACTTATCCGTTTGTGATTACTCGTAAAATATTTTTGTAATTCCTCTGCAAACTGTCCAATATGCAATCCATCCACGAAAGAATGATGTGCCTGAACTGAAATTGGAATCATGATTTTTCCATCCTTTTCATAGTATCTACCCCAATCAAAAAGTGGTGTTGCATTATCCTTCTTTCCGGAGTTTGTGTGTGATATATGCGTATATGTAACCCATGGCATAGGCGAGCATTGAAAGACATCATTTCCCAATGGACCTGTAAAATATACTTTCTGTTCATCTGCTGTTTTTGATGCCAATTCACAATATTCCTTCATATCATCCAGCATTGGAACATTCACTACCTTGAATAAATTAGTATCCTTATTCAAATATGTAAAGGCGGTATCTATCTTATCATAAAGAACCACTTGTCCATCTACAAAACGGTAACGAAAGGCTTCTATTTTGTTTGCGCATCGGCACACCGCATACACCATTGCCAGCGTAAAAGATACCCCCTGTTCCTTGACCATACGTTTAAAATTTGTGATATCTGCTTCAAACGTTACGCAAAACGCAGGTTCAACGCTGTTTCTGAAAACCATGCAGTGCATTGCTCTTTCCCATGTTTTTTCATCTATTACCTGATATGAATTAGCCATAAAATAAATCTCCAACCTCCGATATGCCAAACAATAATTATTTCACAACCTCTGAGAACCACACTTTTCTTTATCATCGATATGTTATGATTGATAATAGCCCAATCATTCTGTTTCTTTACTGTACCTGAATATCAAAAACAATTGCATTCACGCCATTAAAATACAGCGAAATAACACCAACCGTTTTAAATAAATCTTTATTAAAGTCTGTTGATGAATACCAGCTACAATCTTTTATAGAGGTATCATCAACCTGCTCAAAACCAAAGGACACATTATCTTCTTCAACCCAGGCATAACCATCCAGAAGCTCCTTTGCTTTTTCCTCAGTCAAATAAATAATACCTCGATATCTTGGTTCGTGAGGCCCTATGGAAGTATCTATTCCAGATCGCTGCCATTCAATCACGATTCTTTCATATTCAACTTTACTAAAACCTTCAAAATCCTTCGCATATTGTTCCATAACGTAATTATCAGAATATAGGGTTACTATTTCAACCGGTTTACTCTCACCACATGCAGTACACGAAAGCAATAAACTGATAATTAGTATCATACCTATATATCTTTTCTTCATATTCGCTTCCTCTTCCTTCATAAAAATATAAATCTGCTAATTTGTTGAATATGGTTCATATTATTAAGCCTTTATCCACAATATATTTTAGGTTTCCTCTGTTTATCATTCAAGCCTTATTCCCGGCACCATTCTTATAATCCTCCACCTGTTGTTTCATTTCATCAGAAAAACCTATATAAATCTCTTTTGCTTTACTATAGATTACTTCTTCACCAAGCTTATCTGCCACGAAATCAAGATGAACATTATACTCATGAAAGGCTTCATAAAACACCTGACGGGGTGCCTGTAAAAACACTCACCCCGTCGTTCTCTCAATATCAATTACGCTCTCAATACTACCTAGCTTCTCAATAATTCTATTCAGTTCCTCCCTGCTTCCCACCTCAAAAGTCGTCTGCAGTGTAGCCAGTCCCTGCTTGCTGGTTCTGGTATTCATCGTGACAATATCAATATTCTTTTCCGTCATGGCCCTGGAAATATCCGCCAGCAATCCGTTGCGGTTGTGGGCATAAATCTTAATTTCCGCAAGATACTTTTCTGTCTTTGCGTCCTCCGGAAGCTGCCACTCCGCATCTATCATTCTGGCACGCTCCATCTCCGGCAGATTCAGGATATTGACGCAGTCCGTGCGGTGTATGGAAATGCCGCGTCCTCTGGTGATAAAGCCTACGATTTCATCCCCGGGTACGGGCGAACAGCACTTGGAGAAACGTACGGAAAGATCCGCAACACCCTTAACCACAATACCGCTCTTGGATTTCATCTGAGCAGGTTTCGCCGCTGCCTGAGCTCCCGACTCCGCTATGCTCGCAAGGACCTCCTCATTGGTCATTTCCTTTTTATGGTCTCTGTCATAAAGCTCCTGAAGCCGGCTTACTACCTGTCCCTCCTTCAAGGCACCATGACCTATGGCGGCAAGTACGGCATCCCAGTTGCGGAAACCATATCTTTGTTGAATAGTTTCCTCGTACTCGGGCTTGGACAACTCGGATAGATTGATAGACTTTGACTTACAATAGGTCATCATCAAGTCCTTGCCTCTTACGATATTATCATCCTTGACTTCGGCTTTGAACCACTGATTAATCTTGTTCTTGGCCTGGGTACTCTTGACCACATTCAGCCAGTCACGGCTGGGGCCCTTAGAGTTCTGGGAAGTCATAATCTCAATACGGTCACCGTTTTTGATGACATAATCTATGGTCACAAGCTTACCGTTAACCCTGGCTCCCACCATCTTGTTGCCCACGGCAGAATGTATGCTGTATGCAAAATCAATGGGAGTAGAGCCTGCGGGAAGATTCTTTACTTCTCCGGTAGGGGTAAAACAGTACACATTATCCGAGAACAGATCCAAATCATTCTTCAACAGGTTCATAAATTCCCTGTTGTCTGAAAGGTCTCTCTGCCACTCCAGAATCTGGCGCAGCCATGCCAGCTTCTCCTCCTCCTGGGCCTGCACCTTTTTGCCGTCGGATGCCTCCTTGTACTTCCAATGGGCCGCAATACCATATTCCGCAGCCTTATGCATCTCAAAGGTTCTAATCTGTACTTCAAAGGGCTGCCCCGTTGTACCAATCAGGGTTGTATGCAGAGACTGATACATATTGGCCTTAGGCATGGCAATATAGTCCTTGAACCGTCCCGGTATGGGCTTATACATTTCATGGATTACGCCAAGAGCCGCATAGCAGTCCTTAATATCGTCCACGATGATTCGAACTGCAAAAAGATCATAAATCTGGTCCAGTGTCTTATTCTGGTTTTTCATCTTCTTGTAGATACTGAAGAAGTGTTTCACCCGGCCATCCACCGTGGCCTTGATGCCGGCGTTCTTTATATGCTCGCTGACTTCATCCACGATGCTTTGAATATATTGTTCCCGGGCACTTTTACGCATGGAAATCTGGTTTACCAGGTCATAGTAGACCTCCGGTTCCAAATACTTTAACGAAAGGTCATCCAGCTCCGTCTTCACTTTACTGATGCCAAGGCGCTGTGCAATGGGACAGTAAATCTCCAGAGTCTCCCTGGCAATTCTCTGCTGGCTTTCTGGATTTTTATATTTCAGCGTGCGCATATTGTGCAGCCTGTCGGCAAGCTTAATGAGAATGACCCGAATGTCCTTTGCCATGGCAAGAAACATTTTTCTCAGGTTTTCTGCCTGCATCTCCAGCTTCTCATCAGACTGATTCACATTGGGAGAAAGGGGAATCTTTTCCAGCTTTGTGACACCTTCCACAAGAAGTGCCACATCGTCGCCGAATTCCCTCTTCAGGTCCTCATCCGTCATGACGGTGTCCTCCACCACATCGTGGAGCAGGCCTGCCACAATAGTCTCCTTATCCAGCTCCAATTCAGCCAAAATAATGGAAACATTCAGAGGATGAATAATGTAGGGCTCACCGGACTTGCGGAATTGGTTCTTGTGAGCTTCCGAGGCCACCCGGTAGGCCTTCTCTATCATGGTGATATCTGTACTGGGATGATATTTGTAGACACACTGAATAAGCTCCCGATACAATTCATCGGGATCACAAAATTCCTGCGGTTTGCTCATTTTACCATCATCAATGATGACCTCATTTTTCTCTTCCATAGCCATCCCACCACGCTTTCTGCCTTATCTTTCTGTCTGAAATTAATGTATTCGAAAAATTATTTGCCGGGGTAACAAATGGCTGAATCCAGGCGATAGCCCTTCAGCAGTTCACGGCCTTTCAGGCCTGCCAGCTCAATCAGAACGACAATTCCGACCACCTCGCCGCCCAACTCTTCAATCAGCTTAATCATCGCTTCTGTGGTTCCGCCCGTAGCAATCAGATCGTCCACTATCAACACTCTCTGCCCCGGCTTAATGCTGTCCCTGTGCATTTCAATGGTTGCCTTTCCGTACTCCAGGTCATAGGATACGGAAACAGTCTCTCTGGGAAGCTTTCCTGCCTTTCGAATCAATACAAAGGGCTTTCCGGTATTATACGCAATGGGCGTTCCGAAGATGAACCCCCTGGACTCTGGTCCTGCAACTACGTCAAAATCAAGATCCTTTATTTTTTCCTGCATCGTATCAATGGCCAGACGCAGTCCTTCCGCATCCTGCAAAACACTTGTCACATCCCGGAAAATAATTCCCTTCTCAGGGAAATCAGGAATACTTACCACATAATCTTCCAGCTTTTTCATGCTAACATTACCTCTCTTTTGTTTTGATATGGTGAATTCTATTTGCCGTCTTTCCTGACCACTTCTGTGGACTTTACTTCGATTGCCTTAACATTGGGTATCTTTGACCGGTTACTTTCGTCAGCATCTCCTGCTGCCTGCAAATCATCCAGATATTCCTTCATCTTACTTGCAAAATACACTGCGATGGCACAATCGGAAATGCCGCTGAAAATCAATCCCAGCCCCAGAAGCCGGAACAAAAGGTCCATGGAGTCAAAGGGATTGACCATAAACAACACACCGATGAGCAGGTTTCCTATGGCAATGCCCAGCATCACAGTCCATTTTCCATAGCCCATGCGTTTCATGTCAATGACATCCTGCAGCTTGCTGCCGCCGCTTAAAAATACCATCGCGCCGAGTATCAGCGGAATCTGGGAAATAATCCACTCCACATTGACTAACAGCAGTATTCCGGCACCGATGCCAATCAGACCATGATAAAAATCATTGTGATAGTAATTCTGATAAGCGTCCCTGAGCAGGTAGCTGACCATGGATACAGCGCCTCCTACGATGAGAACCAGACAAATCAGATACCCCAGGACCTGATCCATGGTCTCCGGTATTACCAGAGATACCAGCCCCAGCAGGCTGTACAACACTCCCAACATCAGGGCATCCCATTTCATTTCTTTGAACTGTTTCACTGCTCGCTTCCTTTCTGCCGTCCGAATTAACCGGCACAGTATGCAAAAACAGGACTCTTTATCAAAAAGAGTCCCTGTTAATGAAATTCATTGTCTTCTGCCGCAGCACTTTTTATACTTCTTGCCACTTCCGCAGGGACAAGGGTCGTTAGGATAAATCTTTGCCTCCTTCACAATGGTCGTGGAAGATTTCTGTTCCTTGTACAATGCTTTTCTGGTTTCGTCGTCAAAAATATCCTTCCACTCCTCCAGATTGTACAGCCATTCCGCATCTGCTGCCACCATGTTCTTGTAGAGCAGTGCCTTGTCAAAGCCCAGATTTACCTCTGTATCAGCCTCCATCTCCTCAATGGGATTCTTTTCCACAAGGCTGTCGTTGATACCATCCAGAAAACCTGTAATTGTCAGCAGAGGGACGTTAAACTTGTCCGCAAGCTCCTGTACGGTTCCCCTCACCACCTCATCAGGCTTCTTTAAAAGCTGCATATAGATTTCCTTTTCAGCCTGAAAATATGCCGCCCAGATTCTCTTGAGTTCAGCCTGTCCGACACTCTCATCGTAGGCTATCTTTTTCCATTCATCCAATAATGCCATAATGATTTACCACCCTTTTATTCTCTATAAATAAATATTATGAAATATATTGTATAACATAATTTATTCTAACACAAGGTATTTTTTTAGCGGAATGAGCATAGGCTGAAGTATCCTCTCCGGTGGGTCAGGCAAGATATGCATCAACCGTCTGCATTCTGCCCTCCCGAATCCTCTGGGCAAGAGACTCCGGAATAGTGTCACCTTCGACGGTATAGCGCTCTGTGCCATGGGTCAATTCCATTCGTATCACCCTTGCGCTGTCGGCACCGTAAGTATCCCTTCTCTTCTCATTGTGATAGGTCACGGTACAGCTTCCACACAACATAAAGGCAGCCTCACCGTTCCCGTCAAACATCTCTCCCGATAATCTGGGTGCAAGCACAAGCTGCAGACCATCCTTCCCTGTACGGAAGCCACCCTCACCCAGGAACATGCCAATCCACATGGAAAGCATTTCCACCGTGGAGCCGGAAAGTCTTGCCACAAAGCCCTGACCATGAACCGCAGGGTCCGGATTGGCACCGGAAGCCAGGAAGGAGGAATTCTCCAGTATACTGCGTCCGTATACCTCCGGCTTCTGATAAGGAATCAGAGCATCTGAGATTGCCTCATAAAACTCCTTGTAAAGCCCTGCCTTCAGCATGCCCAGAAAATATTTGTATTCCATATGAAGGAAAATACTTTCTCTCTCCAGCCAGCCGGCAGTAAACGCCCTGACGCGGCCGTTTTCCGCAGACATATTTTCAATGGATTCCGAAGTCTTGTACATCTTCAGTTCCCTGTCATAGATGTCGCTTTTCTTTATCGCTTCGCACATCTTCTCAGCCACAGATCTGTCTTTTTCCCCGCAGGCAGCCAGCATTCTGGCAGGCCCCTCCAGAAAGAAGGGCACCTTCACCGGCTCAAAAGCCTTCACCCTGGCACCGGGTAAACCGTAAGGGCTGATTCTTGGGGTTCCGTCCTCATTTAACAGCGCTTCAAACTCACTTGCCTCGTAAGTAAAGTAGGTAGGCATAATCCCCTGTCCCATATCCAGTGCCTTCTCCCAGGCAGATGCCAGCTTCTCTGCAAAAGCTTCCAGCACCTTCCTGATTTCGACATATGGTACCTCCGCCCGCTCACCGCTGACGGTATATATGATTTTCTCCCGGAACTTTTCACGTAAATCCGCCACCTTATCCCAATATGCAAAATCGGACAGCTTCTCCTGCAGGGCCCCGTAGATATCTCTCATGAAGTCCGCAAGCTCCGCAGGGATATCCAGAGTTCCGGACCCAGGCACCACCCTGCACATAAAATCTACCAGCCGCTTCAGTTCCATGGTTTCCGGCATACTGCTGCCGAACAGACCCGGCAGACCATTCATGGCATCATTCCAGCCAGGTCTTCCTCCCTCCATCTCAATCCCCAGTCCATGGGAGTCCAGAAGGGCAAATTTGTTTACCGCAAGGGTAAGCAGCTTTCCAAACAGGCAGGTAGTCACTGTCCTGCCCTGCTCATCCTTCAGCCAGTTTGTACCGTCCTTGTCAAAGCCCTGACGCGCAGCCTTCTCGCGACTCTCGTAAAGAGAACCGTACTGACGTACCTTTCCCTTTTTATTGATGACATAGGTATCTTTTCTTGGTCTTACCACCCCCACACTGTCATAAAAACGATAATCCTTTCTGTCGAACAGAAGCTCCTGTTCTTTATCGGGATATACCAGCAGGTAATCCTCCACCAGGTCCAGATTGTAATCCCAATGGTCACTCCAGTATCCTTCCTTAAAGCAGGCCTCCATCTGTTCCTCGGCAAGGGAAATCAGCTCGTTAATCAGAAGCTCCTCATCCCCGGTTACCTTCATCTGATATCTCGCAATCAGGTTGGTAATCTGTCCCGGCGTAAAGGGCTTGTCCAGAATTGCCGCAAGCCTGCCCTCCTTATCCTCCACATGACGTGAAAGTGCCGTCAGGGCCGCTTCCTTTTTATCCCCGTCAATCACAAATCGGAAGGGACGGATTTCCAGGGGATTATAGCCATCCATCTGCACCAGACTGAAGAAATGGTGCACATTAAAATCTCCGATGGCCGGGTTGAAGAAAACGTCATTTCTACGATTCTGACACACATCGCGGTAGTTGCCGTTGCCCTGGGAATAATACTCACCTGCGATGGAGAAGAAATTGTAATCACGCTCCGGGTCGCCGTGCTTTCTGCTGAACAGATGCACTACCTTCTTATGTTCACCCTCTCCCAGAAGGAAAGGATATCCTCCCCGCAGAAAGTTGTCCAGATAACACTGCTCCATGTAACGGTCAAACAGCGGACTGGAGGTTTTTGTATAGACATCCTTTGTAAAGAAATCCGCAAGTTTACGCGCCTCTTCCAGCTTTTCTTCCGTGTAACCCTCCCCAGACAGTGTCTTTGCCTTTCCGTTCAGCAGTTCCACGGAGGATGCAAAGCCTGCAAATGCCGTGAATTCAATCTTTTCTCCGTATTTCAACCTCTCCCGCAGGGTGACAAATCCGCAGGGTATCTTGTTGACCGCACACTGCTTTCTTTCCAGAACTCCCTTCAGGCCCTGCTCCAGGAACACCACCGGTTTCCTCAGCGAGCTGTCAAAATCAAAGATTACGTTCTTGTCACAGATGACCGGCAACAGCTCTCCGTCCTTTACTGCCAGATAGAAAAAGCCGCCCTCCGTCTCCGCCACCTCTCCCGAGTCATCGCTGGCCGCTCTGGTAGTGTAATAAGGTGCATTGTTCTCCATGTTACGGATTTCCGCATAGCTGCGGAACAGGTTGGACATTTCCTTGTACAGGCTGTTTTGTACCCCGTAGGTAATAATCTGGGGCATGCCGTCAATCAGCTCGATTTCATGGGGCTCTCCGTCGGTAATCTCCAGGGTAACCTTTCTCACAATGGCGCCAATGCTTTCGTTGGGCAGCACCATATACGTTACCGTAATCTTCAGCCCCTTATTTTCCTCCGTAATACTGACCACGTTCTTCTCAATCTCCATACGGCGGTTGATTTCCGGCGCATAGGAACAAAACGGCTCATAAAATTCCCCGTCCACCCGCACAAAGGTACGGAAGCCCTTGATGGGTGTTTCCTCATATGACGTATTCGCCGGATTGAACTCCATCATGGCATTGCCCTTATTATGGATACCGAAGCTGCTCATGGCCTGCCCCCTGTTGGTATAGAAGGACCATACCGGAATCCCCTTCACTCCCGCCAGTCCCGGCAGAAAGCTTGAAAAAGGTGGCATTTTGTCATAATTTTCAATCACATATTTATTACCTTCCAAATGATAGTTGCTCATACTGATACGCTTTCCTTTACTCAAATTAATAAATTTTCTTATGTTATTATTTTAAAAAGACACCTTTTTTCTGTCAAGGTGTCCTTTGTATCTCACCGCCCCGCATACGCTTTTCGCCGAAACCATCCTTATCCTGCCCTATCAGACCATATACCTCATCACAGAAGGGGGGCTACAACCTTCATCAGATAACTCATAAGCTTCTTTGATTTATAGCCCTTCCATATGGTATCCTTTGTGACAAGTCTGCATTGTTCCAGGGTTTCCTCAAAATCCTTCTCAATCTCGGAAATACAGGGGACCTCGTACATCCATGTGGCGCACTCAAAGTGATGATACAGACTCCGGTAATCCAGATTGATGGTGCCCACTACTGCCTCCCTGTCATCGCTGACAAACACCTTTGCATGGACAAATCCCGGCGTATACTCATAGATTTCCACTCCGGAATCCATCAGGGAAGCATAATGTCCCTTGGCCAGAGCATACGGAATCTTCTTGTCGGGAATGCCGGGCAGAATCAGTCTGACCTCCACGCCCCTCTCTGCTGCAAACTTCAGGGCAGCCTCCAGTTCTCCGTCCAGAATCAGATAGGGGGACATAATATGTACATAACGCTGGGAACGGTTCAGAATGTCCATATAGACCCGCTCTCCCACCTTGTCCATATCCAGGGGACAATCTCCGTAGGGAAGAACATACCCCGCAGCATCCGTCTGAGGCATGGTGGGATACTCCAGAAAGCGCTGAAACTCCGGCTCCTTTACCTCGATATTCCACATCTGGAGGAACATCAGGGTGAAGCTGCGCACCGCATCTCCCTTAAGCATAACGGCAGTATCCTTCCACTGTCCAAATCTCTGTACATGATTGATATATTCATCCGCCAGGTTTACCCCACCGTTAAAGGCAGTGTGACCGTCAATTACCAGAATTTTTCGATGATCCCGGTAATTATAATGTGTGGAAACCAGAGGGACCAGGGGCGAAAACATTTTGCACTGAATTCCCAGCTTCTTCAGGCGCTTGGGATAGTCATGGTCAAGGGTGGTAAATTCGCAGGTGCCGTCATACATCACCCTGACATCCACCCCTTCCTTTGCCTTCTGGGCCAGAATCTCCAGAACCTTTCCCCACATCAGTCCCTCGTCCACGATAAAATACTCCAGAAAGATAAAATGCTCTGCCTGTTTCAGCTGCCGCAGCATTTCCTCCCATTTATCCTGCCCGGTGGGAAAATAAGTGACGGCTGTGTTGGCGCATACCGGATGGCAGCGGTTTCTGTTGATATAGCCGGCAAGAGAGGCGGCTCCGGGATTTTCCTGCTTTAGCGACGCAAGAACCTCCTCCTGCTGCGGGACTGCATCCCCGGTCATTCCAATCAGCTGTTCAATGCGAGCCTTTACCGCCCTGTGACCGATCTCACTTCTGGTAAAGCCAAGGAGCAGTGCCCCGAACACCGGCATGACCATGATGATGACGAGCCAGGTAAGCTTTGCAGTGGAGTCCATTCTGGCATTTAACAGATAGAGCACCATGATTACGGTAAATAAAACAGTTCCTCCATAAAAGTGAGGCAGGAAGTTCTCAAACCATCTGAAAACGCTGAAAAGCATTAAAAACTGCAGCACAAGCAGGACCACAAACAGCCCCAGCCGACTGAACAATGCGTGCATCAGTCCCTTTTGTCCTCTCTTCAGCAGTGTCATGCCACTGCTTTCCGTATTCGTATCCTGCATATTCATTCCTCCAAACAGCACCACATATCCCGTGGCAACTAAATGTATTTATTTTTTCTTATTCTTAAGTTTCTGAAACGCTTCCTTCACCGTGGCCCAGAGAAAACTCAGCAATCCCACTGCAAGACCGACGATGATATCCCACTTCCAGTCGATTGCGCTCTTATTCTGCAGATTGATTACGACCATTCCCGTCATCACTGTGGCTGCCCACAGAGCTGCATTCTCTATCTTCTTCCTCATCTTCTTCTCTCCTTACTGATACCCTTTTACTATTTGTATTTCTCGTACAGGCGGATTTTATCTTCGGAAACGCAACAATGAAAATATACAGCGTCAGGAACACTGCACTGACCACAATCCCCGCGTCCGCGCCTGCTGCCCTGTACTCCATCTGAATCTCATACTCACCCGGCTCCAGATCCAGGGCCACCAGACAACCGCCAAAGGTTCCGGCCTCCGTCTCTTCACCATTTATCCTCACTGTCCAGCCTTCTTCATTTGGCACAGAAAGAATCAGCCTCCGGGCTTCCTTCAGGGAAATACTGCCGGAAATCTTATTGTCTCCCCAGCTCACATTATCCAGATGATAAGCAGACAGTGCATCCAATACCTTGGTCAACTCCTCTGTATTTACCCTGTAAAATTCCGCATCTATTCTGGGTGTTTCATCCTTTTCATCACCATTGGTCAGCGTCAGGGTCTGTCCCTGCTGCAGATTACCAAGATAAATCACACAGCCCCTCTTTAAATCGCCAAACTCTTCTTCATTTCTGGAGCCACCAATACACTTAACCGACCTGGTCCCGCTGGTTGTCAGCACGGCATAGTATTCTCCCTCCTGTCCGGCGGTAAAGCTTACATCATTGCCCCGGGAGGTGCCGGAAAATCTGTGGAAAACATTTTGACCTGCGCCCAATTCCTCTGCCATCAGATTCTGCAGGGTCATTGGCTGGTATTCATATCCTTCCGGCAGTTCATATCCGTAAGGCACTGTATACCCGAAGGGCAAATTGTATTTACATTGATACAGACCAACCTCTCCACTCTCCTCTACCAGATCATAAAGCCCAAACTCATAATCGGGCTTTCCGAACATATAATTCACATTGAGCAACGCGGAGGTGAAAACCGTCGCCCCGTCAAAGCTGTAATAAACCTTACTGTGCCTCATGCCCAGCCTTCCATACAGATCCATCACCTGGGAATTCATGGTGGAGGAAAAGACACTGGCTGTGGGATAGCCTGCCAGAGTCCCGTCGTTTTTCGTCTTCCGGCTGAACTTCTCCACGCGGTAAAGGCTGTCCTCCCTCTCCTTTGTCATCTCGTACAGTTCGCGGTAATCCTCCAGCTGACCCAGATAAGCGGAGCGGCTGGTAGTACCGATACTGGTATCCCAAGTGTTTACACAGCACTCAACTGTCACAGCCACAAAGGCCACAATCGCAATTCCAAGAATGGTTTCTCTCTTCTCTCTGGTGCGGTACAGATACAGCAAAATGGCATACACCGTGACAAAGAATAGGGTCAAAAGCTTCACGCCCAGTTCAAAATGCTCCTGTTCTATAAACTTCTGGCAGAACAGAATGAAACACACCGCCGCCACATAACCGTAAAGAATCTGTTGCCGGTCCACCTCCCGCACCCTGCGGAATGCATCATAGCACATCGTCAGCACAAGGAGCACATAGATAAAAGACTGCCTTGCGGGAAGGGAGTCGGGATAATTCATGCCATGCCAGATAAAATCCAGGAAATTGGTGGCAAAGCTTAACAGCAGAAAGCCTGCCAGCCCCAGCCTGAGGAACTTCTCGCGTATAGATATTTTTTTGTTCATCAGGTACATCGGCACGAGAAAAAGCACAGCGCTTCCACAATAGATATTAGGCCAGTGCGCCAGTCCCCTCTCTGCGCTGACACACACGCAATGTCTGGCCAGCATATCCAGCACCGAAAAATAAGAGACCACTTTTTTCGGAAAATCCATGTCCCCAAAATCTGTCTGGGTCAGGGCCCGGGCCTCGGGAATCAGCATTATTGCCGCCATTCCTCCGGCCAACAGCGAAAAGAGGGTAAAATACCCCACACTCCGCAGCCGGTGTCCCCTCTCCGTCAATAGCAGGAACCCAAAATAGAACACCAGAAAGATACAAATCATGATGGAAAGATAAAAGTTTGTAAATATGGATATGGCCAGACTGACGCAGTACAGACCGTATTTTCCCTCTTTTACCAGCCTCTCCAGCCCAAGGATAATCAGCGGAAACAGCCACACACAGTCCACCCACATGATGTTGTAATTATAGGCTGCCATGAATCCGGAAAAGGCATAAAACATGGAAAACAGCAGCACTGCAGGACTGTTTGTCTTAAAATGCTTCTGAAGGTAAATAGTGGCAGTCAGCCCACAGAGGCCAACCTTTAACACAATCAGATAGCTGATAAATTCTATGAGAAATCTCTCCGGCACAAGCAGCGAAAATACATGTAGCGGACTGGCCAGATAGTATATCAGGAGCGCCATGAAGTTTGAACCGATTCCCACATAAAATGAAAAATCCAGACTCTCTCCCGCACGCACCTTACGCAACAGTTCCCTGAAAAAGGGCATATACTGGTGATACAGGTCACCGGACAGAAAGCTTGCATCTCCAAAGGGATATATTTTTTTGATGACAAACAATATCATCATGACGAATACAGGCAATAAAAAAGCACTCAGCAATGTAATCTTTTGGGTTTTCCCCTTCATGTCCGTTTCCTCACTGTCTCTTTCTAAAATTAACAAAAGTATTTTAACAGATTTTTCCTCATTTCACAACATATACTAATGAAACAGCTATAATTATGAATGCCGAGGTTTCTATGAAAATTGCCATAGCCGGTAGAAAAAAAGCAACAGAAAATTATGTCAGATATGTGTCATCCGTAGGGGCAGACCCGATTGTGACGCTAAACCAGGGGGAGATTGCTGAATGTGACGCCCTGCTGCTCCCCGGAGGAGGCGACATCAATCCTGCCTTCTTCGGCAAAAAGAACTGCGGCTCCCGGAACATTGATACCGAACTTGACATTCTGCAGCTACAGGCATTTATCCTATGTACCGGGGAGAAAAAGCCGATACTTGGCATCTGCAAGGGAATGCAGATTATCAATGTAGGACTGGGGGGAACAATTGTCCAGGACCTCCCCACTGCCTTTCTTCACAGATACGCTGACGGCGACCAGTATCATACCTCCTTTACCAGAAAGGATTCCTGGCCGGATCTTCTCTACGGCAGAGAAGCAAGAATCAACAGTGCACACCATCAATCCCTGGGAAAAATCGGAAAGGGATTACAGGTTGTGCAACATTGTCCCCTGGATAACTGTCCGGAAGCCATTGCCCACGAGTCTCTTCCCATACTCGGCGTACAATGGCATCCCGAGCGTCTGCAGCCAGAACAGTCTAGCCTTTCCGGTGAGAAAGTTTTGCTTTACCTTTTGTCACTAATTCCTTCGTCCCGTCAATGACATTCTGGGTGCTCTGGGCAATACCGTCCTTCACCTGAACCGCCGCAATCTCAAAGAGGGATTTGATAACGGTCTTGAGGATCTCCAGGGTATTGTCATCCACCTCCTTCAGGGCTGCAATAATACCGTTCATGCTCCGCTTCCACTCCGCAGTCAGCTCAATGAGATTGTCAGCCTCAGAAGCGGAAATCACCTCAAACAGCGTATTGACGAAGGTCTTCAGCTGCTTCTGATTCAGGGAAAGCACCCAGGTATTCAGTGTATTGTCCATGCGCTTTCTGGATTCATAGATGCTGTCAACGCGCTTCAGATGATCCCCTTCCACCTGCCAGGTATAGGGATCGTGCTGCATCAGTCCGAAGGTTTTGCTCTCCACCACCTTAAACCGCATATCTGACTCAAAAAGCATTCCCACAAGAGAGGAATGGGGCAGAATTTTTACAATTCTGTCCGCAATCATGTGATAATTGCTCTCCTGCAATACTTCGGGGCGAAAGCCGGGTCCGTCCAGACTATAAATTTTGCATATCCGCTCCTGAATCTCCGGTTTGCAGTTCATGGCGCTGTATACAGCCAGATTGCCGCCCTTGGAATGCCCTCCCACATACAGTGGCCCATGGAATCCGGAAGCCACCCTGTTCAGATATTTGACGCTGTACTCCTGACCCGGCACCGGATACAAAAAGGCCATATTAAAATCTTCCTTCCACCCGATGATAGTTTCATCGGTGCCCCGATAGGCCACATAAACAGTGCCGTCATCCAACACATAAGTAACCGCCGAAAACTGGGTTTCCCACTGCTTTGCCACCAGATTAATGTAAAAATTCAGCTTGAGATTCCTGTATCGTCTGCGCGCAAGCATACTCTCTATCAGAGCCCTGTTGTCCTCCTCAAATCTCACATCCGCAAACAGCTTTTCATAATCCGGGTGTCTCTGGAGACTTCGCAGTGTTACGGCAGGTCGGTTTTCTCCCAGCTGGGGCACCATCCCTTCAAACTTCAGGTAACTCAGCTGGCAAAGCGCCAGGCTGTCCACCTCGGTCATGGGCATTTCCCGAAAAGAATAATGTCCGTATTCTTTTATATAGTCAATCACAGTCCCCATAGCTATGCCTCGCTTCATACACTGATCTGGTTTTTGATTCCATTTTCCTTATTTTACTACATATTTTCCTGGAGAAATGCACTTCGGCGGAATTTAATTATATTTTTACAAAAAGGAAAGAATTTTATTATGAAATCCTGCAAAAAAACCGCACCTGCGGCTGGAGGGGTATATTTTGCTGCTTTCCACTCTCATACCCCCGAATTCTCATTTCTGGTAAATACAGTATTTTATAGATTACAATGGTACAACTAATTAATAACGGCTGTACTAATATATCCGTTTCATAATAACCGTGCCAAAGGCGCAGAATATTTCTTCCAAGATGCAATCAAAAAACGATGTACCGGCAACAAATCCTTCTCCGCCACACCATGCTATACCGGCACAAAAAATTTCAGGTAAAATCTGAGAAAATTAACTTCAAAGATATTTTTACAGACACTACATATTCAGCCAAGAAACAATTAAGGGACAAATCCAAAGATTTATCCCTCAACATATTGATTATGAGCTGCCCGACAAATGGTTAACTCAAGATTATGAAATTAACTAAATGATTCCGCAGTCTGTCTTCCAACTACCTGTCTTCCATTTCTTTATATTCCCTGGGCTGCATTACGCTCTTATAAGCAGGACGAATAATCTTATCCATGTTAATCAGCTCTTCTATTCTGTGGGCGCTCCAGCCCACAATTCTGGCAATGGCAAAGATGGGAGTATAAAGCTCCAGCGGAATCTCCAGCATGCTGTACACAAAGCCGCTGTAAAAATCCACATTTGCGCTGACGCCCTTATATATGCGTGCTTTCTCGGAAATTACCTCAGGGGCGATACGCTCAATCATGGAATACAAGGCAAAGTCCTTATTCCGTCCCTTGGCTTCCGCGAGCTGCTGCACAAAGCCCTTAAACACCTGGGCTCTGGGGTCGGAAAGAGAATACACTGCATGCCCCATGCCGTAAATCAGCCCCTTGCCGTCAAAGGCTTCTTTGTTCAGTATTTTCTTTAAATACTGTCTCACGGCATCCTCATCTGTCCAATCCCTGACATTCTTCTCAATGTCACGCATCATTTCCACCACTTTAATATTTGCACCGCCGTGCTTGGGACCTTTCAGGGACGACAGGGCCGCCGCCACGACGGAATAAGTATCCGAGCCGGAGGAGGTGACCACGCGGGTGGTAAATGTAGAGTTGTTGCCGCCGCCGTGCTCCATATGAAGCACCAGGGCAATATCCAGCACCTTTGCCTCCAATTCCGTATACTTCTTGTCCGGTCTTAGCATCATCAGCAGATTTTCTGCCGTGGAAAGCTTGTTGGAGGGGCGATGTATGTACATGCTTTCGTCATTTTGATAATGATTATAAGCGTGATATCCGTAAACCGCCAGCATGGGGAACACACTGATAAGTCCGATACACTGGCGCAGCACATTTTCGATGGAAGTGTCACTGCAGTTTTTATCATAGGATGCCAGTGTCAGCACACTTCTGATCAGCGAATTCATAATATCGCTGCTTGGTGCTTTCATAATGACATCTCTGGTAAAGTTGGTGGGAAGTGTCCGGTGTGCAATCAAAATATTCTGAAAATCCTCCAGCTGCTGCTTCGTGGGCAATTCCCCAAAGAGAAGCAGATAAGCCACCTCCTCAAAGCCAAAATTCTTTCCCTTGAAGCCGTTCACCAGCTCAATACAATTATATCCTCGGTACCAGAGTTTGCCCTCACAGGGTGTCTTCACGCCATCCACCATCTGAAAGGAGTCAATCCGTGATATATTTGTAAGCCCCGTAACCACTCCGTTTCCATTCTTATCGCGCAGACCTCTTTGTACATCATACTCATCAAAGAGCTGCGGCTCCAGTTTGTCAGCCTCCCTGCACAGCTGAGCATAGTCCTGTAAATATCCCTCGTTTTTCTTCAATAAACAGCCCTCCCTATCTGATTTCGCTCTATTTTCCGACTTCCTCTATCATTATATACATATTACTTTGCCTTGTCTAATGTTTCTTTAAATGTTAATACATCTTTATAAAATGTTTATACATCTTTTCTGTATTTGTCCACCCATTTCCTTACCTCCTCCAGGCTTACCCCCTGTTCCCTGGCTATCCCTGCAAGGTCTTCATATTCCGGCTTGAAACGCTTCACACCATACCCTGCAGAGGTCTTGTAATGCACGGTTCCCCAGGGGGTACCGACTTCGCTCATCACCCTGTCGAGTACATGACGCCTGCAGCGTCTTTCCCTGATACCGATTGTGGTTGTGTGGGCAAAAATGCACTGCAGTAGTTTCTCCTTATCCTGCTCGAGACACATCACGCAAATAAGCATGCCGGGTCTGGATTTTTTCATATAAACAGGCATGACATATACCTCCCGCGCTCCGGCCGTAAACAGCCTTTCCATGGCAAAACCCACAGCCTCTGCAGTCATATCATCCACATTGCAATCCAACTCGCAGATGATATCCTCTCCATCTGCTTCGCCTCCGGGCACTACCGACTCTCCCAGCATCGCTCGCACACAATTGGCACGCTCAAAATCCTTTTTCCCCATTCCGTAACCCACAGCTTCCGGTGTCATCAGGGGCATATCACCAAATTCCGTCACGAAATGCCGCAACAATGCAGCACCGGTGGGAGTGCACAGTTCTCCCCGTATACCGCTGCCGTATACAGGCACCCCTCTTAAAATATAAGCAGTAGCCGGGGCAGGCACCGGTAGAATGCCATGCGCACATTTCACCTGCCCGCTGCCCAGGTTTACCGGAGACGCCACCACCCTCTCCGGCGCCAGCCGGTGCATCAGAAGACATACTGCCACAACATCCGCCACAGCATCCAGAGACCCCACCTCATGAAAATGTATTTTCTCCACCGGCACACCGTGGACACTGCTCTCCGCCTCTGCAATCAGGACATATATCTCCAATACATCCCTCTTCACCTGCTCCGGAATCTCCAGCCGTTCCACAATATGTTCGATGTCATGGATACTGCTGTGATGGTGATGTTTCCCCGGTTCCCCTCCCTCATGGGTTGGGGGATGATTATGGTCATGATTGTCCCCACAGTCGTGCTCATGACCGTAATCATGGTCGTGGCCATGGTCGTGGTTGTGATCATGGTCGTAGTCATATTCATGGTCATGCCTGTCACCTTCCGCGTCCCCTGCTGCTTCCTCCATACCGCATACCCTCACACTCATATGGGTACCCTGAATTCCGCACTTCTGCACCTTTTCCGGCATGTATTCTACCATTGGAAGTCCCAGTCCGTTCAGGTGTTCCACAAAAGTCTCAGGCTCCGGCAGAAGCTCCAGCAGCGCTGCGGTAAGCATGTCACCGGCAGCCCCCATTCCACAATCCAGATATAAGGTCCTCATATGTTTTCTCCTTGTTTAGTGTCTGTTACATGCTTTGTTCCTGTCATATATTTTCTGTCAGACATATGATTTCTGTCAGTCATATGATTCATCATGCCTGCCAGATACCCCGCTCCAAACCCATTGTCAATATTTACCACGGATACGCCACTGGCACAGGAGTTCAGCATCGACAGCAGTGCCGACACACCGCCAAAGGCCGCTCCGTAGCCCACACTGGTGGGCACTGCTATCACCGGGCAGTCCGCCAGACCGCCGATGACGCTTGCAAGAGCTCCCTCCATTCCGGCAACGGCTATAATCACACTGGCACTCATTATGTCCTCTATATGGGACAGTAGTCTGTGAAGCCCGGCCACACCCACATCATAGAGACGCACCACCTCATTGCCATGTATTTCAGCCGTCAGTGCTGCCTCCTCTGCCACCGGAATATCGCTGGTTCCGCCGGTTGCCACCACAATTCTGCCGATACCGTCAGGCTCAGGCATGGTACCTATGATTCCAATCCCGGCCTCCTCATGATAGGTCAGTTCCATCTGTTCCCCCAAAAGTGCCGCAGCCTCCTTTGACAGCCTGGTAATCAGAATCCTTTCCTCCCCGCCGACCTTCATGGCTGCCGCGATTCCTGCAATCTGTTCCGGTGTCTTGCCTGCGCCGTATATTACCTCAGCCGCCCCCTGTCTGACCCTGCGGTGCAGATCCACCTTCGCATATCCAATATCCTCAAAGGGCTGCGTCTTCAGCTTAAGGAATGCCTCCTCCACGGAGAGACTGCCCTCCTTCACACTCTGCAAAATATCCCTGATTTCCCTGCTCATTGCCGTACCTCCAGGTCAAGCAGTACCTCTTGATAATACTTTTTCAATTCCCTCTGAATTTCTTCACGTTTCTCCAGCACCAGAGAAAGCTGCGACCTCTGAACCTGAAGCTTTGCACTTCCTCCCAGATACCGCACTCGAAAATCCCGGAACCCCATTGAAAACAGATAATTTTCCACTGTCTCCGTTCCCTTCAGCTGTGCTACGGTAATCTCCGTTCCCGTGGGAATTCTGGTTGCCAGACAGGCATACGACGGTTTATCCCAGGTAAACAGTCCTGCCTCCCGGGAAAGGCTTCGAATCTGTGCCTTGGTCAGCCCACACTCTCTCAGGGGTGAACGCACTGAAAGCTCACGCAGGGCCCTCATTCCCGGCCGGTCATCCTCATCATCCGAGGCATTGGTTCCCTCCATCAATACCTTATATCCATCCTCCAGAGCCTTCCGCTGTATCCTGGAAAAAAGGAGTTTTTTACAATAATAACATCTGTCTGCGGAATTCCTCGCCACATCCTCCTCTGAAAGGATATCTGCCTCAAGAACCCTCATCTTCGCCCCAATCTGTGTCGCAAGCTGTCTTGCATCCCGAAGCTCAAATTCCGGCTGAAACTCCGTCTTTACATAATATGCGCAGACCTTAGCCCCATATTGCTTCGCTGCATATAGCAGATACGCAGAATCCACACCACCCGAAAAAGCCAGGGCCACTTCCCTGTTTTCCCCAAAGAAATCCCGCAGTGTCATTTTTCAGCCTCCTCTTTTTCCCTGTTTTTCTTTCTTTGGCCTCCAAACAAAACGAGAAGCAGCACTGCAGTGACACCTGTCACCGATAAAACAGCTCCCACTGTCAACAAGGTTATGCCGTTATCCCCCAGGGACTCCCGGTCTGCAGAATCAACAGTTTTTTCTGAATCTTCAGCCTCCTCTGAGCCCTCCTGTTTTGTAGGATAAGCTTCCGGAGTCAGGGGAAGCACGTTTTCATCCGCCTCTATGTCAGTAGCAGCGGGATTATCCAGGCAAATCCAGGTATTGCGTATGCCATAGAGATAACCTATATGTCCCCACAGCCGTCCCTCCGGGTCTCTCCAGAAGTGCAGAAAAACCTCGCCGGGATTGTCGCAATCCGAGAGAAATCCGGTACCCATGCCGTCCGCCACAACAACACCGGAGCAGGGATATTTCCAGAGAGTCACGGCATCCACCCCCTCAAAAGCATCCACATAGGCGGGATCAAACTCTGTAAATTCATCCTGATATCGTTCGCAAAAGGCAATATGGTCCGGCACAGGAAAGCATTCCGAGGTCCGCACCCAGCCCAGAATCTCGTCGTAGTCCTCCTCTGACCGGATGGCATACCACTCCTCCCCATTTTCGTCCGTGTATTTCCAGATTCCCTGAATTTCCGTACCGTCTTCCAGTTTTTTCTTAACTTTGGATGAGACTGGGCTCTTGCACACAGCCAGATACCCCTTCGGACTGTTTACGATAAAGCTCCTCTGTATCTCCTGACATTCCTTCCTGTACTCCTTCAAAAAAGCATCGTCGTAATCAATTTCTATAACCACATCCGCCGATACCCTTTCCGGGAAAAGCCCTACAGATAAGAAAACCGCCATCAGTACTCCTGTCAAAAACTTTTTCATTCCTCTTCCTTTCTGTCCGTTTTTACGGACTCATTTTCTGTTGTTCCAACTACTGTATCAACGGCTATATCAACCGATCTATCACAAGTCCCATGCAAAAAGAGAACACGTTGGCTGCCACGGAAAAACACCGGGGATGACGGATATCCGTCCCCAGCCGCTCATAGCATATTCCCTCCGTCACAATGGCGCCAAGTTCCAATCCAAGCAAAATACCCCATCCCGGAAACATGGCATGCAAAAGCACCACCATGGGATTAGTCAACAGGTTTGCCAGCACAAACAACAGCCGGTCCCTGCCCCGAAACCGCCACACAAAAGCCACCAGTCCCTCCAGCAGCAATGTCAGCAGGAAGGAAAGTACAAAATCAAGCTGTGTCATTTTTCCCCCTTCCCGGACTGTCGCAAGCCGAAAAGCAACGGCGGAATTGACATTGCCGTCCACATTGCCAGTGTCACCGGCTTCATGCCATCACAGCCAAAAAATACCGGTAGAAACCCCAGAAACAAACCAAAGGTCAACAGGCCGAAGGAAAATCCTTTCAGCCCCGGAAAAAGCCTCGCCATGGCCCACAGGGTCAAAGGCATCGTCATGTTAAATAAGAACAATGCCAACAACCCTGGGATGACACCATTTCCTCCCAAAAAGCAAAGTGCCGACAGTCCCAGACTTGTCAGGGCAACAGGTATCCCGCCCAGGTAATCGGCAAGATAACCTCCCGCTGCCTTTCCTCCTGCCACGGCACATACCGCTGCCAGTCCATATTCCGCCTTCCAGGGCAAATCCGCCGCGAGCCCCAAAAAAGACCGGAGCACCACCACTACCAGCAGGCATAGGACAGTCCCCATAAGTCTGTAATCCCCCGCCGGAAATGCAGGCACCTCGTTCTCCGGACCCCGGCCCGCCGGCAACAATACAAGGGCTGCAGTCAATAGCAGCAGACAAATCAAAACCGGTGGGATTTTGAATGCCCACAGACCGCCGAAATAAACCCCAAAGGCTCCGAGGGAAACGAACAGCCCCAGGGGACCTGCCCGGTTTCCGCTCTCATTTAAGGTATTCAGGCCACCGCCCACATGAAAGGCCGCGTTGCCCAATCCTGCCGTCACGGCGGCAGGCAGACCCACGGGAAGTATCCAGCCGGTCAACACCAGCAGGCAGCCTGCAAAAGCAAAAAGATGACATTTTCCCAGCCTGTCCGCCAATAGTCCCACCGGCATCTGTACCGCAAAGGCAAACAAATTATACATCAGTATCACCACTGCCGGATTCCCCCGGGGACATATTCTGCCCAGAATCAGCAATGCACAGCCAAAATCCACCAGAAAGTGAACTCCGGCATATCTTCCCAGCCGTATTTTCGCCATACTCTCTCCATTTCCCGGCAACCAGTCACAATTTAACGTACAAAAATAACGTGTCTCCTCATAAATATCATTATAACGGTATGGAAACATCTGCGCAAGTCTTCCGCTTATCAAGGTATTTTTTATTTACTTATAAACAAATCAGCAGTAAAATAGTAAAAAACCGACAAAAAGAGGCAAAATATGTATCATATCATCATAAATCCCGCATCTCGCTCCGGGAAAGGCATCAGAATATGGAAAAAGCAGGTGGAACCCACTCTGCTTCAGAGACATATCCCCTATCGTTCTTACTTTTCCGAGAAGCCCGGGGATGTGGCGAAGCTGACCGAGAAGATTCTTTCCACCACCGAAGAATCACCTGTCAGATGCATCATTCTCGGCGGCGACGGAACAATCAACGAGGCACTACAGGGTATCAGCAATCCCTCCCGGGTTATCCTGGGATATCTCCCCACAGGCTCCAGCAATGACTTTGCCAGGGATCTGAATATCCCCACAAGCCCTGCTGCCGCTCTTAGCTTAATTCTGGACTCCGGCAGGGAGCAGGCACTGGATCTGGGAACCGTTACCTACGAGGACGGAGAAACCAGACGTTTTGCAGTCAGCTGCGGCATAGGCTATGATGCCGCCACCTGCGAGGAAGCGCTCCGTTCAAAGCTGAAAAATGTATTGAATAAACTGGGACTGGGCAAGGTTACCTATCTGTGGATTGCCCTGAAGCAGCTGATTGGCACAAAGAAGGTATCCGGCAGGCTGACCCTTTCCGACAACACCGTTTTGCAAATTGATAAAATGTTTTTCACGGTCTGTATGATACACCGTTTCGAGGGCGGCGGTTTCAAATTCTGTCCCGACGCAGATGCCACAGACGGCATTATGAATATGTGTATTGCGGGAAATTTGTCAAAGCTCAAGGTCCTGTTTGCACTGCCTTCCGCCTTCAAGGGAAACCACTACCGTTATCAGGGGCTCACTGCTTTGAAGGCAGAAAGCCTCACCATCGAAACCTCTGCTCCCCTCTGGGTACACACTGACGGGGAGGTTGCAAGAAAGAGCAGCAAAATCACCGTCTCCTGCCAGCAGGAAGCAATCAGGGTGATTGTGCCGTAAGTTTCCCCTGTCTCATGTTCAGTATTTTTGCATAGGCGCTGAAAGCGGAAGGAATCGGATACTTATCCACCGTTTCTGCAGGGTCAATATAGAGCCAGTCCGCTGCCTCCCCGCCCGGCACTCCGTGCTCCAGCTCATCCGCCCGGATCAGATATCCCTTCATATGCCATTCCCTGTGGGTAAAGATATGCTTCGCTTCCTCCAAAGGCCTTATTCTCACAACCCTGATGCCATTTTCTGCCAGGTAAGCCGTGATTTCCTCGGCCGTCCGATACCCTTCCAAACTGGGGAATTCGTACATTCCCGCCAGCAATCCCTTATTACCCCTCTTGCGCACCGCCGTCCGGTTCTCATCACAGATGACCAAAATCGTCTTCTCCTCCACGGTTCTCGGCCGTTTGGGAGCCTTTCTGGGATAGTCCTTCTCCGCATGCTCCCTGTGTGCCAGGCAGAGCTCCTCCAGGGGACACTTTCCACAGAGAGGTACCCCGTTGGGAACACAGATGCAGGCACCGATTTCCATCAAAGCCTGGTTGAAATCTCCGGGGCGGTCCCTGGGTATCACTTCTGCCAGATCCCGTTCCACAGAAAGCCTGACTTTTTCCTCACTGATAAGCCTGTCATCTTTTCTGATTCTGGAAATCACTCGCAGAACATTGCCGTCCACCGCAGGATTTGGCTCACCATATGCAATGGAGGAAATGGCGCCTGCGGTGTAACGCCCGATACCTGTCAGTTTCAGAAGCTCCTCATAATCTGAGGGCATGACGCCGCCGTAATTCTCCACAATCTGAATTGCCGCCTTCTGTAGATTTCTCACCCGGTTATAATATCCCAGCCCCTCCCAGAGCTTCAGAAGCTGTTCTTCCTCCGCCTCAGCCAGCGCCCGGATGTCCGGCAACGTTTCCATAAATCTTGCAAAATACGGCTTTACTGCCTCCACCCGGGTCTGCTGCAGCATAATCTCCGAAACCCAGACTCGATAGGGTGTAGGCTCCTCTCTCCATGGAAGTATCCTTCTGTTGGCATCGTACCAGCCGAGAAGCCTGTCCGGAAGCTCCCCGGGCAATGTCCCCCTAAGCCTTACAGGAACAGGCCTGTTAATTCTCATGGAATCCGGTTCCACAAGGCAGTCATAGGCCAGGATTTCCACCCCTGCCTCCGCAGCACGGCAAAGTGCCTCCGCAAATTCAGCATGCATTTCCTTGTTGGGCATAAAAAAGCGTACTCCCTCCATCTGGATAACAAACAACACAAAGACGCGATAGCCCTTCCTCTTTGCTTCAACCAGCTCCTCCACATGCTTTACTGCCCTGTCCGAGGGTGCATCCGGAAAGCTGACCACACCGTCCTGCTCCAGCGTCACACCCTTTACTTCCATAAAAATTTTCTCCGTCTCTGTTTCAATGTAAAAATCAAACCGGGAATTCCCGAAAACCGTCTCAGGACGTACAAGCGTCAGGTCCGGAAAAAGCTCCTTCCCCCGCAGCCATTCTCCCACTGCCCTGTTTGGTGCCTGGGAATCCATATTGACCAGACGGTCACCCTTTTTTACTGCCACCAGATCATAGGCAGTAGAGCGCTCCGGGTTACTACTCTTTTCCAGATAAACCAAGGCCCCCGGCTGCAGCAGTTCCCGGCAGCGGCCTGTATTTTTTACATGTACCTTTTCACGCCTGCCGTTCGTCTCCACATAAGCGATAAAACGATTCGGGCGCTCAAGGAAGCGCCCAGGCTGTATATTTTCATATTTCATTGCTTCACCTGTAAAACTTTCCCGTAACTGATCCACCTTCGCAAAACCGCCTCCCCGAGGCTATCGCACCGGCATCAGCTCTGCGAAGCCGCTGCCTCCCACCGTCCCATGGAACTGTGACTGCTGTAGGGTACCCGTGCGGAGGGTACCACCTGGGAAGCGCTGCCGGTATAAACCATTTGATCATCAAAAAATATCTGAGCACCAAAAGCCCTTAGAAATTCCTTTTTGTCCAATCCGCCCAGAAAAAAAGCCTCATCCACCCTGACATTCCACGCGCGCATGGTACGGATGACCCTCTCGTGAGCCGGCGCACTCCGGGAGGTAACCAACGCTGTCCTGATAGGACAATTCTCCGTCCCAAGCTCCCTCTGCAGGTCAGAAAGCTTTTTCAGAAAGTGGGCAAAAGGTCCTTCCGTCAAGGGCTCACGGGCATGGGTCCTCTCATTCTCCTCAAAGGCATCCAGCCCTTTCTCCTTGAAAATCAGCTCGGAGTCATCTCCGAACAATACTGCATCTCCATCAAAGGCAATCCTTATCTGCCCTGCAGGAGACATGGGAATAATTCTGGAATCCGTTCCCGACTGGCCTCCCGCCCCTTCCGTGCAGATGATACCCGCGGCAATTCCACCATCGATGGCCCCCTGCACATCCTCCTCACATGCCGACAGGAATAAATCCGTATGAAAGGCATTCAGATAGGGTGCCAGGGATGCCCCGCTGACCAGCGCCGACCTGGTAATCCCCAGGCCATAATGCGCAATGGAATTAAAGACCCTGAGTGAAGTGTCCGGACTGTTGTGGGACATCACAATCACCTCCACCAGATTCTTTCCGGCAGCGGCTTCATTCAGCCGAAGCAGCGACTTAATCAGTCTGAAGCCCGGACCGGGCTTTAATATCTCCTGCTCATGCTCCACCTGATACCGGCAGTATGCCTCCAGTCCCTGCTCTTCAAAGATTCTGTTTTCTGCCGTCAGGTCAAATAATGCCCTGGAGGAAACACCGATTACCATCTTCTGTTCCAAACTATATGCCATACCTGCTCCCTTCTGCCGTTCCTTAAAAACATCGGCTATGTGAATCAGCATTTTAAAGAGAGCATCGGACGTTTTCATCAGCCCCTGACATCGGGCACTATATCGGATTTTGGTTTCCGACTATGGGACATGCGTCGCAATTTCAGCTATCTTATACGGTTGCACTCGTATTTTTCCAGAGTCAGGATACAGGTTTTCAGAGATTCGTAACGCTCCTCTGTATCCCCTTCGTTCACCTCCACATCACAGGCAATGGCCATGGTTGTAAGCATGTCATCCGTAATTCTGTGATGAAGTGCTGCCAAAATATTCAGCTTCTGCTCATAACTGTCCGTATCCAGGAATTCCAGTACCAGGGGATCCAGTGCCAGCTCGCCCTCCCCGGGCTCCTGCAGGGCATTTCCCGTTCCTTTTCCGTCCACTTCGGAACTCCGGTTTTCCGCTCCGGGATTCTGTCTTTCCGCCTCAGGTCTCTGCTTATCCGCCCCGTGGGCTTCGGCACCCCGGCTGTCCGCCTCCGCCTTCTGCCTGTCGGCCTCAGGCCCCTGAAGCTCAAAACGATACTCCTGCTCTGCCTCCGGATACCTGCTTCTGTCCACCTTGCCGGTAAACATTTCAAGCGGACGGGCATAGGTTTTGAAATCCCCGTAGAGCGCCTGGTAGACCACCAGCTGTTCTCCCGTCTCCGTATGCTCCGCAATGGCGGTAATCTGATACAGACCACCTTTAAAATGCTTGTAAATTTCATGTACCTTCGGGATAAATGACATTTTCCAGTACTCCTTTCTATACAGAAAGATTATACTCCAATTCCGGGAAAATGTCATGCAAATCCTGTCAATCCCTCCTAAGAAAAACATGGCTCAGTTACAAAGAAATTTCTGGAAAAAGGAACAGCTTTCGTCCTGAAAGGACAAAGCAACCAGCTTACCTGCAAGCCTTTCCCTCTCGCCCTCTGACATTTTATCAATTTCTCTGTGATGGACTGTCAGGGTATATGCCCTGCTACCGTCAGACTCCGTCACACAAGTCAGCATCACCCCACTGTTCTCGAAGCCCTGCTCCTCCAGAAATACCCTCACATTCTCCACCATGCCGGACTCCTGCTGCCTGTAATACGCTGCCATTTCCTCTCTGTCCTGGGCCGTCCTCCCCGCCGCTGTCATGGTAAAGAAAAGAGCTGCAACAAATACCCAAATGATTGTTGCAGCCAGAAATTTCAGACTGCCTGTTAACCTCTTCATTGTTCTACCTCCGTCAATCTCTCCAATGAATTCTTACAGGCATATCATATAATATTATAAGTACCATAATACTCTCTCAAAACAAATTTCATAATATTTAGTTACTGTTCAGACCCTAGCCAAAAAGCCTTACTCGTAACCATATTTTATTTT
>JBJENR010000182.1:0-1389 GCA_051880315.1 Acetatifactor sp.
GAGCGTGTGGATGCGGAACAGGTCATTCAAAAAGCCAGAGAGACTTACCGGAGTGTGAGAGCAAAAGAAGATACGGCAGGTGCAGAAAGTATACCGTACGCAACGGCAGAAGAAATCCTATATGAGACTGATATGTACTATGTAGAAGATTATAAAGTGGTTCCGGAAACCGAAACGGAAACATATCACCGTGTCAGCCTGAAGATTACTTCTCCGGAGGAAATCAGGGAGCTGCTGAGTCTCCTTTCTTATGGCTATGATAACCGTAATATATTTCAGGAAGAAACCGTCTCTGGTGTACAG
The DNA here is from genome assembly GCA_051880315.1 of Acetatifactor sp. Classification (GTDB taxonomy): domain Bacteria; phylum Bacillota; class Clostridia; order Lachnospirales; family Lachnospiraceae; genus Acetatifactor. The sequence continues at coordinate 304 of JBJENR010000182.1, forward strand.
ATAGTGACGGAGGAATTGGACGAAAACGGCGAACCTGTCAGATATGATGCATTTTTATATATTGATTCTTTGCCGGAAAAGTATATTCTCCGCTTCGGAGAGCAGTGGGAGGAAGCAGCAGAAAAATGAACAGCAATCCAAAGGGGAAAATATTGATATACGGCGGCAAGAACAGTGCAGGGGTTTCAGAGAACCTCTGCAGTGGCTGCGGCTATGAGGTAATCCGAATCGGACGTAAAAATGCTCTTCGGGAAATGATGGAATGGGAGGAGACAAAGCTTCTGCTCTTTGATTTCCAGGGAGCGGAGGCCGGCGAGGCCTCCATGCTGAGCCTGTTGACGGAGCTGAGAGGATACAGCAGGAAGCCTATTCTGGCACTGGTGGACAAAAAGAAGGAAATGCTACGGATTCTGGCTTTGAATGCAGGAGCGGATGATGTGCTGGACCAAAGAGAGGATTCTCCCATGGAATTCATGGCCCGGATTCAGTCAAAGATACGCAGCTACCGGAGACTGACAGAACATGAGGAGAGGAGCAGCTTCCTCAGAATGAAGGATCTGGAGCTGGATGACGGAGCCAAGCTGGTACTGGTAAAGGGCAACCGGGTGGATCTGACTCCCACAGAGTACAAAATTCTCCGTTTGCTGATGGAGCAGCCGGGCCGGGTGTTGTCCAACAAGCAGATTTACGAGAGTATCTGGAAGATGGAGCCCATCGGCGCTGACAACACCATCGCGGTACATATTCGCCATATCAGGGAAAAGATTGAGGATAACCCTCAGAGCCCACACTATCTCCAGGTGGTCTGGGGACAGGGCTATAAGGTGGGATGAGGATAGGAAGATACGAGCCTGACAATAAATGATGTGAAGTGCAGGGATGCGGACAGGAGTTCGCATCCCTTTGCTTTTGTTATGGGAAGGTCGTCAAAAGCGTGACGTGTAAATGTGATTCTCTTTTTTGTGGAAAATTAGCAGAGAATATGCTATTATCAGAAAGAATACGAGAAAAAAGCTTTGAAGGAAAATTCAAAGTTAGATTTGGAGGAAACTTCAAAAGAAGATTCAAAAGAAGATTCAAAAGAAG
>JBJENR010000182.1:1489-29770 GCA_051880315.1 Acetatifactor sp.
AAGTTAGATTTGGAGGAAACTTCAAAAGAAGATTCAAAAGAAGATTCAAAAGAAGTTTCAAGAAAATAATCAACATAAGAAATGTGAGGCTATAAAATGAAGAAGAAACTGACATGCTTTGCGAGACCGCCAAAGTTTAGAAACAGACTGATTATGATGCTGATCGGAGTGCTGCTGCAGGGCATGGGTCTGTCCCTGTTAATCAGGATAAATCTGGGAACGGATCCCTGTTCCTGTCTGACTCAGGGAGTGATTAATTACCTCCCTGTCAGCTTCGGAACAGCGCAGCTTTTGTGCCATCTGGTGACCTTTCTTTTTGTCATAAGATTTGACTTAAGCCTCATCGGTTTCGGAACCATAGGCAATATGGTGTGTCTGGGGTATATTGCGGACTTTTTTGGATTCGTGTGGAGTAAGGTGACCCCGGAGGGCTTCTTTGAACAGCAGGCAGTTCGCTTCGGATTGCTGGTGCCTGCGCTCTTGGTATTTATTTTGGGAGCGTCCACTTACATGACGGCAGGTCTGGGAACCTCGCCCTATGACGGACTGCCCTATATTATTTCCCGACATGTACATAGGTTTTCCTTCAAGGTAATCAGAATGACCTGGGATATCTGCTTTATGCTCGGAGGGCTCCTGCTGGGCGGTGATGTGGGAATCGTGACCATTGCGGTTGCTTTCTTCCTGGGCCCGGTCATCACCTGGATGGGCAAGAAGCTGGAGCGGTTTCTGGGACAGCCGGAGGGGAAGGAAGCCGAAGCAGCTTCCGGGACAGCCGGGTGAAAAGGAAGCCTGAGTGCTTGGATAAAAGGATGGCGTTGGCAAGAGATAAAGGCGCTTTTGCCCCGGCATCGGAACCAGAGGAAAGGTAAGAACAGAGCATAAAATGAAGGACGGTATTTTTTCGCGCACTGAGGCGCTTCTTGGACGGGAAGCTGTGGAGCGGTTGGGAAAAGCGAGAGTGGCTGTGTTTGGTGTAGGCGGCGTGGGCGGATATGTGGTGGAAGCCCTGGCCAGAGCCGGTATCGGCGCCTTGGACTTAATCGATGCCGATGTGGTGTCGGACAGCAACAGGAATCGTCAGATTCTGGCGTTGCAGAGTACACTGGGACTGCCCAAGGCGGAGGTGGCAGCAGCGAGGGTGGCAGACATCAATCCGGGCTGCAGGGTTACGGCACATTGTGTTTTTTACCTGCCGGAGACGGCCGCCCGGTTTGATTTTACGGAATATGATTATGTGGTGGATGCCATAGATACGGTGACGGGGAAGATTCAGCTGATCTGTCAGGCCAATGAGGCAGGCACTCCGGTGATCAGTTCCATGGGGGCGGGCAATAAGCTGGATCCCACAGCCTTTCGCGTGGCGGATATCTATGATACGAAGGTGTGTCCACTGGCACGGGTGATGCGCAGGGAACTGAAGAAGCGGGGAATTCCCTCCCTGAAGGTGGTGTATTCCGAGGAAGAACCGCTGGTACCGGACAGGGCTGAGGGGCAGATTGGGGAGAACGCTCCGGGAAGGCGCAGTACCCCCGGCAGTGTATCCTTCGTGCCCTCTGTGGCGGGACTGATTCTGGCAGGAGAGGTTGTAAAGGATATCTGCGGCGATATTCAGGCGAAAAAGTCAGTTTCGAGTTAATGATTATATGATGGAGGCTTCGGGATGAACAAAGATCCATTTAAAGAATATATAAAAGAATCCGAACCCGGGAAAAGGGATAAAGGATATGCATGGCATACAGCAATTGGTTTACAGGCGGTTGACGGATTGAAAACATCACAATATCTGGTTGATACTGCAATCAGAAATATTGAAGGGGATATCTCTATAGAGGAAGCCGGTGAATTGTTAAATAGTTATTACGAAGAAAATCCGAAAAGTGATAAGGATGACCGAACGGAGGAAGCTGATAAAGTTGCTTTAAGAATTGCCAAAATATTATCAGAGAAAGCTTTTAGTTTTACTCCGAATGAATATATTTCAATACACAAGAAATTGTTTATTGGAATTTATACGCATGCGGGAAAAATCCGTGATTATAATATCACTAAAAAAGAATGGGTGCTTGATGGAGCTACAGTATTGTATGGAAGCGCTTCGGAATTAAGAGCAACGCTTGATTATGATTTTTCGGAAGAGAGAAAATTCAGTTATAAGAATTTAAGTATGGATGATATTATTCATCATTTGGCTGTATTTGTATCAAGATTATGGCAAATACACATATTTGAGGAAGGGAATACAAGAACTACAGCTGTATTTTTTATAAAGTATTTGAGAACTCTCGGATTTGATGCAATAAATGACATTTTTGCTGAGAATGCATGGTATTTTAGAAATTCTTTGGTAAGAGCAAACTATAATAATCTCAAGAATGGTGTACATGAAACAACGGAATTTTTAGAGTTATTTCTTCGAAATTTGCTTTTGGATGAGAAGAACGAGCTTCACAATCGTTCAATGCATATAAGCGGATTGTTGAAAGCGGACATTGAGGATACAAAAGCGGACGTTGAGGATACAAAAGCGGACATTGAAAATCTTTTAGTGAATATTGATAAGGGAATGAAAGGCAAAACGGTTATGCATGTGATTGCATTGTATGAAGAATGTGGCAAGGATAATATATTTGGACGTTCCTCTGTTGAAAAAGTGACAGGGCTCAAAGCTACTCGGGCTTCAGAAATTATAAAATTGATGATGGAAAATAATGTGATTGAGACTGTAAAAGGTCATGGAAAAGGGAAATATCGATTCAAGTGATGGGAGGACAAGTTGTCTGTGAAAACGGGGGTCAGAAAATGAATGAGAATGCTTTCAGAATAATTGGTCTGCATACAAGAATAGAAAGAAATAAAGAAACAGAATAAAGATAATAAAGAAAAAACAATAACAGGAGGAGAGAGAATGTATCAGTTGATTGACGGAAAGAGGATTTCGCAGGAGATTAAGGACGAACTCAAGGAGAAAGTTGCAAAGCAGGGACTAAAGCGTTGCCTGGCAGTGATTAAGGTGGGAAACGACCCTGCCTCCGGCGTCTATGTAAACAATAAGAAAAAGGCCTGCGAATATGTGGGAATTCAGTCCCTGTCCTACGAGCTGCCGGAGGAGACCACCGAGGAAGAGCTTTTGAAGTTGATTGGAGAACTGAATGCAAAAGAGGAAGTGAACGGGATTCTGGTGCAGCTTCCCCTGCCGTCACATATTGACGAGGACAAGGTACTTCTGGCTATCGACCCCACAAAGGATGTGGACGGCTTCCATCCTGTCAGTGTAGGAAACTTAAGCATCGGACGTCCCGGCTATGTGTCCTGTACTCCGGCAGGTGTGATCCAGCTTCTGAAGCGCTCCGGCATCGAAATCGCAGGAAAGGAATGTGTGGTAATCGGCAGAAGCAATATTGTAGGGAAACCTATGGCTATGTTATTGCTCAGAGAGAATGCCACAGTGACCATCTGTCATTCCAGAACCAGGGATTTGAAGGAAGTGACTAAGCGTGCCGACATCCTGGTGGTTGCCATCGGTAAGCCCAGGTTCGTGGACGAAACCTTTGTGAAGGAGGGGGCTGTGGTCATCGATGTGGGAATTCACCGCAACGAGAACGGTAAACTCTGCGGAGATGTGGACTTTGACAAGGTAGCACCTCACACCTCGGCAATCACGCCTGTACCCGGAGGCGTAGGCCCCATGACCATCGCCATGCTGATGCATAACTGCGTGGAGGGGATCTGACTCCTGTAACCGGTACAGTATCCCGGATTGAATCATCTCGGATTGTATCTGAGAAAATACTTGCAAATGAAGAATTCTATGGTACAATGATGGGGACAATTGAATAATGAGAGGAACATTTCGATTCGAAGAGGAGAAGAGCATTATGAAAAAGAGACGATTCAGTTTACTTTTAGCGGCGCTTCTGACGATGGCTGTACTGGGTGGATGCGGCTCAGATGGCACAGGAGAGTCTTCGGGGGAGAATTCCTCTACAAGTACTGTTGTTGGCGGCAATACAAGTGAGCCGGAGGGAGAGAAGACCTACGGAGGCACGGTGGTTGTCGGAATACAGCAGGATATCGATGGTCTTGACCCACATAAGGCAAATTCGGCAGGAACCAAAGAGATCTTATTTAACATTTTTGAGGGCTTGGTAAAGCCTGATGAAAACGGTAATCTGATTGGTGCCGTGGCCAGTGATTACACGATTTCCGAAGACGGACTGGTATACACCTTTACCCTGAGAGAGGGAATCAAGTTTCACAACGGCAATTTGGTGACATGTGAGGATGTCAAGTACTCTCTGGAGAGAGTGTCGGGACTGTTGGACGGCGTACCTCTGATGTCTACCATGAAGGCAGTGAAATCTGTTGATATTTTGGATGAAAAAACGGTTCAGGTAACGATAGGAGAGGCAAACCCGGAGCTGCTGTACAGCTTTACCGCGGCAATCATTCCTGCGGGAAGCGGGGAGGATGAGAACGCAAGCCCTGTCGGTACGGGACCGTTTTGTTTTGTATCTTACACTCCCCTTGAGGGCATCGTGGTAAAAAAGAACGCGGAATACTGGCAGGAGGGACTTCCCTACCTTGATCAGGTAAACTTTAAGATTGTTGCCAGTGCGGAGACGGCGATGATGGAGCTGAAGGGCGGCAGCATCGATATTTATCCCTATCTGACAGAGTCGCAGGCTTCCGAGTTAACCGAGGACTTCCAAATGGTATCTGCGTCCTCTGCGGTGCTTCAGGCACTGTTCTTAAACAATGCCGAAAAGCCTCTGGATGATGTGCGGGTTCGTCAGGCAATCTGCTACGCGCTGGACGGAGACATGATTAACGAGTTCCTCTACAGTGGCAACAGTGTGCTGGATGCCACAGCCATGCTTCCTGCCCTGAAGAGCTTTTATGTGGATCTGAACTCTGTCTATGGTACTTCAGCAAACATTGAGAAGGCAAAAGAGCTTCTGGCACAGGCAGGCTATCCTGACGGCTTTGCGCTGGAGATTACGATTCCTTCCAACTACGAGGTGCATATGCAGACCGGAGAAATCGTGGCTGAGCAGCTCAAGAGCGTGGGAATCAACGCAACCATCAATCCTGTGGAATGGCAGACCTGGTATGACGAGGTGTACAAGGGAAGAAAGTATCAGGCGACCATCAGCGGTCTTGCAGGCGATCTGACTCCCGGTTATATCATCAACCGTTTCCAGACGGATTCTGCTAAGAATTTTGTGAATTTCTCAAATGCAGAGTTTGACCGCGTATACCAGGAGCTTCAGTCGATTCCCGACCTGAAGGGACGTGAGGAGCCCTATAAGCAGCTTCAGAAAATCGTGACTGAGGAAGCGGCCAGCGCCTTTATCCAGGTTGCGCCCACCAACACGGCGGTGAGTAAGAAGCTTGCCGGTTATCGTTGCTACCCTGTCTATGTGCAGGATATGAGCACGGTTTATTTTGTGAAATAAGTATTATAATTTAGGAAAGGAGGCAGTCACATGAGATATCTTGGTAAAAAATTATTCACTCTCATTATTACATTGTTCCTGGTATCCGTGGCTGCCTTCCTTGCCTTTCAGATTGTTCCCGGAGACGTGGTAGGCTCCATTGTGGGGGAGGATGCTTCCCCCGAGCGGGAACAGCAGGTTGCCGAGGAGCTGGGCTTTATGGAAAACGGCAAAAAGCTTTCTCCGGCAGTGCGCTATACCAGATGGATGAAGGGAGTGCTGCAGGGGGATTTCGGGGTCAGCTACCGGTATTCTAAAAGCATGAATGAACAGATGCCCGTGAAGGAGCTCATTGGTGATAAGCTGCCTGTGACGCTCTGGTTGGCCGTGGTTTCCATGGTGTTTATTCTTTTGGTGTCCATACCCTTAGGGGTGCTGTGGGCAAGATGTAACAACAAATATCTGGATGCGGTGCTTGGCGTGATTACCCAGACTGCCATGGCGGTGCCGTCTTTTTTTCTGGGTATTATCATTACTTTCGTGTTCGGTATCCTGCTCAAGGCCTTTGCGCCGGGCGGGTATGTCAGCTATAAAGAGGATTTTGGCGGATTTTTAAGATATCTGGTGTTCCCTGCATTGGCGGTAGCAATTCCCAAGATTGCCATGACCGCACGTTTCCTGCGCAATTCCATGCTGACGGAAATGCAGGCGGATTATGTGCGCACGGCCTACAGCAAGGGCTGTAGCAAACGTCGTGTGATGTACGTTCATGTGCTGAGAAATGCCATGATGCCGGTGGTCACCTTCCTCGGTATGATCATTGCCGAGATTGTGGCAGGCAGTATTGTGATTGAGCAGGTATTCGGCCTGCCCGGAGTGGGAAGATTACTCATCAACTCCATAAATACCAGAGATTTTCCTGTGGTGGAGATTTTGATTTTATATATTACCTTTGTGGTTATTTTTGTATATTTTCTGGTGGATATCCTGTATCGGGTCATCGACCCCAGAATCAGTGAGAAGTAAGAGCAGAAATAAGTAAGAGTAAAGCGGAAGTATAGGGCAGAAACATAAAGCAGGAAGCGAAAGCAGAAGTGTATGACAGGCAGGAAGTGGTCTGTAGACGGAAGGAACAGGATGAAGAAGAGAGGCAGCGGAAAATGGAACAGATATCTCATAACCGGTCTGATTATGACCGGTCTTGCGGTGCTGCTTGGAGTTATCGGTTTCTTCTGGACGCCCTACAGCACTACGGCCATGTCTGCGTCGGAAAAATTTCTGGCACCTTCCTTGAAACACCTTTTCGGAACCGATAATTTCGGACGGGATATTTTTTCCAGAGTGATGAAGGGCATGGGAACCACCATCGTGATTGCCGGGTTTGTGGTTCTTTTTTCCGGTACCATCGGTATTCTGCTGGGAGCAGTCACCGGTTACTTCGGCGGCATCCTGGATGAAGTGGTTATGAGGATAACGGATGCGGTGAACGGATTCCCAAGTATCCTGCTGGCACTGGTGATGATTTCTCTCCTGGGGAAGGGACGGCAGAATGTCATTCTCGCCCTGGGAATCGTTTTTGTCCCCAGCTATGTGCGCATTGTGCGCAGTGAATTTATACGTCTGCGGGACGCAGACTATATCAGCAGGGCAAGACTGATGGGGGTGGGAAAGCTGCGCATTTTGTTTGTGCATATTCTGCCCAACATCTTTTCGGTATTCTGGGTATCGGTGATGATAGGCTTTAATAATGCCATTCTGGCAGAGTCCGGAATGAGTTATCTGGGAATCGGAGTTCAGCCTCCGGACGCCAGCCTTGGAAAGATGCTGTCGGACGCCCAGAGTTACCTGCAGACTGCCCCCTGGTATGCACTTGCACCGGGATTGACCATTGTGTGGATAGTGTTGGGCTTTTCCATGTTTAGCGAGGGAATACGGCGCAGGGTGTAAGAATTGTACCCGGAAGGAGGTCACGATATGATAAAAATAGAAAATCTTTCAGTGGCCTTTGACGGCACGGAGGTTGTAAAAAATGTCAGTCTGGAACTGAGGGACGGAGAAATCCTTGGAGTTGTGGGAGAATCAGGCTCCGGCAAATCCGTAACGGCACTGACCATGATGGGACTGGTGGCGGAGACGGCGCAGGTTACCTCCGGCCGGATTCTTTTTGACGATGTGATACTGCGGGAAGCGGGGAAGCCCGTTGACAAGGCTTTATATAGAAGATATCAGGGCGCGGAGATGTCCATGGTGTTCCAGGAGCCCATGACCTCCCTGAATCCTACAAAGCGTGTGGGCAGACAGGTGGAGGAGATGCTGAAGCTGCACACGGACTTTTCCAAGGAGGAAATACGGGCGAAGGTGTTGGAAACCTTCGAGGCGGTAGGCCTGCGGAAGGCGGAAGAGGTCTATGCAAGCTACCCGCATCAGCTTTCCGGCGGCATGCGTCAGAGAGTGATGATTGCCATGGCGGTAATACTTCATCCTGACCTGGTGGTGGCGGATGAGCCTACCACGGCGCTGGATGTGACTATACAGAACCAGATTATGGAGCTTTTGCGTGAAATCAACGAGAAAGAACAGAATGCCATGCTCTTCATCACCCATGATTTGAATCTGGCCCGCAGAATCTGTCACCGTGTGGCGGTGATGAAGGATGGGCGTGTAGTGGAACAGGGCAGGACGGAGGATATCTTCGAGCATCCAAAGGAAGAGTATACGAGGAAGCTGATAGAAGCGGTGCCCTCCCGCCTGAAGAGGCGCGTGTCTGTCATGGAAAGGTTATATCCGGAGGCCTATGGGAGGGAGAAAGCAGAGGGAGACGAAAAGCAGATTCCCAAGGTGGCGGAGATTCGAGATTTGTCGGTTTTTTACCGGGAGGGCAGCAATCATCCCTTTTCCAAAAAGAAACTGCACTGTGTGGTAGAGGGTGCTAACTTTGACATATACAAAGGAGAAAGTCTGGGGCTGGTGGGCGAGAGCGGTTGCGGCAAGACATCTCTTTCCAAAGCCATTCTGGGAATGAATCCGCTCATTACCGGAAAGGTGATACAGAAAACGGTTCGTCCCCAGATGATATTTCAGGATCCCTACAGTAGCTTAAATCCAACGAAGACAGTGGGCTGGCTTCTCCAGGAGCCCCTCAGGGCAGCGGGAAAGCTGGATCCGTCGCTTGTCATGACCCGGGAGGATATGGAAGCGGCTGCTTATGATATGCTGCACCGGGTGGGAATGGGGGATAAATACTTCACCAGAAGGCCCTCCCAGCTCTCCGGCGGACAGAGACAGAGAATCAGTATCGGACAGGCGCTGATTACCGGGCCGGGTCTTATTGTGGCGGATGAGCCGGTGTCGGCGCTGGATGTGACCATTCAGGCACAGATTATGGAGCTGATGCAGCAATTGCAGGAGGAGATGCAGCTGTCCTATCTCTTTATTTCCCATGATATCAATGTGGTCTATAAAATGTGTGACAGAATCATGGTGATGAAGGAGGGAAGAATCATCGAAGCCGGGGAGACGGAGGATGTGTTTGCAAATCCCAAACAGGAGTACACGAAGTCACTGCTGAATAATTCATAGTCATATTTTTCTTTCCGAGGGCATACTTTTCTATTGATACGAATTGTAAAAGTAGAAATATGCTTTCGGGAGGATTTTTTGATTGTTTGAACAGATGAGCATTTTGGAGACGGCAGAGGAACTGCGTACGGATGTGAGGCGAGGTCTGCAGACAGAGGAAGCGGGCAGGCGCCTCATGACCTATGGCAGAAATGAAATGAAGTCCGGCAGAAAAAAAACTGCCGTTGAGTCATTTCTTGAACAATTGTGCGACCCTTTGATTTATGTTTTACTGGCAGCGGCAGCGGTGTCCATATTTCTTGATGAAATCAGCGATGCAGTCATTATCGGAGTGGTGGTGCTTCTCAACGCCACGGTGGGGATGATTCAGGAGGGGAAAGCAAAAAAGGCACTGGAATCCCTTAAAAAGCTGACAAGCCCTAAGGCATTTGTCATCAGGGATGGCAGAAAGATGGAGATAGCGGCGCAGGAACTGGTAAAGGGAGATTTGGTGTGTCTGGAGGCAGGCTGTCAGGTGCCGGCGGACTTAAGACTGACACAGTCCGCAAATCTGAAGGTGGAGGAATCTGCCCTCACGGGAGAGGCGGTGCCCGTGGAAAAAGACTGTACCTATCTGCCGGGGATTGGCAAAAAACTTGCGGAGACGGAGATTCCCTTGGGGGACAGGCATAATATGGCCTATATGTCCACCATTGTTACCTATGGCCGGGGAGAGGGCATTGTGACAGCCACAGGCATGGATACGGAGCTGGGCAGGATTGCCGCCATGATTACGGAGGCAAAGGAGGAGATGACCCCCCTGCAGAAGCGGCTGGGTGAGCTGGGGAAGATTCTAAGTATTCTTTCCCTGCTGCTCTGTGGAGCTCTCTTTCTGATTGCAGTGCTGCAGAAAAGAGATATCGGGGAGATGCTGATTACAGCCATTTCGCTGGCAGTGGCAGCAGTGCCTGAGGGACTTCCCGCGGTGGTGACTATATGTCTTGCCCTGAGTGTTACGAGAATGGTAAAGGTGAATACCATTGTGCGCAGGCTTCCCTCGGTGGAGACTCTGGGAGCGGTGAGTGTGGTATGCTCCGACAAGACGGGCACACTGACCCAGAACAGGATGACTGTGGAAAAATGCTACCTGCAGGGAAGTATCAGGCCGATAACAGATTTAAAGCTGGAGGAGGCTCCTGAGTTTTTTCGCGGGATGGTTCTCTGCAATGACGCGAGAATTGAGTCGGACAGCAGAACCGGAGACCCCACGGAGCTGGCACTGCTTGACCTGGGGGCAAAGCTTGGTCTGGACTATGGAATGGCGGAGTCGGAGAGACCTAGAATCGGGGAACTTGCTTTTGATTCTGAGCGGAAAATGATGTCAACGTTACATAGAATAGAGCATGCTGCCAAGGGGAAGGGAAGGGCTTCGGAAAAGACGGTACAGTATACGAAGGGAGCACCGGATGAGGTGCTCAAGAGGTCAACCCATATCCTGACCTCCCGCGGAGCGGAACGGCTTTCCGGAGAGTATCGGGACAGAGTGCTGGCAGCTGTGGCAGAGATGTCGAAGGATGCGCTGCGCACCCTGGCAGTGGCCATGAGGGAGAATGTCCGGGAGCCGGCGGAAGAGAAGCTTATCTTTCTTGGGCTGGTGGGGATGCTGGATCCCGCCAGACCTGAGGCTGCCAGAGCGGTGGAGGATTTCAAGGGTGCCGGAGTGGTAACGGTAATGATTACCGGAGACCATGTGGATACTGCTTTTGCCATCGGCAGACAGCTTGGAATCGTGGAGCAGCAGAGACAGTGCATGACAGGGGAGGAGCTGGGACGGTTGTCGGAGGAGGAACTGGCGGAAAGGTTGAATTATACCAGGGTCTTTGCCAGAGTGTCGCCGGCCCAGAAGGTGCGCATTGTAGACGGCTTCCGCTCCCGTGGAGAGATTGTGGCAATGACCGGAGACGGTGTCAATGATGCACCTTCACTTAAGAAGGCTGACATCGGAATTGCCATGGGAAAAGCAGGGACGGATGTGGCCAGGCAGGCTGCGGATATGATTCTTACGGATGATAACTTTGCCACCATACGACGTGCCATCGAAGAGGGCAGGGGTGTGTATGAGAATATCAGAAAGTCCGTCATTTTTCTGCTGTCCTCTAATATGGGGGAGATCATTACCATGTTTCTGGCGGTGGTCTGTGGACTGGCGGCACCCTTAAAGTCCAGTCATATCCTGTGGATTAATCTTATCACGGATTCCCTGCCGGCACTGGCCCTGGGGATGGATAAAAACGACGGTGTGGGGCTGATGCGGCAACCGCCCAGAAAAGCAAAGGAGAGTCTTTTTGCCAAGGGAGGACTGACCTGTACCTGTTTCTACGGAGGTCTGATAGCAGCGGTAAGTCTGACAGCCTTTTTGATGCTTCCCTGTGCATTGCTTCATATCAGAGGGCTTGAAATCGGACTACCGGGGCTTGCGGAGATTTTAAAGGAGGAATGGGTTCTTTCCAAGGCCCAGACCTATGCCTTTACCGTGTTGGGAATGAGCCAGCTGTGGCATGCCGTGGGAATGCGTGATGTGAACAAATCCGTCTTTCGCATGAATCATAGGGAAAACAAGCTGATGATAGGAGCATGCATCGCAGGCTTCCTGCTACAATTTGCAGTAACGGAAATTCCGATTCTGATTGCAGCCTTCGGTACTTCGCCCTTATCCGGCAGAGAATGGATGCGGCTGACCATACTCGCCGCAATGCCCATGCTGGCCCATGAAATCATGGCATTTTTACATCAGAGAGAGGAAAAGAAAAATAAATACTCCTCCGTTTGTAAAAAAACAGTTTTCTAATTCCGGGATTAGTGTTATACTAAACGATAATCGCTCTGAGAAAGGAAAACGATATGGATAAAATTATTTTGACAGGCGACAGACCCACAGGAAGACTGCATGTGGGACATTATGTCGGTTCTTTGCGCAGACGTGTGGAATTACAGAATTCCGGAGAGTATAAGAAGACCTATATCATGATTGCCGATGCACAGGCGCTTACGGATAACATTGAAAATCCTGAGAAGGTGCGCCAGAATATTATTGAGGTTGCCCTGGATTATATGTCCTGTGGGCTTAACCCGGAGAAGTCTACCATGTTTATTCAGTCTCAGATTTCCGAACTCTGTGAGCTGACATTTTATTACATGGACCTGGTGACAGTGGCAAGACTGCAGAGAAATCCGACAGTGAAAAATGAAATCCAGATGAGAAATTTTGAGGCCAGCATTCCGGTGGGATTTTTCACCTATCCCATCAGCCAGGCTTCTGATATCACTGCCTTTAAGGCTACCACGGTTCCCGTAGGGGAAGACCAGCTGCCCATGATTGAGCAGGCCAGAGAAATCGTGCATAAGTTCAACATGGTGTATGCTCCCGTTCTGGTGGAGCCGTCAGCTCTGATTCCGGAGAATGAAGCCTGCAAGCGTCTTCCCGGCACAGACGGCAAGGCGAAGATGAGCAAATCCCTGGGCAACTGTATCTATCTGTCAGATACAGCCGATGAGGTCCGCACTAAGATTATGAGTATGTACACGGATCCCCTGCATCTGCAGGTCAGCGACCCCGGACATCTGGAGGGCAACACGGTGTTTACCTACCTGGATGCTTTCTGCAAACAGGAGCATTTTGAGAGATATCTGCCGGATTATGCAAATCTGGATGAGCTCAAGGCTCATTACCAGAGGGGCGGTCTGGGAGATGTGAAGGTAAAGAAATTCCTGAACAATATTATGCAGGAGACCCTGGAGCCTATTCGTGCCCGCAGAAAGGAACTGGAAAAGGACATTCCTGCCGTATATGAAATTCTGAGAAAGGGCAGCGATGCGGCCAGGGAGGTGGCAGCCCAGACTTTGTCTGAGGTGAAGAGCGCCATGAAGATTAATTATTTTGAAGATGCAGAGCTGGTACGCATGCAGAGCGAGAAGTATCAGGGAGTGTAAGTTAGTGTTAAGCCCCTCAGGCAGATGAAATGTCTGAGGGGTGTTTTGGTTAAGCAAACAGGAGGAAATGGATATGGAACGGGTGGTGAAATTTTTGAAGGAAGCAGAAGTGTATTATCTGGCAACTGTGGAGGGGGATCAGCCAAGAGTGCGCCCCTTTGGTACGGCTCATATTTTTGAAGGGAAGCTGTACATACAGACCGGCAAGATAAAGGATGTGTCGAAACAGATTCTGGCGAACCCCAAGGTGGAAATCTGTGCCTTTAAAAATGGTGAATGGATTCGGGTTGAAGGGGAGCTTGTGGAGGATGACCGCGTGGAGGCCAGAGAGTCCATGCTGGAGGCCTATCCGTCCCTGAAGAGCATGTATGCGGCAGATGACGGCAATACACAGGTGTTTTATTTCAAGAATGCTAAAGCAACCATCAGTGCCTTTACACATGCACCGGAAGTCATTACCTTCTAGGAGTTTTGCCGAAATTAGATTACATGAGATAATGTAAAATAGAAGTATAAGTAAAGCATTAAATATGAGTGACGAATAAGAGTAATAAAGACATTGGATAAAGATGATATATAAAAGAAATAATTAAATATCATAATATGATTTACAAAAAGAAAGAAATATGCTAGAATTATTATCAAGCATATTTCTTTTGTTTCTGACATCGGTAGTATAAACATGCCGGTTTCTCTTTTATCTGAATCATCTCAATCAAGGAAATCCCTGCTTAATTCAAGAATAGAAAGCAGGAGCCATGGGTGAGAGGATAGAACGAGTGCCTCCTGCGAAGGAGGTTACATGAGAATCATACCGGCAAAGGAAGACTTCATGGCGAAGGAACTCTTGAACCATGAGGCAGTTCGAAGGCAATTTATCAGCGATGTACTGGGAATCCCGATGGATGAAATCAAGTCAGTCAGGATCAAAAATCCCTTTCTCGGAAGGAGTCATAAGGGTCAGAAAAAGGGAATCACAGCGTATACACATTAAGAGATGAGAAAAATCGGGAGTTGACAGATCTGATGGAAATACATACCATTGAATTGAAAAAGCAGCTTTCGGAGGATTCTCCGGTGGATGACTGGATAAGGCTGTTCAATGCGACGGATGATGAGGAGTTTGCCATGATAAAGAGAAGAACACCGGGAATGCTGGAAGCGATGGAAGTGGTGAGACAGATGAGTCTGAGAAAAAGAATCAAGTGGGAATTTGAACAGAGACAAAAGGCCAGACGGGACAGGCATTCAGAGGATGAGTATGTCAGGGAGCAGGGACGACAGGAACAGGCATTGCAGGTCTATCATAACTGTCTGAAACGTGGAATGTCTGAGGAAGAGGCAATCGCGATATCCGGTATGAAACAGGAAAGGGATGCGACCAAATGATTGTCGGAACATATATTATAACAGGGATTGATGAATCAAGAGATGAAAAATTAGGTGCCCAAAAAGGGAAAAGAATTGTATCGGCGAGATTATATTATCCGGCTAATTACAATGGTGAATCGGAGGTTGTAATTAAAAATGCTGCCGGAAAGATGTATCAAAATCCTGATATTTTAAACAGAAAAAACTCGCTTGTCATATACAATCACGGATATGGTTCCTATATGGAAGCAAATAATAAACTGTGTTGTGAGCTTGCAGAAAATGGATATTTTGTTGTGTCGGTTGGACACGCATATGAATCAGCTTACATGGAATTAGCCGATGGTTCAAGGATAGAACTGGACAAAACCGTTAAAGGAAAGCAAGTTGATCCGATGGTCCGCGGAACTATGGCTGCTCTTAAAATGAAAAAGACAAATGGAACAGCGAAAGAAATGTATGAAGTTTTCTATACATTTCAGAAAAAGTATTGTACCTTTCTAAATGAAAGACTTAATGAGTGGGCAGAGGATGTTAACTTCATAGTCGGTATATTGAAAAAAGAATATTGCGACTATATTGATTTTGAAAAAGGCATAGGAGTGATGGGACATTCTTTTGGAGGTAATTTGGCATACTATATGTGTATGAATTATGAAGAGTATATATGTGGCGCTAACATGGATGGTGCTATCTTTGGAGAGTATTACGGACAGACTATGGAAAGGCCCTTCTTGCAAATATTAAGCAAGAATAATGAGGCTGTTGTAAGTAAAGTACTTTTAGATACGAATGCTCCGGTTGAATATGAAATGTTTGACGGTATTACTCATATGGGATTTACTGACATGAAATACTTTAGCAAGTCAAAAGTGATGATGGGGAAAATGTCAGAGGATGATGTTGGCAACAAAATGAAGGAATTGCATTTAAAATTTTTCAATAAATTTTTGAGAAAGTGATTATGAGTTGATGAGCATGACCGGCCGTCAAATACTTTCCGAATGGCACACATGATGTTGAGAGAAAACAGTATCCGGTTCCTGCGAACATAAAATACCAGCCATCCATATGGTATGTGGATATAACGGATGGAATGGAATACGACGATGATGGAATTGCAGTATATATAGGATAAATACATGGATGTTATTTTTACACCGGAAGGTGACGTGAAAAATAGACATAGGGACGAGGAAGCTGAGGTAATCCTTCGAGACTTGTGTTCGGATATTCCCAAAACAAATGCAGGGTGTGCACAGACAAGACAGATAGTGGAAGATAGAATTGCCAACGGAGAAGCAATCAAGAAATGGCGTGAAGTGATAGAAAAGGATGGTATATTTATTTTCAGCCGGCATCATACACTGCATTATTGTGTGGCATGGTTCTGTGCTGAGAGAAAGGATGTGATTATGTCCTGTCCTGAGGTCAGTGATTGTATCGTTGTCCCCTCTGACTCCGGCGCAACTCCGAGCCCTGTGGCAAACATAGCAATCAATGAAGAAGGAGCAATGAGTAAGGAGCAGATTATTGAGAGTGTGAAAGCAAAGTGCCGAAGTCTGGAGAAATTTGCCCAGCCAACAAGGTATGAAGTGGAAACGAGGATTGCCAGAACAAATGCCGGGAAGAAGGATTATGTCTATTACAAAAAGATGATTGGGAAAGGTTTGATATAAAAGTGCGTCGGGAAACCAACAGTTAAAGCATATTTCTTTTGTTTCTGACATCGGTAGTATAGACATGCCGAGTTCTCTTTTGTCTGAATTATCTCAATCAAGGAAATCCCTGCTTAATTCAAGAATAGAAGGCAGGAGCCATGGGTGAGAGGATAGAACGTCTGCCTCCTGCGAAGGAGGTACATTTGAATCATACCGGCAAAGGAGGACTTCATGGCGAAAGAACTTTTACATACCATTGAATTGAAAAAGCAACTTTCGGAGAATTCACCGGTGGATGACTGGATAAGACTGTTCAATGCGACGGATGATGAGGAGTTTGCCATGATAAAGAGACGAACACCGGGAATGCTGGAAACGATGGAAGTGGTGAGACAGATGAGTCTGAGAAAAAGAATCAAGTGGGAATTTGAACAGAGACAAAAGGCCAGACGGGACAGGCATGCAGAGGATGAGTATGTCAGGGAGCAGGGACGCATTGAGGGCAGACAAGAGGGCAGACAAGAGGGCAGACAGGAAGGCAGACAAGAGGGCAGACAAGAACAAGCATTGCAGGTCTATCAAAACTGCCTTGCCAGAGGGATGTCAGAGGAGGAAGCCGCTGAGATATCCGGTGTGAAACAGGAGTAAACAGATGGTTTATTTCGATATCAGGGAGAAGAAACAGGCTAAATATATTTCAGTTTAAAGAAACTGCGCTGTGTCTCAAGGACGCCAAGCTTTACAAGCTTGCTGATTTCTGCGGACATAGCGCTTCTTTCGACTCCGAGAAAATCGGCGAGCTCCTGTCGGTTGAAAGGAATGGTAAACTCGTTGGATTGATTCTGCTTCGCCTGGTCTGATAGATAGGCAAGGAGTTTTTCCTTTGTTGTTCCACGCGAGGTATAGCTAAGCTTCTGGTTAAGATACATATTTTTTCTCGCAACGATGCCAAGGAGATTCTCGATTAACAGATGATGAAACTCACAGTTCCCACCACAGGTGTAAGAAAGTGTTTTGCTGTTCAGATAAAGAATCCGGCAGTCGGAGGCTGCAAGAATATCTACCGGAAGCTGTTTTGTACCCGCACAGGCGAAGGCTTCGGCAAAGAGACTGCCTGCTGTGACGGATGCGGTAATGCTTCGGTTACCATAAAAGTCGTCCTTGCATATATGCACTTCTCCGGACAATACCATTCCTATAAAATCTGTCGGATCCCCGGACATCTTAACAAATTCATCCTTTGAATATTTTTTTGAAAAGGCACCCAGTCTTTGCAACAGGACAGGAATTTTGGCCTCTGGGATACCATCAAAAAGTGGATTGCCTGTTAGTACCTCTTTATAGTTATCAATAATATCCTTCATAAATCCTCCTTTTGTTGTAAAACCAACGGAATTATCGGATTTATTTTAGTATGATTTCTTCAGAAAGTAAAGAAGGAGGTTACAGTAAATGGTTCGAAGAATTATTCGTATCGATGAAGAAAAGTGTAATGGGTGCGGTATTTGTGCCACGGCCTGTCACGAGGGCGCCATAGATATGATTGACGGAAAGGCAAAGCTTGTCAGAGAGAATTTCTGTGATGGATTCGGTGACTGTCTGCCGGGTTGTCCGACAGGTGCAATTACCTTTGAGGAGAGAGAAGCTCCTGCCTATGATGAGGAGGCTGTAAATCATGCGAAGCGGGAAAAAACAAAAGAGGATGAAACTGTACAAAGAACCAATCAGGAGTCCTTTGGCAGTTTGAAATCCCAATTATCCAATTGGCCGGTACAGATTAAGCTGGTTCCGGTACAGGCACCATATTTTGATGGTGCGAAGCTATTGATTGCGGCTGACTGTGTTGCTTATGCCTATGCCGGCTTTCATACAGAATTTATCAGGGATAAGGTTACGCTGATTGGCTGTCCGAAGCTGGATAGTGTGGACTACAGCGAAAAGCTTACCGAAATCATTCGGAAGAATGACATCCGCTCTATCACCATTGTGCGTATGGAGGTACCATGCTGCGGAGGAATTGAGATGGCAGCAAAGAAGGCACTTCGGGAGAGCGGCAGATTTATCCCATGGCAGGTAGTTACCATATCGATTGACGGCAAGGTTTTGGATTCGTGAGATTTATCCAAAGCTTGAGTGAAAGAATTGAGTGGAGCAGCAGGCTGGCCGGGGTATGAGCAGGGCACCGGCACAAAATTATGACAAAAAAATACATGGATTATTTGGGTTGACATGCGTATGATAGAGGTGTACAAAAAACGTTTTGGGAGGTTGCAGTAATGGCAGAATGGCTTAATAACGCAATTTTTTATGAAATCTATCCTCAGTCTTTTCAGGACACCAATGCAGACGGTATCGGGGATTTTCAGGGAATCATCCGCAGACTGGACTATATCCGAAATCTGGGCTGTAACGCAATTTGGATAAATCCTTGTTTCCTTTCTCCCTTTGGCGATGCAGGATATGATGTGGCAGACTATTACACCGTGGCACCCAGATATGGCACCAACGAGGATTTAAGGCAGCTTTTTGTGGAAGCGCACAAAAGGGACATGCATGTACTTCTGGATTTGGTGCCGGGGCATACCTCAGTGGAGCATAAATGGTTTCAGGAATCTCTGAAAGCGGAAAAGAATGAGTACACGGACAGATATATCTGGACAGACAATGTCTGGGAAGCTCCGGAAAGTATGGGCTGTCTTCGAGGAATTTCCCCAAGGGACGGCTCTGTCGCCCTGAATTTCTTTTCCATGCAGCCGGCGCTGAATTATGGTTATTATAAAATTACACGCCCCTGGCAGCAGTCCCCCGAGGAGGAAGGCCCAAGGGCAACCCTTAACGCCATGTTGGATGTCATCCGTTTCTGGCTCTCTATGGGCTGTGACGGGTTCCGGGTGGATATGGCGGGTTCTCTGGTAAAAAATGACGAGGAGGGAAAAGGTACCATCGCTCTCTGGCAAAAGGTACGAGCTTTTCTGGATCAGGAGTTTCCGGAGGCTGCCTTTGTATCCGAGTGGGGAGAGCCGGACAAGTCTCTGCAGGGAGGCTTTCATATGGATTTTCTTCTGCACTTCGGCCCCTCGCACTACAATGATTTGTTCCGCTGTGAGCATCCATATTTTTCCTCAGAGGGAAAAGGCGATGTAAATGCTTTTGTGGAAAAATATAAAGAAAATTACGAGAAATCGGAGCGTAAGGGACTCATTTGCATTCCCTCCGGCAATCATGATATGGACAGAATGGCCCGCCGCTTAAGTCAGGAGGAGATGAAGATTGCTTTCGGCTTCCTTCTGTCTATGCCCGGTGCTCCCTTTATTTACTATGGCGATGAAATCGGTATGCGTTATGTAGAAGGGCTGACCTCTGTAGAGGGCGGTTATAACCGCACCGGCTCCCGCTCCCCCATGCAGTGGGACAGCACCGCAAACAACGGTTTCAGCAGTGCTGCTCCTGAAAAGCTGTACATCAGACAGGATGCTGCTGCGGACCGTCCTACCGTGGAGGCACAGATGGCAGAGGAAGACTCCCTTTACCACGAAATCAGAAAACAGATTGCCGTAAGGCAGTCTCACCCGGCGCTGCAGAGCAAGGGAGAAATTGAGTTTATCTATGCCGAGGAGAATGCTTATCCGCTGGCTTATGTCAGAAGTACTGACAGCGAAAGAATCCTGGTCATCATCAATCCTTCGTCGACAGAAGCCCGTTTTGACAGTGACCTGCCCACCGGTGAGGTCATCTATTCCTATCGGACAGCATCTGCCACTGCCGGTGCCTTGTCTGATGCCGGGGATTCCGTTGTAAAAAAGGAAGGTAGTACCTTTGTGGCGTCTCCCTGTTCCGTAAGCTTTATGCTGCTGTAAACATCGTAACATTTCACCGGGGCATTGTCAGCCCCGGTGTATTTTTTGTCCTGAAAAAGGGAATACTGGGTTTAAATTCTTGTTCGGAGGTAAGTTTTTATGAATCAGAGATTAGGAAAATCCAGTATAAGGCCGGAGCAGCCGGTCTATATCTTAAGCAGCGGAAGTGTGGTGGGGACCAAGGAGGGAGAAGGACCGCTGGGACTTCTGTTCGACATGGCAGGAGAGGATGATATGTTTGGCTGTGAGACCTGGGAAGATGCGGAGAGCAGCCTGCAGAAGGATGCGGTTTATCTGGCGATGACCAAAGGGGATATCAGACCGGAGGAGGTATCCTATATCTTTGCTGGTGACCTGCTTGGTCAATCGATTGCCACATCATTTGGTATCTCCACTTACCAGATACCACTACTGGGTGTATATGGAGCATGTTCAACCTGCGGGGAATCCCTGACTCTGGGTGCCATGAGCATTGCAGGCGGCTTTGCCGACAGGGTAATCTGTGTGACCTCCAGTCATTTTGCCAGTGCGGAGAAGGAGTTTCGGTTCCCGCTGGATTACGGAAATCAACGTCCTCTTTCTGCCACCAGGACGGTGACCGGCAGCGGAGCCTTTGTGTTGGGAAATGAAGCTGCCCTGCAAAGGTTTTTGAACGGTGAAAAAAAGGTGACGGAGAATGGCCCCAGACGGGCAAGAGCGCGTATCGGCGGTATGACGGTGGGTAAAATAGTGGATTTCGGTCTGAAGGATTCCATGAATATGGGAGCCTGTATGGCGCCGGCAGCAGCATCTACCCTGGAACAGCACTTTATTGACTTTTGCAGTCAACCAGAGGATTACGACAAGATTATTACAGGAGACCTGGGGAAGGTGGGGCAGAGAGTACTGCTGGATTTGCTACGGGACCGTGGATATGATATTTCAGAACAGCATATGGACTGCGGCATTGAGATCTATGACGGGGAATCCCAGGATACCCATGCCGGCGGAAGCGGCTGCGGGTGCAGTGCCGTGACCTTGTCTGCATATATCTTAAAGCAGCTGGAGGAGAAGAGCTGGAAGAAGGTTCTTTTCCTGCCTACAGGCGCATTGCTTTCCAAAACCAGCTTCAATGAGGGGAAAAGTGTTCCCGGAATTGCCCATGGGTTAATTCTGGAAAGTATTTAAGACAAAAAAGTACATTAGAATTACAAAAAAACACAAGACATTTCTTCCCTGCTCTGGTATACTTTAAGATAAGTTTTTATCTTAAATTTAACAATGTTGAGAATGGAGAAATGCATGGAAAATTTTAAGACAAAGCAGTACAGGAATTTGTTTTTGGAGAGCGGCAGGACAGAGGAAGAGATTGCTGCAAGACTGGAGGAAATCTGGAATACCTTTTTCTACGGTTCGGAGGAGGAGCGCATTTATCATCCGGCTGGAGAGGACATGGGGTATCTGGAGGACACGGGAAATCATGACGCAAGAACAGAAGGTATGTCCTACGGCATGATGATGTGTGTTCAGATGAATAAGAAGGAAGAATTTGACAGAATCTGGAAGTGGGCCTGCACCTACATGTGGATGCAGGAGGGATGGAGCGAAGGCTATTTTGCCTGGTCCTGCGGACTGGACGGAAAGCGTTTCGCAGACGGTGCGGCACCTGACGGAGAGGAGTATTTCGCCATGGCGCTGTTCTTTGCCTCCCACAGATGGGGAGACGGCGAGGGTATTTTCTGTTATTCGGAGCAGGCGAAGAAGATTCTGAGGGCCTGTCTGCACAAGGGCGAGAACGGCAGACAGGGCCATGCCATGTGGAACAAGGAGAACAAGCAGATACTCTTTGTGCCCGGCATTGATTTTACGGATCCGTCCTATCATCTGCCGCACTTTTATGAGCTTTTTGCCCTGTGGGCCGATGAGGAGGACAGACCCTTCTGGAAGGAGGCAGCAAAAGCCAGCAGAAAGTTTCTGAAGACAGCCTGTCATCCGGTCACCGGTATGAATGCCGAGTATGCGGAGTTTGACGGTACTCCCATGAGCAGGCCCCTGCCCTGGCAAAGCGACAGACATGACTGGTTCTATTCCGATGCCTACAGAACCGCGGCGAATATCGGTTTGGACTACGCTTGGTTTGGCGTTGACGAGGGTCAGCTGCAGGCGGCGGAAAAGCTGCAGCATTTCCTTGGTGAGGTGAGGAAGGATGACCCCTGGAAGATTTATGAGATTGACGGGACGCCGCTGGAACAGGATGCACTTCATCCCGTGGGTATGCTGGCAACTACCGCTCAGGGCTCTCTGGCAGTCATTGGCCACACGGAGGACGAAGCGGCAGTACATATGGCTATGGACTGGGTGGACAGATTCTGGAATCAGCCTCTGAGAAAGGGCGACAGAAGATATTATGACAATTGTCTGTATTTCTTTGCGTTCCTTGCGCTGAGCGGTAACTATCGTATCTGGTAAGTTTATCCTGTTCAGGATGGACGAATAGAAGAAAATCACGTTTCCGTCCGGAAAAAACCGGAGGCGTAGGTTAACAGCTTAATTTGGAACTGAAGATACGGAAGTACAAGGAAAGTGAGGATATTTATAGCATGAAATTCAGTAACGGTTGCTGGCTGCAGAAGGAAGGCTGTGGTTGCTTTTCTCCTGCTGAAGTGTATTTTACAAAAATTGAACCGGAGATGGTCAGCATTTGTGCGCCCACAAGCAAAATCACCAACAGGGGAGCTACCCTGGGCGGAATTAATCTGACCATTCAGATTACCGCTCCCTACCCCGAGGTGCTTCGTATTCAGACCCGGCATTACCTGGGCACACAGGAAAAATCGCCATCCTTTGATATTGCTGCGGCACAAACCGGCCTGCTGCAGGCACGGGAGACCGAGGAACTCCTGACTGTGACCAACGGAAGTCTGCGGGTGGAGATTCGAAAGGACAATGCTGCCATTACGTTTTATCGTGGCAATGAGAAGCTGACCTCCAGCGGAGCCAAGGATCTGGCTTACATGAAGACTGACTGGAAGGGCGATGCTTATAATCATAGAATGGACGACGCCTATATTAGGGAGCAGCTTACCCTGGGTGTGGGCGAACTGATATATGGTCTGGGAGAGCGGTTCTCCCCCTTCGTAAAGAACGGGCAGAGCATTGATATCTGGAATGAGGACGGCGGAACCAGTACCGAGCAGTCCTACAAAAATATTCCTTTTTATCTTTCCAACAAGGGTTATGGTGTTTTCGTGAACCATCCGGAGAGGGTATCCTTCGAGGTTGCCAGTGAGATGGTAAGCAAGGTGGGATTTTCCGTGCCCGGAGAGAAGCTGGACTATTTCCTGATCAATGGTCCCACCATGAAGGATGTGCTGGTACGTTATACAGACATCACAGGGAAACCCTCTCTTCCTGCACCCTGGACCTTCGGTCTGTGGCTGTCTACCTCCTTTACCACAAACTATGATGAAGCTACGGTAAACAGTTTTGTGGATGGTATGCTGGAGAGAAAGATTCCTCTTTCCGTATTCCATTTTGACTGTTTCTGGATGAAGGATTTCAATTGGTGCGACTTTACCTGGGATTCCAGAGTGTTCCCTGACCCTGCAGGAATGCTTCGCCGTCTCCATGACAAGGGACTGAAGGTCTGTGTATGGATTAACAGTTATGTGGGACAGGAATCCACAATGTTCAAGGAAGGCATGGAGGGAGGATATTTCCTGAAACGCGCGGACGGTTCCGTATGGCAGTGGGATATGTGGCAGCCCGGTCTTGCCATTGTGGACTTCACCAATCCGGAGGCACGCAGGTGGTTCTCCGAGAAGCTGGAAGCACTGATGGATATGGGTGTGGATTGCTTTAAGACGGACTTTGGCGAGAGAATTCCCACGGATTGCGTTTATTATGACGGCTCCGATTCTGTGAAGATGCATAACTATTATACCTACCTTTACAACAAGACCGTATTTGAGGTAATCAAGAAGAAAAAGGGCGAAAAGGAGGCAGTTCTCTTTGCACGCTCCGCTACCGTAGGCGGGCAGAAATTCCCTGTACACTGGGGCGGTGACTGCTGGTCCAATTATGAATCCATGGCAGAGAGTCTGCGCGGCGGTCTGTCCCTGACCAGCTCCGGCTTCGGCTTCTGGAGCCATGATATCGGCGGCTTTGAGAGTACCTCAACCCCGGATGTTTACAAGAGATGGTGTGCTTTCGGTCTGCTTTCCACACATTCCAGACTTCACGGCTCCAACAGCTACAGAGTGCCCTGGGCCTACGACGAGGAATCCGTGGACGTGGTGCGTTACTTTGCACAGCTGAAATGCTCCCTGATGCCATATCTGTACAGGAATGCAGTGGAGACCTCCAGGACGGGTATCCCCATGGTGAGAAGCATGGTGCTGGAGTTTACGGAGGATAAAAACTGCGCATACCTGGCCAACCAGTATATGCTGGGTGACGGACTTCTGGTAGCGCCCATCTTTAACGAGGACAGCATGGCAGAGTATTATCTGCCGGAAGGAACCTGGACCAGCTATCTCACCGGCGAGGAGAGAGAGGGCGGCAGATGGTATCGGGAAAAGCACGGATATCTGAGCATTCCCCTGTATGTGAGAGAGGGAAGCATCGTAGCTGAGGGTGCCCACAATGAGAATGCGGTTTACGATTATGCAGACGGGGTGACCTTCCGGGTATACCGTGTGAAGGACGGTCAGGAGCTTGCAACTGTTGTCTGCGATGGTGAAGGAAAAGAAGCAGCCTCTGTGAGAATTCAGAGAATGGGAGATACCTGTAAAGTGACTGTGACAAATGACAAGCCCTACACGGTAAAGCTGATGAATGTTACAGAGCCTGCAGGTGTTGCCGGCGGCACATATATGAAAGAGTATCATATGGAAAACAAGAACCTTGTACTTACCTTTGAGGGAAGCGGCGAGGCAGAAGTGAAGTTCTAAATACTGACAGGAACTTAAAAAACGGTCAGGAGCAGAACAGCCATCGCAGTCAGAAGCAACAAAAAGATAAGATTATACAAGGTAAAAGTCTTCAGATAGGCGCCCTTCGAGGCGCCTTTGCTGTTGCCGTAAAGCTGAAAGGAAATGACGCTTGCCAGGGAGGCGATGAGAGTTCCCATGCCGCCTAAGTTGACGCCATAAAGCAGGGCTCGGGAATCCCGGGCAAACCCGGATAGCAGGATGGCAGCCGGCACATTACTGATGAACTGGGAAGAAAGGATACCCAGCAGGAGCTCGCGCTTTTCAATCAGGGAACGGAGAAAATCCGTGACGGCGGGAAACTGTTTGACGTTTCCGATAAACAGAAAGAAGCATACAAAGGTCAACAACAGGAAATAATCCACTCTGACAAAGGATTTTCGGTCCAGAAGGAAGACGGCAGCTACCAGCACGGCAAGCATCGCCTGCCAGGGAAGCACCTGGATGACACAGGCAAGACAAACTGCAAAAAGGAACAGGTAAGCCAAAAGCTTTGCCTTGGGTATGACCGGCGGAATCACTGTTTCGGGAGTGGGATCGGGAAGATTTGCGGGCAGACCGGTCAGCGGGTGATTCTTCACAAAAAATATGGCAAGTATCAGGAGCAGCGCAGATGCTGCGGTCAGGGGCAGCATATAGAGCAGAAATCTGCCCATGGGAATTTCAAAAAAAGAATAGAGGTAGAGATTCTGGGGATTGCCGATGGGAGTCAGCATACTGCCCAGATTGGCAGCGATGGTCTGCAGCACCACGGCAGGTATCAGGAGGTTTTCCTGTCCGGCCATGGAGAGAATCATGATGGTAAAAGGCACAAAGGTTATCAGAGCCACATCGTTGGTGAGAAACATGGCTGACACAAAACACAACGCTGTCAACAGAAGCAGGAGCTGTCTGGTGGTTTTGATTTTCTTTAGGAGGTGCCGGGCCAGTGAGTCAAAGATGCCGATATTTTGCAGGCCGGACACCACCAGCATGAGACAAAAGAGCAGGGCCAGAACGCGGAAATCTATATATTCTATGTATTTTGCAGAAGGAGGAACCGGAAAGGCGGAGACCACGGCCAGCACTGCTGCAATGCAGAGAATGGTTTCTTTTTTTAAGAATACAAGGATTGCGGATAATGCTTTTCTCATCGTGAATACCTCTTTTATATTTTGAACTAATTCTATATGCAGGAGAGAGATTTGGCAACCCCGGAAAAGCAGATTATGAAGTTTTCATGAATATTTGTGGAAATGCGTGCAGGAGAATGCTATAATGATTTTTGACAGAAAAAAATGGGGGTGAGAGCTGTGCGAAGTATGGAATTCAAGATGGAACGCCCCGGACTTCTGGAGGAAGGACAGAAGGTTACGGTGACGGAGGGACTTCTTCCCAGCAATTATTATTATACCATAGACCCTTCTCTTGCCATGTCGGCCAACATTCCCTTCCGTGACCGCTTAAAGAGCAGGGAAGGTGTGATAACGGCGGTGGTGGAGAATCCGAGAGGGTTTTACGTCACTGTGGAATTCGACGAATGAGAAGTGCGGACTGACATGTGATGGAACCGTAAATGATTCAGACGATTTCTAGGCTGTAAACCATTTGCCTTCGGCATCATATCAAAAACAATGGAAAACGGGAGGAATAATATTATGTTTCAGGTAATTTCGACAAAGGATGCCCCTGCGGCCATCGGGCCTTATTCCCAGGGGATTGTAGTAAACGGTATGCTTTTTGCATCAGGACAGATTCCCATTCACCCTGAGACCGGGGAGCTGGAGACCGGGGATATCAGGGCCCAGGCGGACCTGGTATGCCGGAACATCGGTGCACTGCTGGCGGCAGCGGGTACTGATTATACAAAGGTGGTAAAGACCACCTGTTTTCTGGCAGACATGGCGGATTTTGCGGCATTTAACGAGGTCTATGCCGGATATTTTACCGGGAAGCCGGCCAGAAGCTGTGTAGCGGTAAAAACGCTGCCAAAGAACGTACTCTGTGAAGTGGAAGTCATAGCGCAGGTATGAAGGACAATATTGTACTGATTGGTATGCCCGGTGCGGGAAAGAGCACCGTGGGTGTGGTGCTGGCGAAGAAATTGGGATATGGCTTCGTGGATTCCGACCTGGTGATTCAGGAGAGGTACGGGAAGCTGCTGCACGAGCTCATAGAGGAGAAGGGTGTGGAGGGCTTCTGGAAGCTTGAAAATGCCGTCAATGCTTCGCTTGGGGTACACAGAAGTGTGATTGCCACAGGCGGCAGCGCAGTGTACGGAGCAGAAGCCATGGAATACCTGAGGGAAAACGGGCTGGTAGTTTATTTAAAGCTTCCCCTTGAGGAAATCAGGGAACGACTGGGGGATTTAAACGCCAGAGGCGTGACCCTGCAGCCCGGTCAGACCCTGCAGGAGCTGTATGAGGAGCGGATTCCGCTCTATGAAAAATATGCACAAAAAACAGTGGAATGCAGCGGAAAAGCCCTGAGAGAAATTGTGGCTGAGCTTGCAGCGGTTTATTTTGCATAAAAAGAAGAAGATTGGCAGAAACTATAAAAAAAGCCACAGGATTCTGTGGACGGAAGGAGTATGCCATGATGGATTATGTAAATGCTTTCTGGGTAGGTGGATTGATATGCGCCCTTGTGCAGATTCTGATGGAGAAAACCAAGATGATGCCGGGGCGCATTATGGTGCTTTTGGTTGTGCTTGGAGCAATCATCAGTGTGTTTGGCTGGTATGAACCCTTTCAGGAGTTTGCCGGTGCCGGTGCGGGGGTTCCGCTGCTTGGCTTTGGCAATGTGCTGATGAAGGGGGTGAAGGAGGCTGTGAAGGAGCAGGGACTGCTGGGGCTCTTTGCCGGAGGCTTCAAAGCAGGTGCGGTGGGAACCTCGGCAGCACTGATTTTCGGCTACCTTGCCAGTCTGGTGTTTAAGCCAAAGATTTCGGAGTAGGCGCGTTAATTACAGCTTTTCAAAGCCCACGCCTTTTTTGCCCAGATATTTTTCCAGGGCGGTGTCCCAGACGTTATCGGCCTCCCTGGAGAGCGAGAAGGTATGGTAGGAGGTGCCGGTAATCAGCCTGGCAACAGAACCATCATATCTTATGGTCAGAATCAGAGCCTTTACGTCATGGGCCCGGACATTGATGTTTTCTTTTGCCAGAAGGGACTCTGCTTTCTCCGGCATCAGATGCAGGACAAAATGAAAATAGAGGGGTGTGCGTCTGCCTTTTATCAGGTCGAAGCACAGCCCTTTCATTTCGCTCCAGGGGCGGAATTCATAGGTTGCTTCCGAAGGGCCCGAGGAATTCGCTGAGTTTGTCACATAGGTGTCTCCGGATACGATTTCTCTGTAGAATTCCGGATTGATGCGTCCGTCGATGGTAAAGGTGTTTGCGGTTTTGATGACGGCCTCTTCCAGCAAGAAAGGGTCAAAGGCGTCACCAGCCAGAAGC
>JBJENR010000183.1:0-1705 GCA_051880315.1 Acetatifactor sp.
CAATGCCCAAAGCCCTACTCCCGGCTTCTCCCTCTCCTCATCCTTCTCTCTGATCCCTTCTATCAGCATCTTTCCGCCAATAAATCCCAAAAGAAGCAATGCAATCCACGGAATCAATTTTTCAAAGGATTTAAAATACTGGACAATCGTGTGAACACAGATCCATCCGATCATTGGCATGAGTGCCTGAAATACTGCGAACACCCCGGCAATACCGCACATTTTTTTCTTCTTCATAGACGGTTCATTCAGACCGTTTGCAAGCGATACCGAAAATGCATCCATTGCAAGCCCGACTCCCAGCAACACACTGTTAAAAAAGAATACAAAACTCCACTCCATTTTTCTTCCGCCTGCGTATAGTAATAGAAATTTGCTATTAACAAAATAAAACCCAAATATAGTCTGTCGGCTATACTTGGGTATCATTGACAAAAAACAAAGACTCCATGCATAGCTTTCCAGTTATACATGAGTCTCGCAATTTAAAACAAGCCAGACCTTACGGCCAGTATGTTGACTTGTTACGACGGTACGCTTGCTACTCCCTCATGGGATTTCAATTTTCAAAAATTGTAGCACTATTCCATCCGTTTGTCAATTTATGGCTGATAACAAATTTCTGTTTTGACTGTAGGATTACAATACATCTGTTACAACTGAATAATTAAAAAGCGAGGACAGCTCTCTTTGTGTTATATTTGAATCACCACAAAACAAAAATACATAAAGGAGCATCCTCGCATGGCAAGTATAACACAAGATATGAGATATCGTCTATCGCTTATTAAATATGCTGAAAAATTCGGTGTCACCAAAGCTGCCATTAAGTATAAAACAAACAGGCAGTATATTTACCGTTGGAAACGCCGCTATGACGGCTCTATCGAATCTCTTCGTGACCTTTCACGCAGACCACACCATCATCCCAACCAGCATACTCCCGAAGAAATAAAACTCATTATGGATATGCGGAGGCGTAATCCCGATTCTGGTCTGGTTGTTTTCTGGGTAAAACTCATGCAACGTGGTTATTCCCGTTCCATTCCGGGCTTATACCGTTTTCTACGTAAACAGGGTATGATGGCTGTCAAACCTGCCAACCCAAAATACATCGCCAAGCCTTACGAACAGATGCAGTATCCCGGACAGCGCATTCAGATTGATGTCAAATTTGTTCCTTCTGTATGCCTTGTAAACGAAGCCAAAGGGCTGCATTTCTATCAGTATACTGCTATTGATGAGTATTCCAGATGGCGGTTTGTTGAAGCTTTTGACGAACACAGTTCCTATTCGTCTGCTTTATTTCTTGAGCACCTGATCAAGGCTTTTCCATTCCCGATCGAGTGTGTCCAGACTGACAACGGACAGGAATTCACCAAGCGCTTCGGCTCTTATGGCGGTTCTGATAAACCTACTATTTTTCAAGTACATCTTAAGGCACATGGGATAAAACACAAGCTGATCAGACCTTTTACTCCCAGACACAATGGTAAGGTTGAAAGAAGTCATCGAAAAGATAATGAGCGTTTTTATGCCACTCATACTTTTTATTCTTTTGAGGATTTCAGCAGTCAGCTAAAGGTTTACAATCGCAGGGATTATAACAACTTTCCAATGAGGCCTTTGGGCTGGAGAACACCCTGTCAAGTGCTGAAGGATTATCTTGCATCGGTGTAACATATGTTTGACAAACCTACATTTT
>JBJENR010000184.1:0-29708 GCA_051880315.1 Acetatifactor sp.
CTAAAATGGAAAAAGTAAAGAATTATGTTTCAAAGCGCTGACTAAAATTACATTGAAGAAATGGAATTCAGATTATATAATAGGTCTATTCTTTTAGGAGGAGGGAAGAGCACTGTGAAAAAGAGAATGTTTATTTTTTTGTTTTCGTTTTTGATTTTTATTGGTGGATGTACAAGAGCAGATGAGAGCCAAATACATAGT
This sequence comes from Acetatifactor sp., assembly GCA_051880315.1. GTDB lineage: Bacteria > Bacillota > Clostridia > Lachnospirales > Lachnospiraceae > Acetatifactor. The sequence goes on from JBJENR010000184.1 coordinate 202, forward strand.
ACAATTGATAACACGGAGGTGTCGGAGACATCTGTCGGAGAAAGCGGATTAGCTGAAGAAATAAAAGAATCCGGTGATTCGGAGTGTGAAAATGCGGCAGAAAACAGTGCCAGGGAAGAGGAAAACATAACATGGAACGCCCGGGTACTTATGGAGAAAGTAAATGTGGGATGGAATCTTGGCAATTCTCTGGGGACGGCAGCAAAGGAGTGTGGCTATGATGCCAATCCGGACATGGAAACGATTTGGGGAAATCCCAAGGTCAGCAGGGAATTGATAGATTATGTCCATTCCCTGGGATTCAATACCATCAGAATACCGGTTTCCTGGTGCTATAATTGTGGGAGAGACGAGACCGGTAAGCTTATCATCGGGGAACAATGGATGAAAAGGGTTCACGAGGTGGTGGATTACGCAATAGACAATGACATGTATGTAATTTTGAATACGATGTGTGATGCATGGGTATTGTTTCGGTGCGGAGTGGAGGATGAGAACGAGTGGAAGCAGATACAAAAGGATGCGGAGGATTTGTGGTTACAGATTGCCCAAAGCTTTGCGGATTACGATGAACGGCTAATTTTTGAGGCTTATAATGAATTAGATAATGCGGTGACGGGGTTTACCTATTCGGATTTGTCCGCAGAACAGATGAATGTCTTAAACCAGATTTTTGTATCTGCGGTGCGGAGTACGAAAGGAGGCAACAGTACAAGGATATTAATGGTACCAACCTTGTTTCACAGTACTTTAACACAGGTCACGGATGCTTTCAGTTTACCCCGGGATGATACAGAGGATGGGGAGAATTATCTTATCGTCTCCGTACACTGTTATGAAAGCGAATTTGATCAGGATATCCAATGGAAGTTCCAAACGCTGGAGGATTTTTGCAAACGGGTGGGAGCGCCTGTTTTTATTACAGAATTCGGAGCCAATGAAAACTATCCGTTAATGCAGTTAAGGGAAGAGTTTACAAGCAATTATATTGCAAGAGCAGCGGAGCATGGCATTAAGTGCTGTATATGGGATGACGGAGGACGCTGGAAATTAGTGGAGCGGAATGATTTCAGCCAAACCAATATGGACATGATTCGTGCCATTTTTGAAGGCGTAGAGGGGCAGACCTATGAGGTGGCCTCCGGGGATAAAATCCTTCTGGATGGGATAGAGGATTTTTATTTTGGATCCCTGAACTTATCAACAGGGCTTATGGAAATGGTGGATTATCAAAATAAATACTGGGCAACCCTGACTACAAAAACAGGGGAGGATGGTTTCCCCGAGGTGCAGGACAGAGATTATTTATGTGTATCCATGATAACGAAAGGTGCGGCAACAAATTTCTGGATTTATTACGTCTGCTTTCTGGATGAGGAGAAAAATATTATAGAATACAAGACGGGTAAGGATATTATACACAGATTTTTGTGTACGGAGATTCCTGATAATGCGAAGTATTTTGTTGTCAATACCTATGATCCCTATAACAATCATAAGCTGGAGGACATACAGCAGTATCTGGAAAACGGAGATCTGGCGATACGCATAACGTTTGTTGATAAGGATGGAGAGCAATAAATTACATTAAGATAATAGTTAGGAAATAAAAAAGTTGGAAGTGAAAGGGAGATATGCTATAATCTATTCGTGTTATTGTACCCAAAACAGATAAAAGTTTAAAAACGGCAGGGCGGATATGAATATAACAAAGACCTGTAAAGAGTATTGTATAGGATGCGGCTTGTGCCATTCCGAGTTAAAAACCGGGATGGATGAGGATTTCCTTGGCTTTTTTACGCCTCAGTTCGGGAAAGATTTCCGGACTGAGGAATTTTTAAGTCAGGTATGTCCGGTGACCGGTCTGCACAGCGACGAACCACCGGAGACTGACATCTGGGGGAATCGTCTGAATGTGTATGCCGGATTTTCGACAGATGCATCTATCAGGAAAAAAGCTTCCAGCGGCGGTGTGATTACGTCACTGGCAATTTATCTGTTGGAGAGCGGTAAGGTCGATGCGGTGATTGAGGTTGCCGGACGACCGGAGGAACCATACAAAACAGAAGGCCGTATCTGCAGAACTGCGGAGGAGATTATCGCCTGCTGCGGCTCCAGATACAGCGTTTCCTCCCCCTGGATGAATCTGCAGGAGCTGACGGAGGATAATCTGCGATATGCGGCAGTAGGAAAACCCTGCGATATCGCGGCTTTGAGAAATCTGAAAAATACAGGGGAGTATAGTAACATTCTCTATCTTCTTTCCTTTTTTTGTGCCGGTATGCCCAGTGACAGGGCTGGAAGGACCTTGCTGGAAAAAATGAATTGCAATCCGGAACAATGTGTTTCTCTGAACTATAGGGGAAACGGATGGCCCGGAATGGTGACGGCAGAGGACAAGAGCGGACATACCTATCAAATGGAGTACAGCAATGCATGGGGAGGAATCCTGGGGCGGGATATTCACCCCTTTTGCAGGGTGTGCTTTGACGGAATCGGTCTGGCAGCGGATGTGGCTTGTGGTGACGGCTGGTATTTGTCCGATAAGGGAGAGGTTGATTTCTCAGAGAGAGATGGGCGTAATGTAATCTTTGCCAGAACGGAAACAGGAGAGGAAATCCTGCAGGTGGCTGCTGAGGCGGGCAGAATTTGTCTTTCTCCATGGGAGAGTATTTCACAACTCGAAACAATTCAGAATTATCAGTATATGAGACGGACAACCATGAGGACAAGACTGTTGGCTTATCAATTATTTGGAAAGAGAACACCACGTTATCCCGGGAATAGACTAAAGCAGTTGTCGGGGCTGGTTTCGTTCAGACAGAAGCTGCATATTTTTCTGGGCACGGTAAAGAGAATTATGCAGGGACGAATCTGAAGGAAGAATAGGAAGGAAAGAATATGGCTTTAAAAATTGCATTTGTTGCTTCCTCCGGCGGACATCTGGAGGAGATATCCAGGCTGAGAAAAATAGCCGCTGCCTATGACAACTTTCTGGTTACGGAAAGGAACGGGTTTGAGGTGAGGGATTTTGGGAACAGACAGTATTTTGTGCCCCAGATAAATCGAAGGGAACTCTTGTTTCCTTTCAAGTTTCTCAGGCTTTTTTTTCAGGCGGGAAGGATTTTGAAAAAGGAGAAGCCGGATGTGGTGGTCACTACCGGCGCCCTGGTTTCCTACCCCTTTTGCCTGTTGGAGAAGGCAAGGGGAGGAAGAGTGGTCTATATCGAGTCCTTTGCCCGGGTGACCGGGCCATCCCTGACAGGAAAGCTTTTACATAAGCATGCGGATTTGTTTATCGTACAGTGGGAAGATATGCTGGATTACTTCCCGGACGCCGTGCTGGGAGGTGGTATCTTTTGATTTTTGTAACACTGGGAACACAACGCTTTCAAATGAACAGACTTTTGGAGGCAGTGGATCAAATGGCACTGAACCTGCAGGAGGAGATTTTCATACAGTCCGGGCATTCCACCTATGTGCCCAGGAATTGTGAGTACAGGGACTTTGTGGATGCAGAGGAATTCCAGGGGATGATTGAAAATTGCTCTGTACTGATTACCCACTCGGGGGTGGGGACCATCATGCGGGGGCTGAATGCGGGGAAGCCTGTGGTAGTGGTACCGCGGCTTGCAAGATTTCATGAACATGTGGATGACCACCAGGTGCAGATTGCGGAGGCTTTTGCGGGAAAGAACTGCGTCCTGTATTGCCAGGATGTGGACAGACTGCAGGAGACGGTTGAAAAAGCGAGAAACTATCCGTTCAAGCCCTATAAGGCTCCGGAGAGTAAAATTGAGGACCTGATTCTGGACTATTTACAAGGTCTGGAAGCAGACACCGGGAGGAGAAAAAAATGAACAAGCCGCAGATTGAATTGTACGGAAATACCAGTCAGGTCATGAATGATGCCATAGATCGGATTGTGGTGGAAATTCATAACAAGAAAAGTAATGGGGACGGTGCAAAGAAGATACTGCTGACAGGCTGCGGACCCCAGTGCGGGAGTACCTCTGTCAGTATCGGTCTTGGGATTTCCTTTGCGGCGGCGAAGTGGAGAACCCTGATTGTGGATTGTGATATCCGCAAGACCCGGGATTATAAGAAGCTGAATGAAAAGACGGGAAACGGACTTTCGGATTTCCTGCTCAGTGATTCGGCAGGGGAGAAAGCGGACTTTGAGGAGGTTGTCTACCCCACGAACTTCGAAAACCTGTCCTATATTCCCTGCGGAAAATATGCGGCAAATCCCGCCAGGCTTTTCTGCTCCGGCATGATGAAAAAGCTGCTGCAGTATGTAAATAATAATTACGATTATGTGATTTTTGATTTCCCCTCTGTGGCAGTTGCTCCCGATGCCCAGATTCTGTTTGGGGAGGTGGACGGTATCATCCTGATTTCGGCGCTGGAGATGGTGACGAAGAGGCAGATCCGGGATGCAAAGCATAAGGTACAGCCCTTTGCCGACAGGTATTACGGTATGATTATCAACAGGATTGATAAGGATTTGTACAGCAAATATATCAAGGGATATAATTATTATTTTGTGGACAAAAGCGGTAAACAGAAATTGTCCGGCAGTGCCAACAGAAGGTATCAGAGAAATCTGAAGACAGCAAAAAAAGGAGGAGGCGCAGAATGAAAAGACTGATGAATAGACTGGTGTGTGCATTGGCTGTTCTGGGGCTGCTGACTGCGGCAGGTCCGAAGCTTAAAGTATGTGCCGCAGAGAAAACCTCTATGACAATGGTGGCAGGCTACAAGGTGACCAACGAAACCATCATCCCGGGAGATGATTTTACGCTGACCATCCTGCTTCAGAACTTCAGCATGGATACAGATGCGGAAAATGTGGTAGTGGTGGTGAGCAACCCTAAGGGAGTTGCACCGGAATACGGCACTGTCAGTCAGACCTTTCTGGGCACTCTGAAATGTGGAGAAACCAAAGAGGTTTCTTTCCGCTATACCTCCAGCGCTACGCTGGATTGTGAAGAACTGAATTTCGTGGCGGGAGCAATCTCCGATGACTATTCCTTCAGTACGGAGCTGAGAGTTCCCGTAGGCAGGACGGTGGATTTCGATGTGGAGGATGCGGCTCTGCCCGAGGAGCTTGGTGTGGGCAAGACAGGCTATGCCAGTGCGATGGTAGAAACCTTGGGAAACAAGGGCGTCAGCAATGTTGTGATGGTGGCAAGATGTGACGGCGAGGACATTGCTTCCGCAAACATAGGTACCATGTCTGCGGGAACGACCAAATCCCAGTCCGTCAGCCTGACCTTTGACAAGGAAGGACAGTATGCGGTGGAATTGCTGCTTACCTATACCAACGGCGAGGGAATGAATAAGGAGTTTTCCATAGATTCCCGGATTATTAAGGTGGTATCCGAAAAGGAACAGCTTCCGGCAGCAGAGAAGCAGCCCGACACTGTGGGGCAGGAACAGGAGCCCGGGGACAACGGCACGATGCGCACCAACAACATCATTGTCATGTGTCTCAGCGGAGTATTGCTGATAGGTGTCTGCTGTGTGATTCTTGTGCTGATATATAGGAGGAAATAAGAATGCAGGACGAGGAAGTAAGGAATATTGTGACACAGGATGCGGATATTATTGAAAATGCCTTTGTCGCAATCCGGGAAATATGGAAGAAGAAGCTGCTGGTAGCTCTTGTCACCCTTGCCGGTTTTCTGCTGGCAGTGATATTTGTGAGTATTATGGGAAATTCCAACAGATACTATTCATCGGCAACACTGTTCAGTGCGGTGTATGGTTCCTACTCCGATACCAACGAGGGTGTGGCAGTGATGAACAGGTATTCTGATTTGATTGGCAGCTCCCGGGTGTGCAGCAAGGCAGCCCAGGCACTGGCAAATTATAATATTACAGCCCAGGACCTGCAGAAAATGGCAGCTGACGGAGGTATCAAGGTATCCGGTGCAAATACCAACTCCATGTCCTATGGCTATAAGCTGACTGTCTCTGTCAACTCCGGTTCTTCAGAGAACATCGTGGTGATAGCCAATGCCATGGCAGCAGCCTTTGCTTCGGAGCTGAATGAGCTGATTGGTTCCAATGCCATTCAGGTGATGGACGAGGCTACTACCTATGCCTCCTACCAGACCATCAATACCGGTTTGTGCCTGCTCCTGTTTACCGGAGGAGCCTTTGTAGCATGCTGCGGAATTATTTTCTGCCTGGCATTTTTCTCCCCCTGGGTAAAAAGTGTGGCACAGTGCGAGCAGGACAACGACCTGATTCTGGGACTGCTTCCCAATGTCAGGAGCAAATAGAGTGAAGCTGCGGGGGAGAGCAAAAAAATGGTGAAGGTCAGCATTATTATCCCGGTGTACAATACGGAAAAATATCTGGAAGCGTGTCTGGACTCAGTGGTGGGACAGACGCTGCAGGAGCTGGAAATCCTGTTGGTGAACGACGGCTCTACGGATTCTTCCCCGGAAATCATGGAAAGATACCGGACACTCCAGCCGGATAAGATTCGGGTTTTCCACAAGGAAAACGGCGGTCAGGCTACGGCCAGAAACATGGCTCTTCCCCTCTGCAGAGGCGAATACATCGGTTTCGTGGATTCAGACGACACCATTGAGCCGGAAATGTATGAAAGAATGTATGCAAAAGCCAAAGAAACCGATGCGGATTATGTGGAGTGCGATTATATCAATGTGAAAATAAACGGACAGGGCGAACAGGAGCGCATCGCTGATTATGGCAGCAGGGTCAGGGAATATACCTCCGTGAAGGATATGTTTATCGACCCCATGCTGGCACCCTGGAACAAAATTTACAGGGCGAAGCCTCTGCAGGAAAGCGGAGTGGTCTTTCCCCAGGGGCTGATTTACGAGGACACGGCCTTTTGCCTGAAAGCCATATCGTTCATTCGGAAACCTGCCTTTGTGCCGGGAAAATATGTGGTTCATTTTTATCGGGGCAGTTCTACCATGAATGTGAACAAGGCAGCGAGGGTGGGCAATATTTTTGACGTCCTGAAGGATGTCATCCGGTTCTATCAGAGCCATGGGATTTATGAGGAGTATCGGGAGGAACTGGAGTGTGCTATTGTGAAAATACTGTTGTGCAGCTCCATGATCCGTATTTCCCGGGTGCCGGACAAAGGGCTGCGGAAGCAGTTTTGCCGTGATACCTGGAAGATGGTACAGGAGTATTTTCCGGATTACAGGAAGAATAAGTACCTTCGGGAAAAAGGGAAAAAGAATCTGTATATAAGATGTGTCAGGGGATGGAATATATCCATGATATGTAAATTATTGTCATTAAAAAAGGAAGAGTTATGATACGTGCCATTCAAAAAATATTCAGACCCTCCACCATGAACAAGGCCCTGGCCCAGTTCGGAAATGTGTCAATTCAACATTTCCTGCTGTTTTCCCTGGCGGGGATTCTGGTGGTCCTTCTGATGACCCTGGTCTGCAGGCTGATGCATAAGAAAATATTGTTAAGTGACGTGCTCACGGGGATGGTGTTTGCGGTATACGGCTCCATTATTCTGCAGCTTACCCTGGTCTGTCGTGAGAGCGGCAGCCGTATCGGCATTGATTTGGATGTACTGCACGGACTGACGGGACCGGACAATGAGTTCCACTGGCTGATGATGGCTTATGCAGTGCTGAACTGCCTGTTGTTTGTGCCCTATGGCTTTATCCTTTCCCTGTTTTCCTTCGTCAACGGCAGAAAAAAGAGAATACAGGTTTTGCTTGTGCTGCTGATGAGCTTTGCCACAAGTCTGTTCATTGAAAGCGCTCAGCTTATGACAGGCAGGGGCTATTATGAAACCCAGGACCTGGCAATGAATACCCTGGGAGGTGTATTGGGTTGGATACTGTTTGCGGGCATCTTCCGTCTGGGAAAGGTGTTGTTACAGAAGAAAGAGGAGTCGTGGTAGATGCTGGCATATTTGGTACTTCATTATAAAAATGCGGACATAACGAAGCAGTGTCTGGAATCCCTGCTGCAAACCGGCCTTAGGGATTCCTGCATTGTTGTAGTGGATAATGCCTCGGGTAACGGCAGCTTCGAGGTGTTGACGGAGCAATATCAGGGAAACAGTAAGATTACTTTTCTACAGAATGAGGAAAATCTGGGGTATGCCGCCGGAAACAATGTAGGCTTCCGCTATGCCAAGGAGGAATTGGGAGCTGACTGGATTGTACTTTTAAACAATGATGTGGTTCTGGAACAGCAGAATTTTCGGGAGACTATTCTGGCGGAATACGAAAGGGAACCGTTTTTTGTGGCAGGACCGGATATTGTTACACCGGAGGGGAACAGTCAGAATCCCTTCCGTATGGAATGCCCGGACAGGAAGCAAATCTATAAAAGTCTGGTGCATGATTATGTGGTGCTGGCACTGATGAAAATCGGTCTGCAGCAGAAGCTGAAGAAGGCGCTGCATTACGACGGCAGTATCTTTCAGCACAATGACACAGGGACAATCCGGGATTTTCAGGGGGTTCTCCATGGCAGCTGCCTTATCTTCTCGCCGGAGTATGTCAGGAGCTTTGACGGCCTCTACGGCGGAACCTTTCTGTACTGCGAGGAGGAGATTCTATGCTATATCTTAAAGAGACTGGGATGCCCCTATTGTTACCTAAAATCCCTTCAGGTCATTCACCGGCATTCCGCAACCATGAAGCGGGAAATCCGGGATGAGGACCGGAGAAAAATGACAGAGCTACGCAATAGGATTGCTTCCTATCATAAGTTCTTACATATTGCAAAAACCAAAGGAGATATAGGAGAGTATCTGAAGAAGCCATGACGCAACACGCAGCCTCATATCGTTCCGCAACTGAATATAGGTCAGACAAGGCAGAACTGAAAGGGGCCGGGCTTCTTTTCCTGCTCATGAGTATTTTGCTGGTGGCAGACTGGGTACTGCCCCAGTACTTTGGGGTACATATCAAGTTTGACATCACCAGTACCCGGTTTATGAACCTGGTGTTGCTGGCTTATTTCCTCTTAAACCCAAAGGCGGGGAATCATTTTCTGAGGACCATTCCGGAGGTGGAGCTGACACCCTTTCTTGCTCTGTATATGGTCGTCATCCTATACACCACGGTTCTCAGAGTGAGTGTGAATACTTTTTTCCTTAATTTTCTGGATATCCTGACCTTTTATATGGTGTATTACGGCATTCGGTATGTCATCGGTGTCCGCAGGACCATCGATTGGACGGTCAAGATTGCATGGGTGCTGGGTCTCTATGGCATTGTGGAGTATATACTGGGATATTCCCCAATGGTCAGGTATCTCATGACGGTGCCCAATGCGGCAATATCAGTGCATCGTTCGGGACAATACCGTATCATGGGTCCCTGTGTCCATCCCATCGGATATGGGATGATGCTTTTGTTTCTGATTGCAATCATCTGTATTGATTATGACAGCGATGAGGTTTATCTGTTCCGGCATCCGGCTCTTTTGGTGTTGCTGCTGATAAACATATTTCTCACCGGCTCCCGGGGACCCCTGGGGCTGGCGGCCCTGGAGGTGTTTCTGATTGTAATCTGCAGCCGGGGAGAGAGGAGAAAGAAAACCTTCTTTTATCTGATTCTGCTGCTAATCTTGTTTGTGATGGTTGAGGCGGCGATTTTCCATACGGAAGTAGGCCAATACATTATGATGCAGCTTACCAGTGTCATTGACCAGGTGTTTGGAACCAGTTTTTCCGTAAGATTTGGAGCAGATGCCACCCTGCTGGGGCAGAGCTCCTCCTATCGGGAACAGCTGCCCAAAATTTTTATGGTAGAATGGCTGAATCCTCTGGTGGGACGTGGGGTAAATGCCCAGGTGGGCTTTGAGTTTGACGGGGTGTATGTGGTTTCCATCGATAATTTTTATGTGGCAACCTATATCCGTTATGCTTATCCGGGGCTGATTACCTTTGTGCTGTTTCAGCTGATGACGGCGTTTTTTATGATAAAGAACGGTCTGAAGCATCATTCCGGTCTGTGTATTGCGGCAGCCATCGGATTTGTGATGTACTCTGTCAGCCTGTTCTGGGTGGATTACCTGCAGACCACCAAATATATGTATATCCTCATAGCCATTTATTGTGCCTGGTACGGGGAAAGGTTTCAGGAGCAGGACAGACATAAACAGCAGCAGCGGCGCAGGCACTCAACGGCCGGAATTGTGTTATGAATGGAGAGACAATGAATAAATGGGTTCGCAAGGCAAAAAAAATCTATGAATATACCATTACAAAGCTGCATGTATTGCGGGAGCAGAAGCATTTTCAGGAGGGGGGTACGGACCTGAAGTATATCTACAGGTCCGCAGCCGGGGCGAAGAACCTGGTGGTGGTCTTCAGCGCCTGTACCCGGCCGGGACTTGCCGCCAGGTACAATTACATGCGCACCCTGGAGGGCATATGCTGTAACCGTCTGTATCTTCTGGATGATTTCGGTCCGGACGGCCGGGGAAGCTATTACCTGGGAAGATTACCGGAATTTCGGGAGCAGGAGGCCGTGCTGAAGCTGGTGCAAAAAGTGATTGACGAGACGAATCCGGAGAAGCTTTTGTTCTGCGGCTCCTGCAAGGGAGGATATGGAGCCTTAAATATCGGCAGCAGGTTCCGGGATGCAATCATGATTATCGGGGAACCTACCTACAGGATTGCTACTGAGTTTGGACCGGATGAAGGGCTGATGCGTTACTGGATGGGAGAAATCACAGAGCCGAAGATTGCGTTTATGGACAATTATCTCTCCGGGCAGTTGAGGTCCAATCCTTATATTGCCGGTCAGAAGGTATATTTGTTCTATTCGGTGAAGGATGAGTATTACGAGCGGCATACCAAGCCTCTTTTGAAGGATTTGGAGGAGAGCGGATACCGGTTGGAGAAGGAAGAGGCAGAGTTTACGGCCCACAGCGAGCTCTCTCTTTATTTTCCGGATTTCTTAATTAGCAACGTGAAAGAGATTTGCAAGGGATAGTCTGGATGATTCGGAAAAAAAGATAGGAGGAGGCACCACATGGAGCGCCTGGTATTTGTCAGCAATTGGGGAAACAAAAAGAAGGCAGCCTGGTCGGGAACGGTACCGGGATTATATCATGAGCTGCAGAAGCACTACGCAGTGGAGCGATTTGATATAAATGTGCGGATACCCTGTCTGTTACCTCTCAGATGCATGGAAAAGCTGGGACTGGGAAGATTCGACATGGAGTATATGAAATACTATACAAGGGTGTTTGAAAAGCATTACCCCGCGGAAGAGGGGAGGAAGGTTTTCCAGTTTGATGAATGCCCGTCGGTGCCCTGGACAGATTCTTATATTTTTCAGGATCTGAGCGTTGGATTTTTGCTGGATATCTATGAGAACCATTCGGAGCTGATACCCTACTGCGGCATGGAAAATCTGAGCAGAAGGTATCTCGAGAAGAGGGCAGCCTCTCAGAAAGCCTTTTATCAGCAGGTCAGAGGGGTCTTTACTATGGGACGCTGGCTGGCGGATTATCTGGTGGAGAAGGAGGGCCTGCCCCGGGAGAAGGTCCATGCCGTGGGCGGCGGTGTCAATGTGGATACCGCAGGAATAGAGTATTCTGAAAAAAAAGGAAATAAAATCCTCTTTGTGGGCCGTGATTTTAAGCGTAAGGGCGGAGACCTTACGGTGCAGGCCTTCCGGCTGCTGAAAAAAAGAATCCCCGGAGCAGAGCTGTACCTGGCAGGTCCGGCGGTGAATCCCGTGGGCGACACAGCAGAGGCAGAGGGTATTTTTTACCTGGGTGAGCAGAATGGGGAGCAGATCAGAAAACTATATAACAAATGCGATGTCTTCTGCATGCCCTCCAGGTTTGAGGCCTATGGACTGGTGTTTGCCGAGGCTCTGGCATTCGGACTGCCCTGCATTGCCAGAAATGCCTTTGCCATGAGAGAGTTCATCCGTGATGGTGAGAACGGTTATCTGGTGGAAAGCGACGATGCGGAAGCACTGGCAGTGAAAATGGAAATGGCGCTGCAAAATGAGGGGATGAAGCAGCATGTTATGGCCCAAAGGGAAAGGTATCTGAAGGAGTACTCCTGGGAGACGGTGGTCAACCGCATTGCAGAGGTTATGGGAGAATAAAGGACGGACAGGAATTTTATGGAAAAGGGAAAGCAGGAAAGAATCCAATATCTGGATACGGCTAAGGGAATCGGAATCCTTCTGGTATGCGTGGGGCATGCCTGCACGAATCAGGCCGATGTCCGGGAATGCCCATGGGCGGATATCATCCGTTTTGTCACGCTGTTCCATATGGCGTTGTTCTTTTTTATCAACGGAATGCTTTATCACGTCAGATATTCCGTAAATCCCCTGACAGGCATAGGGAAAAAAATCAGGGCATATTATGTGCCCTTTGTTGCATATAATCTGATATTCTGGCTTTTTCACAATTTGTTTGCAAGGCTGCACCTGATTTCCGGGGCATTGGATTCAAAGGATTACGCTTATGTCGGAATAAGGGCTTACCTGATATCCCTGGTGAAAACCCTCTTAGGTTTCCGGCAGCGGTTTGCAGGTGCCATGTGGTTTCTGGAGGCTCTGCTTGTCATGTCGGCGGTGTTTATTCTGGCGGATTATGGGGCGACCAGGTGGTTCCCGAAGAAACAGTTTCTTGTGCTGTCTCTGACGGTGGCGGCTATTGCGCTGGTAAACCGCCTGTTTCATCTGCAGGAGATTCCGCACATCCCTGCCTCACTGACACAGATGGTCTACTGGGGGCTGAACGGACTGGTATTCTTTTATCTGGGATATGTGTACAGGACATGGGGATGGAATGAAAGGCTGCTGAAATATAAGCGGTGGCTGGTGCCCTGTCTGTTTGCGGTGATGTTGGTAACGGTGCTTCTGATGCGCCCGAGAGTGGTCTCCGTGATAACGAATAAAAGTATCCCTGTCTACAGGTATGGCTTTGGAGCCCTCATCGGAGGCGCGGAGGATGACGGTTTATCCCTGCTGCAGTATGGTATCTTTTCGGTAATCTGTCTGTGTGGGATTCTTATGACTCTGCTTCTTTCACAGCTGAAGGGAATCTCTGAAAGCAGGATAATGAAGCTGTTTGGCAGATATTCGCTGCATATTATGTGTCTGCAGTTTCTTGCCTTCAAGGCAGTGAGCCGGTTGATTATCGCAGTGTATGATTTGCCCATGGAGAGACTGGCGGAGTATCCGGTTCTACGGGGAGTGGATGGACTTTGGTGGGTGGCATATGCCCTGGCCGGCTGTGTGCTTCCGGTGCTTGCAGTGAGGCTTTGTGAGTATGTAAAGAAAGGATTTATTCGTATTTGCGGGAGGCAGAAAGCATGAAGGTAGTATTGCTGGGTTTGGAGTTTTTCATCAACAATTTGGGCTGCGAAGCCTTGTCCTATTCCTTTGTCAGTGAGCTTTACAAAACAGCCTGTGAGAGAGAAGAGCAGATAGAAGTGACGACAGTAGTCTTTGCAGACCAAAAGACCCCTTATATACCGGGAACCGATATATCGATAAAATGTCTGGGAATTCATTATAAATCTCCATCCTTTTGGAAGATTTTAAAGAAGGAGTTGAAATCCGCAGACCTGATTGTGGATTTCACCATGGGAGACAGCTTTTCCGATATCTACGGAATCAAAAGGTTTGTGCTGGATGCCCTGGTGAAGACAGCAGCTGTCAGGTCCTCCACCCCCTTTCTTCTCGGGCCCCAGACCTATGGCCCCTATGGAAACAGTCTGGTCAGAAAATGGGCGAGGTGGATACTGAAGAGGGCTTATCTGGTGTATGCCAGGGATGAGCAGTCCCGGAAGGTGGCAGAGGAGTTGTCCGGCAGAGAGGTGATTCTGACCACAGATGTGGCTTTTGCCCTGCCCTATGAGAAGCAGGAGCTTGGGGCAACGGACAGGGTCAGGGTTGGCTTCAATCCCTCCGGACTGTTATGGGCAGGTGGTTATACCCATGACAATCAGTTCGGTCTGACTATAGATTATCAGCAGTACTGTTGGAAAATTTGTGAGTGGCTCAGCGGCAATCCCCGTTTTGAGGTATTTCTGATTCCCCATGTGGGAACCAGTGACAAGGGCAACGGGGGAGAAGAAAATGACTGTGAGGTCTGCAGGCTGATTCAGAGGAAGTACCCGGAGATGAAGATACTGGATGAAATTAACACCCCCATGGATATCAAGGGATACCTGGCAGCCATGGATGTCTTTATCGGTGCCAGAATGCATGCCACCATCGGGGCTTTTTCCGGCGGAGCAGCCACCATTCCCGTATCCTACAGCCGTAAATTTGAGGGACTATACGGGAGCCTGGGTTACGATTATGTGATACATGCCCTGCAGTATTCTACCGAGGAGGCTGTAAATAAGACAATCAGCTATATAGAAGGCTATCAGAAGCTGCAGGCTGCGGCAACAGAATCCATGAAGCTGGTGGAGAAAAAACAGACGGTGTTCCGGGAAGGTCTGGCGAAGTGTATGGTAAAGCTTCAATAGTTGTTTGAAAGGTCGGGCGGATCATGAAAGAAAAGACATTGCAATCTCAGAATAAGGTGGTGAAGGCCGGAGCCGGTTATGTGATAGGAAATTATCTGTTAAAGGGTATCACCTTCCTGTCGGCGCCAATCTTTACCAGACTGATGACAACGGAGGAATTTGGCAATTTCGGCACCTACATTTCCTACGAGTCCATTTTTTATATTATTCTGGGACTGGCATTGCATTCCAGCATCAACAATGCAAAATATAAGTACAAGGAAAAATTTGAGGAGTATGTATCCTCCATTGTGCTGCTGACGACTGTCAGCGCCTTTGCCTGGCTGATTCTTGCGAATGTTTTTTATGACAGCTACGGCCGTCTGCTGGATTTGACAAGACCAATCGTCAATATATTGGTGTTTCACTGCTTCGCTACCGCCATGCTTCAGTTTTTTAATTCCTATGTCAGTCTGAATTACAGCGTGAAATCCTTTTTGAAGCTGACCTCCGTCAATGCCATTTCCAATCTGGTGCTCTCGGTGCTTCTGATGCTGACAGTGTTTTCAAAAGACCGCTATCTGGGGCGGATTGTGGGAACTGCGGTTCCGCTTTTCCTGATTGCGGTTTATATTGTCCGGTATTTCTTCAGGAAGAGCCGACCGGTGTTTCACAGGGAATACTGGAAGTATGGAGTAAGATACAGCCTCCCCATCATTCCCCATGGCATCTCCCAGGTGGTTTTGTCCTCCTTTGACAAGATTATGATTAAAAATATGTCAGGTGCGGCAGAATCCGGAATTTATAATTTTGCTTTTACCATTAATGCCCTGATTAAGGTGGTTGCAAATTCCCTGGATAATGTCTGGAAGCCCTGGCTTTATGAAAAAATGGACGCCAAGGATTATGGCACCATCAGGAAACAGGCCGGTAAATATGCCTATGGCATGGCGCTTTTTACCGTGCTTGTCATGATGGTCTCACCGGAGATTATTAAAATCCTGGGGGCAAGGGAGTATTGGGAATCCACAGCCTGTGTCATCCCCCTGGTGCTGGGAGGGTATTTTTCCTTTCTTTATACTTTGCCCGTGCTGGTGGAATATTTTTATGAAAAGACCAGATATATAGCGGTGGGAACCACCTTGGCAGCTGTCCTGAACGTGATTCTGAATTATATTTTTATTCAGAGATACGGGTATATTGCAGCAGCCTACACCACCATGGTGACTTACTTTCTTTATTTTGTGTTCCATTATGTGCTGGCTGCACGAATACACGGTAAGAGCCTGTTTTCAGGCCTGCAGCTGTTTGGAATCTGCGGTGGCATCACGGTCATGGGTTTTATTGCGTTGATGCTGGAGAAGCATCTGGCTGTAAGATTTGGTCTGGAGCTGGTCATAGGGCTTTACAGCCTGTATTGGGCTGACAGGAATTTCAATCTGTTCAGCCTGCTCAGGAAAAAAATAAGAAGATAAGGAACGGCAACAGCCACCGGTATATGTGGCTGAGCGGCAGGAGGCGAATATGAGCAACAAGATAAGTGTGATAGTACCGGTGTACAACGTGGAAAAGTATCTGGACGAATGTGTGGCTTCCATATGCGGGCAGACATACTCTGATCTGGAAATCTTTCTGGTGGATGACGGTTCCACGGACGGAAGCGGGGCTGTCTGCGACAAGTGGAAGGAAGCAGATGCAAGAATTGTGGTGATTCATCAGGAGAACGGCGGTATTTCCGCCGCTCGGAACGCGGGGCTCAAAATGGCAAAGGGGGAGTATCTGGCCTTTGTGGATTCGGATGACAAGCTTGCGCCTGACATGTATGAGAAGCTGATGGCAGACATGGTGAAAAATGACAGTGACATCGCAGTCTGTGCCTATCAGGTTATCGAGGAGGATGGCAGGGAACGACCGGCCCGGGTGGAGGATATGGCGGCAGGGGTGTACACACCGGAACAGATTGTCTGTGGACTATATGGGAATCTGCGTATTAGGACGGCTATGGTGCTTGCCAATAACAAGCTGTACAGGAAAGAGATATTTGAGGGTGTGGAGTACCCGGTGGGGAAGGTGCACGAGGATGAATACCTGATACATGAGCTGCTGTTAAAGGTGCAAAGAATCAGTGTCATCCGGGACCGGTTGTATTTTTATCGTATCCGTAGCGGAAGCATCATGCGGTCGGAAACAATTGTGAAAAAGTCCTTTCTGTTTTATGCGTTAAAGCGAAGACTGGAGGATTGTGCCGCTGCGGGTTTTCAAGAGAGTACGATTCGGCTTATTGCGGAGAATTGTATTGATACGGGCATCAGATTCTGGTTGAAGCTTACCGGTAACAGACTTTTGCCGGGGGAGGAGCTGGATGACTATTACAGGGATGTGCTTGAGGTGATGAGGAAGTACGGCAGGTGGGGCAGCGGAAAACAGCGTCTGGTCTGGCGGATGTTTGCCGGATGTCCGAGGCTGTTGTTGTGGTGGTACACAAAATGCAAGTCACTGAAAAGGAAATAAAGGAACTGACGGAGGAAAAATAAGTGAATCGGACAAACGCGGGAGCCAATATAAATACCATACAGCTGCTGATTGATATCTTGATTATGGCGCTGGCCCTAGCCCTGGACCTGGCGGTCTGCGGCAGGAATCTGGCGCCGGAATGTCTGGGCAAATATGTTCTGCTGTTTGGAGTTTTTACGTTGATTTACATCCTTTCCAACAAGGAGGAGTATTTGTATAATGTTACACTCTTTTATTATTTGGACAGGGTTCACCGGAAACTGACCAGATCTTTTCTGATGGCTACCGTAGCTACGGCAGCACTGTTGAACTTTGTGCCGGAATTTCAGGAGAGCAGAAGATTTTACTTTATGTTTCTGATTATTGCATATTGTATGGTATGCATGAAGCTTTTTCTGTACCGGCCGCTGACAAAGTGTCTTCAGAGCAGACATGCGCCAAGAACGGCATTCGTGGGAACGGTGGGAGCCTATAACAAGTTCCGGTATTTTCTGAGCAAGACCAGCATCGGTATCGAACTGGTGGGGTATATCGCCATGACAAGAGAGAAATTTGAGAATGCCCAGGCAGGTGAATATATTGGCTACGTGGAGGATATGGAGGAATTGATAAGGGTTTACAACCTGGATCAGGTGTATATCCTTCAAAAAAGCAGCGAGGAATTGTATTTTACCCAGAAATACGTGGATTTGTGCATCGAGATGGGGGTCACGGTCAGACTGGTGGTGGATTTTTATAAGAGACGCCGAGCAAACAGTTATGTAAGTACTGTTGGCACTTATCCTGTTATTACATATCATACTATAACACTGAACAGTTATGAACAGCTCCTTAAGAGATGCGTTGATATTCTGGCCGGCCTGTTCGGATGTATTCTTTCCGCTCCCGTTATGCTGGTGACGGCAATCGCCATTAAGCTGGATTCTCCGGGTCCCGTACTTTTTAAACAGGTAAGAGTGGGACAGAACGGACGGCATTTCAAAATCTATAAGTTCAGAAGCATGTATATAGATGCGGAGGAGCGCAAGAAGGAACTGATGGCCCAAAATGAGATGGAGGGCGATGTCATGTTCAAAATGAAAGACGACCCCAGAATTACCAGAGTGGGAAAGGTGATACGAAAACTCAGCATAGATGAGCTGCCCCAGTTCTTTAATATTCTGGGAGGCTCCATGAGTCTGGTGGGCACAAGACCGCCGACAGTTGACGAGGTGGAAAAATACAAGACAAACCAGTGGAGGCGTATCAGTATCAAGCCGGGACTGACGGGGATGTGGCAGGTCAGCGGAAGAAGCAAGGTCCGGAATTTCGATGACATTGTGGAGATGGACGTGGAATATATTGATAACTGGTCCATGTGGCTTGACGTCAAAATTATCCTGAAAACAGTGCTGGTTTTGCTGAAGCACGATGACGCATATTAAAACACAAAAAATATTTTGGAAAAATTTTGAAATCTTTTTGAACCTTTTTTGAGAACAGGGCAGTCTTTAGTAGTAGAACAACAAAAGGCAAGGGGGAGTGAAGCAGATGATAATGCGAAATCTCTTATTAACAAGCCTGATCGGACGAATTCTGTTGACCCAGGAACAATACATTCTGACAGTGATTGAGGATGAAAAGGTTCCTCTGGCCGAAGGCATCAAAATGGAATTCTACGGTCCTACGATAGCTTTCATGATTTTGACGGTCATTCTTTTCATGACAGCGGTCTACCTGCTGATTTGCAACCGATACAGAAAGCGGATTCAGAAACTTGATCCGGACGGAACATCCTACAGAGGCTGGCGGCTGAAAAGACTAAAGGAAACAGTATTGAACGTCGAGATGGAAAAAATCGAAGACATGGCTTCCTTTCATACCGCAAGTGAAACTGTTTAGAAATGTTAATAATGGAAATCCTATTGTACAAATTGAGAATGGAGAGATGAATATGAAAAACAAGGTAATGAATCAAAAGGTGCTCAAAGCAATTTCCATCGGACTGTCCGCAATGATGGCCATGACTCCCATGACTGCCATGGCTGAGGAGCTGGATAATGCAGGTGAAAATGGAGCAGGCAGCGAAAAGCTGCAGCAGACTCAGACTCCGGCTGAGAAGGCAGAAGCAGTCGAGAAAGCAGCTGGTGCATTGGTAGCAGAAGCTGATGAAGAAGCCGGGACTGCAGATGGTGCAGTGACTGAGGCGGCTAAGGCTGAGGAGGAAGCAGTGAAGTCTGCGGAGGATACTACTGTTGAAGCGGAAGCAGGTACTGTGGAGGTTGAGGTTTCACAGGATGTGAAGGATGCAGCCGGGGAGCTGGAGAAGGTTACCAAGGATGGGGCAGCTGACGCAGACGAGAATGATGCAGAGGAAATCATCTGCGATACCGAGGATGTGCTTTCTGACGCAAAGGATGCAGCACAGAAGCAGACAGAAGCTACGGAAACGGCAGAGGAGAAGGTTCAGCAGGTTGAGGACATTACAGCCGGTTTTGAGACAGAGATGAAGGATGCCGCTGCGCAGCTGGATGAGAATCAGAAGGAAATCGAAAATGCTGATACACTTCAGGCAGCAGAGGATGCCAAGGCAGAGGCTGAAAATACGGTGGCAGCAGCTGAAGTTGCATATGAGGCAGCCAAGGCAGCAGTTGAGACAGCAGAGGCTGATTACACGAAGGCAGCAGAGGATGCCAAGGCAGCAGCAGAGAAGTATAATGAAGCGGTTGCGGATGCAGAAGGCTACACAGAAGAGGCTCTTGAGGAGCTGAGAGCAGCAAAGGAAGCAGCAGCTAAGCTTGAGCAGGAAGCAAAGAAGGCATACGATGACGCCAAGCTCGGTGAGGTTGATGCGGCAGCCCTGGCAATCATTAATAAAGAAAAGGAAGTTCAGAGCGGCAATCAGAAAGACTGGACCAAGTGGAAAGAGCGTGATGAATTGTTCTGCCTGATTCTGAACAATTACTACGTTCCCAACTGCATGCCCGAGGGTACACAGGTTACACTTACAAATGGTTCGGATGTTGACGATGCATTCCTTAAGTTCAAGGATGATGATGGCAAGAATTTCATCATGGCCAATATTACCTATCCCGATGGCACAACCGAGGTTAAGTATTATAATTACAAGCTGGATAAAGAGGATAAGGCAAGTCTGGTTATCTTCGAGAAGACCTGGGAGGAAATGGTTACCCAGGAGGCGGAGGCTGCAAAGTATGTGGTATATGATGAGGAGTCCAAGATTGCCCATACCATCTATGCAGATGATTTGGAACAGGCAATTGAGAACAATGAGGTTGTCAAGGGCACGGATGACAAATATTATGTAAAGGCTAAGAATGAGGACGGTACCACGGTAGCCGGCTCCACAAATGTTGCAGTTGACGAAGAGACCAATATCGTTGATGAAGAGAGCAAGGAAATCACATGGAGTGTGGATGAGAACGGCAATATCGTAAAGACCGTTACCGGCGATGTTACAACCGTGACAACCATTGAGGGTGTTTCCCTGGACGGCGGAAGCGGATATGCTACGGAAGAGGCTGCCAGGGCTGCTGCGAAGAAAGAAGCAGAGGATAAGCTTGGGGAGAATGAGACACTGGCTGACACAGATGTTGAGGTGTCCAGGGATATTGATTCTGCCACTGCAGAGGCTGCTGCTACAGTTACTTATGTGACGACCTTTACCACAACCATTGATTTGACCGGTATGACAAATAAGGTAAATGCGATTACATCTCAAGCTAGCGGGAAAAAGGATTCTGTTAATGATATCAAAAATGACGCAATCGAGAATGCCAGAGAATATCTCGAGGATAATGATTGCAAGGTGCTTTCTACCAACGTTTCAAATCTGCAGGTAACATGCACTGAGAATAATAAATATATTTGGCAACAGGATACCTACACCGCTACTTCCGGAACCTTGACCGTTACCTATGCTAAAATCAGTACAGCCACGGTTGACATCAGTATCAAGGATCAGATTCGTGATTTAATTAATAAGGGACATTCCAAAGAAAAGGCAATGCAGCTGGTTCTCGGAGCAGATCAGATTCTGGATATCAATTACTTTAACTGGGATTTCCAGACCTCTAAAGTTGAGTACATTCAGCAGCAGAAGTTGAACGTAAATGCTTCCGCAACCGATAAGACCGATGATGCTGCAAAGGCAGCAGCGGAGAAAGCTGCCGAGGAAAAGGCAATGGCAGAGCTCCAGAAAGCTGCTACCGCTGAGATAGATGCGAAGATTACCAATGGTCTGAGCAAGGAAGTAACCGGAAAGAATGGTAAAGCTACCACGACTGCAAAGGTGGTGGATTCCACAAAGACCAATGGTTCAGTGGCAGTTGTTGCAAATGCTTCCGACGATGTAGAATACGCTTACAGCTATTCTTACACCGGAACCTACGATGCAGAGAAGGAAGTAACAGAGAATATGGTTCTTTCCACTGAAACCTGGGAAGCTGATCAGCTTGAATATGTTGCTGCGGTTGAAGAAATCAGAGAAAATGTTCTGACCAATGCAAACTATGATGCTTATCTGAAGGGTGACCAGAATGCCATTATGCTGGCAGAGAGAACAGACGAGAACTTCCTGAAGTTCAAGGCCGATGCATTAAATGCCCAGGCTAAGCTGGATGCCACCAAAGCAAAGTACACGGAGATTCAGAACAAGGCGATTGCAGCACAGAAGGCTGTTGCAGAGGCGGAAGAACAGGTTAAGGCTTTACAGGAGCAGATTAAGGCTCTTGAGAAAGCAAACGCAGATTTGACGGATCTCGAGAACAGGCTTGAGGCAGCAAAACTCAGATTCAGTGATGCCGAAAAGGACTACGAGGAGCTTGAGAAAAAACTGGAAGAGATTGAAAAAGAATATGAGGATGCAGAGAAACGTCTGACACCGGCTCCTGTGACACCTAACCCTGTGACACCTACACCGGATGGGGAAGTAGTGGTTCCCAACGAGCCTGTCCTTGGTGGAATCGAACAGAATTTTGCAGTAACCCCTCTTGTTCCCAACAACGGGGATGAAGGTGACACTATCGAGATTGAGGAGGAGGAGACGCCTCTTGCTCCTGGTGTAGATGAAGAGATTGAAACCGTGGACAATGAAGTTAAAAATGTTGCGGATAATCAGGAAGCAGAGGAGTTAATCTCAATTGGAGACGAGAGCACTGCTCTTGCAGGTTCTGTTGAAGAAATGGAAGAAGCAAAATCCCGTATGAATTGGTGGTGGCTGTTGATAGTAGCCGTACTTGGTGCTGCCGGTTATGAGATGTACAGAAAGTACGAGCAGAAGAAGGAAGCAGCTCAGAAGAGTGAAGTAAAGTAATTAAAAGCAATGTAAAGCATAAAGACACAGGGCGGTATGGTGCAAACCATAACGCCCTGTGTTTGTCATGAAAAGTTGCTGATATTAATAGAAGGATGTCTCCACATTATCTATGGAACCGTTTCCCTTCAGCACAATGGATACGCCGGTTTTGGCATCCCGGATATCGGTGGCCGCTTCCTGATACAACTCTCCCCTTTGGTTATAAACTGCCCATTGAATGGTTGTCACATCAACGGGCCAGTTGTTAAGTGTCAGAGCTTCTTCATTTGCAAGACTGCCGATATTCACCTGTTCCCCGGTAACAGGGTCAATGACAGCAAGCATGCCGATATCCACGCCACAGAGATTCAGTATGGTAATGGATAGGGTTTCTGATGCCTGGGATTCGTTGGTCTGTTCACCGGAGGCTGCTTCGGAAGCAGGGGTTCCGGTGGCCTGCGAATCTGCCGTCAAAGAGTCCGAGGCCCGGGATGCCGGTAGGGAGGAGGGGGGCACTGAGGTGCCGCATCCGCTGAGGAGCATACCGGTCAGGAGTGAAATGGCAAATATATTTTTATATTTTTTCATGTGAAATATAGGAACCTCCTTTTAAAATAACTAAAAATATGGTATTATTATAACTGATACGGATATAAATGAAAAGTACATAATTTTATGGAAAAACAGGAGGTTGTGGCATTATGGAGGAGAGAAGAAGAATCGACCGGGTGAAGTATGTGGCGAACAGTGTGATGGTGATTTGTGATACACAGGAAAAACTACAGGTACAGGTTGAAAATGTGGCGCCTATGGGTATGGCAATCCGAATGACTTCCGAACGCCCTGATTTTGTGGGAAAGGATGTCATTGTTGTCACAGAAACCCTGATTATGTATGCCACGGTGCGCCGTGTGGAGGCGCAGGAGGACGGCAGCTTCATCGTTGGCGTAGAGGCCAGGAAATTCACTGACGATGTGTTGCAGTATCTGTTTGAGCATATCGGTTGACAATGAGATTCGGAAAGGAATCGTTGTTTATGAAAGTTTTGGTGACAGGAGTCAAGGGACAGCTTGGCTATGATGTGGTTAATGAGCTTACGAACCGCGGTATGGAAGCGGTGGGCGTGGATATTGAGGAGATGGATATCACGGATGCGGCTTGCGTTGAACGCGTGATTAAGGCGGCTGCTCCCGATGCAGTCATTCACTGTGCTGCCTACACAGCGGTGGATGCAGCGGAGGACAACGAAGAACTATGCCGTAAGGTGAACGCCGGGGGTCCCCGTAATATTGCAACAGTATGTAAAGAATTGGATATCAAGATGATATATATCAGCACGGATTATGTGTTCAGCGGCAAGGGGGAGAAGCTCTGGGAGCCTGATGATGAAAAGGAGCCGCAAAGTGTATATGGCCGGACAAAATATGAGGGGGAGCTGGCGGTACAGGAGCTTTTGGACAAGTATTTTATCGTGCGCATCGCATGGGTGTTTGGCATCAATGGCAAGAACTTCGTGAAGACCATGCTGAATCTTTCCAAAAGTCATGACACACTGCGGGTGGTAAATGACCAGTTCGGGTCTCCTACTTATACCTACGATCTTGCTAAGCTGTTGGTTGATATGGTCCTCACAGACAAATACGGTGTTTATCATGCAACCAATGAGGGAATCTGTTCCTGGTATGATTTTGCCTGTGCAATCTTCCGGGAGGCAGGGATCCCTATAAAAGTGATTCCCGTTTCTACCGAAGAGTATGGTGCAAAGGCGGATAGACCGGCAAACAGTCGTATGAGCAAGGAAAAACTGACGGAAAACGGATTCGGGAAACTGCCGCCGTGGCAGGATGCGCTTAAGAGATATATAGCTATATTAAAAGAACAAAAATATTTTTCATAATATTACCAAATTTTGGACCATCTGACCGTGAGAGGCAGTCTTATATAGTAGAAGGGTACATAAGACTGTAAAAGATGTTTTTGCTCGCAGACAGGAGGTTACAATTATGAAAAATGAGACAGGTTCAATGATATCCAGCTGTTTTATGGGACTTGCTGTGCTGCTTGTGGGTATTTTTGCAGAGCCGTTACTTATGGTACTTGGCGGTGTCATAATTGTGACAGGAGCTATTGCAGGCTTTGTTGAAAATCGCAGGCGCAGGTATATGTCGCTGGAGGCAGAAAAGAGTGCCTTTGCAAAGAATCAGGCAGCTTATATATAGGCAGGAATGATGTAGACACAGATTTTTACAGGCAGTTATAGGAAAATGCGGGAAAATCCAGAGAAATACAATAAAAAAGTGGTTGACAAGGCATCTGCGAGCGGCTATACTAATATAGCATGCGCGCGGATGCTTCTTTTTTGCATGAAACAGATTGTCCATGTGCAGGTAACATACAAATTATATTTCAGAAAGAGGTGAAACAGAATGCCAACATTTAACCAGTTAGTAAGAAAAGGACGTCAGACATCTGTTAAGAAGTCTACTGCACCTGCTCTGCAGAAAGGTTACAACTCCCTTCACAAGAAGGCTACTGATGTATCTGCTCCCCAGAAGCGTGGTGTGTGTACCGCAGTTAAGACGGCGACTCCTAAGAAACCTAACTCAGCGCTCAGAAAGATTGCCAGAGTACGTCTTTCCAACGGAATCGAAGTTACAAGCTACATTCCCGGTGAAGGTCATAATCTGCAGGAGCACAGCGTTGTACTGATCCGTGGTGGTAGAGTAAAGGACCTGCCCGGTACCAGATACCACATTATCCGTGGTACTCTTGATACAGCAGGTGTTGCCAACAGGAAGCAGGCTCGCTCCAAGTACGGCGCTAAGAGGCCCAAGGACGCTAAGAAATAAATAACGTCCGATTGAAAACTGGGAAGAATCTTTTGATTCAGATTCTTCAGTCTACTGCATATGCAGCAGACTAGTACCACAAAAACGGAACTAAGAAAAGTGTTGGAATTCTGTCATACAGATATCACAGCGCGAACACTTGGGGAAACACATGTGAGTACCGATGATTTAACGAAATTTTTATTGTTAAGGAGGGAAGAACCGTGCCACGTAAGGGACATATTCAAAAAAGAGATGTATTAGCAGATCCTTTATACAACAACAAGGTGGTTACCAAGCTTATCAACAACATCATGCTTGATGGTAAGAAGGGTATTGCACAGAAGATTGTATACAAGGCATTTGCAAAGGTAGAAGAGAAAACCGGTAGGCCCGCTCTTGAAGTTTTTGAAGAGGCTATGAACAATATCATGCCTGTTCTGGAAGTTAAGGCAAGACGTATCGGCGGTGCTACCTATCAGGTGCCCATCGAGGTCAGAGCAGAGAGACGTCAGGCTCTCGGACTTCGTTGGCTGACCATGTTTGCTCGCAAGAGAAGTGAGAAAACCATGGAAGACAAATTGGCAAATGAGATTCTTGACGCAGCTAACAACACAGGCGCTGCTGTGAAGAGAAAAGAAGATATGCATAAGATGGCGGAAGCAAACAAGGCATTCGCTCATTACAGATTCTAATCTTAATTTTCCAACAGCTTTATAAAAAGTAAGGAGGAAAAAATCTTGGCTGGAAGAGAATATCCGTTAGAGAGAACCAGAAATATCGGAATTATGGCTCATATCGATGCTGGTAAAACTACGACAACAGAGCGTATTCTTTACTACACCGGTGTAAACTATAAGATTGGTGATACCCATGACGGCACTGCAACCATGGACTGGATGGCTCAGGAGCAGGAGAGAGGTATTACCATCACGTCTGCTGCTACAACCTGTCACTGGACTCTGGAAAAAGAGGCGAAGCCCATGCCCGGTGCTTTAGAGCATCGTATCAACATTATTGATACCCCCGGACACGTAGACTTCACCGTAGAAGTAGAACGTTCCCTTCGTGTGCTGGACGGCGCTGTCGGCGTTTTCTGTGCAAAGGGTGGCGTTGAGCCTCAGTCTGAGAACGTATGGCGTCAGGCTGACACCTATAACGTACCTCGTATGGCATTCATCAATAAGATGGACATCCTTGGTGCAAACTTCTATGCTGCAGTAGAACAGATTAAAACCAGACTGGGTAAGAATGCAATTGTTATCCAGCTGCCTATCGGCAAGGAAGATGACTTTAAGGGCATCATCGACCTGTTTGAGATGAAAGCCTATATCTACAACGATGAGAAGGGTGACGATATTACCGTTACCGATGATCTTGGAGATATGAAGGACCAGGCGGAAGAATACCGCGCAGAACTGATTGAAAAAATATGTGAGTTGGACGACGAGCTTACCATGATGTATCTGGAAGGTGAGGAGCCCACCACAGAGCAGTTGAAGGCAGCTCTCCGTAAGGGAACCTGCGAATGTACTGCTGTACCTGTATGCTGTGGTACTGCATACAGAAACAAGGGTGTTCAGAAGCTTCTGGATGCAATTGTTGAATATATGCCTTCTCCTCTCGACATCCCTGCTATCAAGGGTGTTGATTTGGACGGCAATGAGGTTGAAAGACATTCCTCTGATGACGAACCTTTTGCTGCATTGGCATTTAAGATTATGACTGACCCGTTTGTGGGTAAGCTTGCTTATTTCCGTGCATATTCAGGTACCGTTAACTCCGGTTCCTATGTGCTGAATGCTACAAAGGATAAGAAGGAACGTGTAGGACGTCTCCTTCAGATGCATGCTAATAAGCGTCAGGAACTTGATAAGGTTTACTCCGGTGATATCGCAGCTGCAGTTGGATTCAAGTTCACCACAACAGGTGATACCATCTGTGACGAGCAGCATCCCGTTATCCTTGAGTCCATGGAGTTCCCTGAGCCCGTTATCGAGCTGGCTATCGAGCCTAAGACCAAGGCTGGTCAGGGCAAGATGAGCGAGGCACTTGCAAAGCTGGCTGAAGAAGATCCTACATTCCGTGCACACACCAATCAGGAAACCGGCCAGACCATTATCGCAGGTATGGGTGAGCTTCACCTGGAGATTATCGTTGACCGTCTGCTTCGTGAGTTCAAGGTAGAAGCTAATGTCGGCGCACCTCAGGTTGCATATAAGGAAGCATTCACCAAGGCAGTTGAAGTGGATTCCAAGTATGCTAAGCAGTCCGGCGGACGCGGTCAGTACGGTCACTGTAAGGTTAAGTTTGAGCCTATGGAGGCTAACTGTGAGAAATTTGACTTTGATCCCAAGGCAAACATTCTTATCAATGATCCTCCTACACTGCTCTTCGAATCTACCGTTGTCGGTGGTGCTATTCCCAAGGAATACATCCCTGCAGTCGGTGAAGGTATTCAGGAAGCAGCACAGGCAGGTATCCTTGGCGGATTCCCTGTTCTGGGTGTTCATGCCAACGTGTATGACGGTTCTTACCACGAGGTTGACTCCTCAGAAATGGCATTCCACATTGCCGGTTCCATGGCATTCAAGGAAGCTATGGCTAAGGCTGCTCCCGTGCTTCTCGAGCCCATCATGAAGGTTGAAGTAACCATGCCTGAAGAGTACATGGGTGATGTTATCGGTGACTTGAATTCCCGTCGTGGACAGGTGCAGGGTATGGAAGACATCGGCGGCGGCAAGATGGTTCGTGCATATGTTCCCCTTGCTGAAATGTTCGGTTATTCTACCGACCTTCGTTCCAGGACCCAGGGCCGTGGTAACTATTCCATGTTCTTCGAAAAGTACGAGCCCGTTCCCAAGAACGTTCAGGAAAAGGTACTTGCAGCAAAGAAGAACTAATGATATAAAATACCATGTACTCGAAAATGCAAAGCATTTCCCTGTTTGGGCCTAGCGCCTATACAAATTTTTATGTTATTGCTTAACAAGTAAACTTGAAAACAGAAAACATCAAAATTTCGTGCATGGCTTCATATTATCAAAAAAATAACTTGAAATACCGAAGGATTTTTAATATAATCAGAGGTAGCCGAGTTAAACAAGCGCCGAGTGTGCTTAAGGGCCCTCGGCGTAGCACAAATAAAATAAGTTTAATTTTTTAAGGAGGACTTCAATAATGGCTAAAGCTAAATTTGAAAGAACAAAGCCCCATTGTAACATTGGTACCATCGGTCACGTTGACCATGGTAAGACTACTCTGACCGCTGCTATCACCAAGGTTCTGGCAGAGAGAGTTGCTGGTAACGAGAAGGTTGATTTCGAAAACATCGATAAGGCTCCCGAAGAGAGAGAGCGTGGTATCACCATCTCTACCGCACACGTTGAGTATCAGACTGAGAAGAGACACTATGCACACGTTGACTGTCCTGGCCATGCTGACTATGTAAAGAACATGATTACCGGTGCTGCTCAGATGGACGGCGCTATCCTCGTTGTAGCTGCTACCGACGGTGTTATGGCTCAGACCAAGGAGCACATCCTTCTGTCTCGTCAGGTTGGCGTTCCTTACATCGTTGTATTCATGAACAAGTGTGATATGGTTGACGATCCTGAACTGCTTGAGCTGGTTGAGATGGAAATTACCGAGCAGCTGGAAGAGTACGACTTCACAGATTGCCCTATCGTTAAGGGTTCTGCTCTGAAGGCTCTGGAAGATCCCATGGGCGAGTGGGGCGACAAGATCATGGAGCTGATGGATACTGTAGATACCTACATTCCTGATCCTCAGCGTGATACAGATAAGCCTTTCCTTATGCCTGTCGAGGACGTATTCACCATCTCCGGTCGTGGTACCGTTGCTACCGGCCGTGTAGAGCGTGGTACTCTGAAGATTAACGAGGAAGTTGAAATCATCGGTATCAAGGAAGAGACCAAGAAGACCGTTGTAACCGGTATCGAAATGTTCCACAAGATGCTGGATCAGGCAGAAGCTGGTGACAACATCGGCGCACTGCTTCGTGGCGTTCAGAGAACTGAAATCGAAAGAGGACAGGTTCTTGCAAAGCCCGGCACAGTTACCTGCCACAAGAAGTTTACCGCTCAGGTTTACGTTCTGACCAAAGATGAAGGTGGACGTCATACTCCTTTCTTCAACAACTATCGTCCTCAGTTCTACTTCAGAACAACCGACGTAACCGGCGTTTGCGAACTGCCTGCAGGCACTGAGATGTGCATGCCTGGTGATAACGTAGAGATGACCATCGAACTGATTCATCCCATCGCTATGGAGCAGGGTCTTACCTTCGCTATCCGTGAGGGTGGACGTACAGTAGGTTCTGGTCGTGTTGCTACAATCATTGAGTAATCTTTGATTTAGTATCATAGAAACTTAAATA
>JBJENR010000185.1:0-29655 GCA_051880315.1 Acetatifactor sp.
TTGTTTAGTTTTGACATATTATTCTATTACCGGTTGAATTACGAATATTGTCTGGTAACCATGAATATACTTTAGAACTATGTCTTCATTTAAAATTGTAACTTCGTCTCCATTTGCTTCTAAGTAAATAGAAATCTGTTCTTTTCTTTTATCGTCTGCAAGGTGAAAAACAACAAAATCCGGTCCTTTATCACCTGACGACCGGTCAAAGTAGTTTACCTGAACTCCCTCAAGAATAACCAAGTCCTGCGCACTATTTTTTTCAAAATAGTCAGAAGCAAATCTTAATTCATGCAGTGCAACATAATATTTATTAATCTGATTGGAGTAAAGATTCTTGTTGTAATACGCTTCCAATTTATCGCTTGGAACAATCATACTTACTTCTTCAGAAGTCATGGTATCCAAATAGGCACATTTCTCTTCATCCGTCTTTTCATACACTCCGAAAGGTGTAGTCTGATGCAGTGGCTTTCGGTCCTTCAGGTCCATGGTATACTCCCACAGGTAAATATCATGTGGCGAACCTTCCCCTTGCACCTTAAAATCATGGCTATAACCCGGCGCATACCTTTCATATATTTGAATCATGGAAAGACCCAGCTGATCCGGATTTTCGTCTGCATCAGTATAATAAATAAATTTCAATACATATTGTCTTCCCTCGGATTCAAAATCAAAGGTAGGTTTCACCCATCTTGTAATCGTTCCTCTGTTGGCATGTTTTCCCATTCCTGCAAAAGAAGGGTCATACTTACGTTCCCATGTTGGAAATGTTTCAATAAATAGATCGATCTTCTCATCTATGTCTTCGATTTTCTCCAATGCTTCTTTGGAAAACATTCCCTTGATAGCCTCGTGGTCCTTTTGATCCACCGCCTGCAGTAATTGCACCAGTACTCTTAAGCAGTCCTTTTCGTCTGATTTCTTATATTCATACTCATGATTCAGGTAATCCGATTGTAACAACGGATCCGGCTTATTCTTCAAGGGAAAAGAACAACCACTCAGTCCCGGGAGGAAAACAAGGCCAATTATCAATAGTAAAATAAACTTATTAAGATGCCTGCTGATTGTCAGATTCTTTTTCATCGTCCTATCTCCTTAAACCCTATGATTTTATAGTTTAGCATAACAATCATGTGCATTAAAGAAGATAAAGGTGCAAAATAAGAACGGTTATCGTGCAAACCTGCTATTTTGTTTGCTTTACTTCTTCTATCGGAGGTCAGCACGGGGGTAACCCTTCAGGACATAAAGATAGTCATAGATGCTTGCTTCGCGCCCATCATTATATCTTTTTATACATCTCATAGCGGGCCATATGACAGTGCCGTCCGCTAATTTCACAGAAATATATAGTTCCCCTTTAGGGTGGCTGTCATCAGTAATCCATTCGCCACCATATAATCTGATAGCAACTTCACCTATATAGGAAGCTAAACTGAATAAAATCATACCGCGATTTTTTGAAAGCAGCCCTGTTTCAGAACTCTGCTCATCGAAAAATCTGTCAATTTCCTTCATGCTTTCCAAGGAATAATCAGCCTTGTAGCCGGATGAGTTCAGTGCCTTGACCACCCATTCCGATGCCTGATGAATATCTTCTATAAGTGTATTATTACTTTTCTTGTTACTGTCCTGATTTTTCTTGAAAATCTTATTGAGAAGCCCCATATTGTTTCCTCCAATTCAAATTTTGTCTGTCTGTTATTATTCATTGTACCATAGGATTAGGTAAACACAAGCAGCAAAATATAATGAATCCCCGTTATCTTATCGAAAATACAATTCCCCAGCATGTCGAATATTGTCAAAATAAGCTTTATTTTGTAAATGTTTATGAGAATAAAATTAAATAATTGTGAATTGCACGCCGTATTGATTGAAAAAAAGGCTAAAATGTGATAAAATCTGACCTGAAATGGTTTGTACAGAAAAAGAAAAGGATGGTGGGGCAGATGAACAGGACCTGGGAGGATATGGTAAAAGATTCCGTAATTATAGAAGAAACCTCTGAAATAGTCATTGTGTTCGATCTGCAGGGAAGGGTGCTGTATGGCAATGCCGCTGCCAGGGAAAATCTGAATTATACCGGGGAAGAACTGCAAAAGCGCAATATGTCAGAGCTTTTTTGGCAGGAATTTCAGCGGGAAAACGGAGATTTCGCAGAATTCGATATAGAAAAGCTTAAAGGTAAGAAAGAGACAGCCATGTACCGGAAGAACAGTTCCTGTTTTGCAGTTACCATTCGGCTGTTTCCGCTGGAGGATAATATCGAGGTGCTCCTCGCGGAGGATATCACCTTCCGCAATAACATGAATATCAGAATCAGGCAGCTGAAAGAGGAAGAGGAGACAAACAGGCGTCAGCGAAATGAATTTACGGCCAATGTCACCCATGAGCTCAGAACGCCGGTAAACGGCATCAAGGGACATGTGACAAATCTCCTCGAGAGAATACAGAACGAAGAGCAGAGGAATACCCTGGAGATTATTCTCTACTGCTGTGATAATATGTCTGCCATTATCAATAATATTCTGGATTTTTCAAAGATTGAGTCAGGAAAGTTTTCACTGGATGAAACCGAATTTGATTTTTATAATATGATGGACAGAATTATTTCCACACACGCGGTTGAAATCAACAAGAAGGAACTGCATCTCAGTGTATATGTAGACGAAAACATACCGCAGTTTGTAATCGGCGATGCATTGCGGGTAGGTCAGATACTGAATAATCTGCTTTCCAATGCAGTGAAGTTTACCCTTGTGGGACAGATCAGTGTGGATGTCAGCAAGACAATGCAAATAAATGATGAGGTGGAGTTGTTTTTCATGGTGAGGGATACGGGTATCGGTATCTCAAAGGAGGAACAGGACAGACTGTTCCAGAGCTTCAAGCAGGTAGATGCTTCCATCACCAGGCGCTTTGGCGGCACAGGTCTGGGATTATCCATTACCAAACAGCTGGTGGAGATGATGAACGGAACCATTCATGTGGAGAGCGAGAAGGGAAAGGGTAGCTGTTTTTCCTTCAGTATCCGTCTGAAGCTGAGTAACAATTCGGTGAAGGGTGTACTCCCTGAATCCTGCAGAAAATGGACAGGAACCTTTTATGATAGTGAAGAGCAGGATAATTCCTTTAAATTCGGTTCCGAGAACAACAAGAGAGAAATCAACAAGAGGATGGAAAAGCTGATTCTCTGCATAGAGCTTGGCTCCTGGGACAAAGCCGAGACGCTGGCGGAAACAATCAAGGCGCTGACGGAAGGCTCGGAGGGCGACATGAAGCGCAGCATCCTTCGCCTTGAAATGGCAATTCGCAAGGAAAATCATGAGAAGAGCATGGCGGCATATGAGCAGTTGAAAACGGAGTTGGATACATTATTGAGTTAAGGAGATATGGTTATGGATTATTCCTCGAAAAAGAAAGAACCGGCTAAAATATTAATTGTTGATGATATAAGCGTTAATCTGAAAATCCTGGAAAACATTATATTGAACGAGGGTTATGAACCCTTATGTGCGCTGAGCGTACAGAGGGCATTGGATATCATGAAGGAAAATAAGCCTCAGCTGATTTTGTCTGATTTTTCCATGCCGGGAATGAACGGCTTGGAATTTTGTAAGCTGTTAAAGGAAAATCCCGTTACCAGGGACATTCCCTTTGTATTTATCACAGTGGCGGATTCCAGCGAGGAGAAGAAGGCGGCATTTTCTGCAGGAGCGGTGGATTTCATCGCCAAACCCTTTGAGCCCATTGAGGTTGTGATGCGTATTAACAACCATCTGAACAGCTACCGGATTAAGCAGGAGATGGAAGATTACAATCGCATGATGCACCGCATGGTGACAGAACAGAAGAAACAGATGGAGAAGGAGAGAGCCAATATGCTGATGGCCCTGGCAAATATTGCGGAGAGGCGTAACAGTCATATCGGAAATCATCTGGAAAGAGTGGGATATAACAGTCGCCTTCTGGCCCAGAGTCTGCAGCTGGTTCCCAGATATGAGGACAGCATCACGGACGAATTTGTGGAGACCATCGAGATTGCGGCGAAGCTTCATGATATCGGCAACATTGTGATGACGGATGAGGCAATTTTGCGTTATAATCAGGAGATACCTAAGGCAGACTGGAAGGATGAAATGAAAAACCGGACGGAGCTCAGCGCAGGTATACTGGAGGAAATCGGAAGCGGTAACAGCCGTTTCATGGATATGGCCATTCAGATTGCAAGATACCATTACGCGTATTGGGACGGCAGCGGCTATCCGGAGGGTATCGGCGGCAGCAGTATTCCCCTGGCAGCAAGAATTGTGGCGGTAGTCAACGACCTGGATAATCTGATCAGAAAAAAAGGATATTCGCTGCAACAGGCTGTGGAGGAGGTGGACAAAGGAAGCGGCGTTTTGTACGATCCGGGTATTGTGGAAGTCATGAATAAGATTCAAAAACAATTTCGTGTAGTGTAAATCGATTATACAATGGTTTTTATTGACATAAATTGTCGAAAAGAATAATATTTATTCATAGGAGAAACAAGTGTTAACAGACGCTCAGTTTGAACGGGTAGTGCGCTATGTGAAGAGCCATTACGGTATTGACTTAAGCCAGAAAAGAGTTCTGGTAAACGGAAGGCTGGAAACGCATTTTCTGCACAATGGCTATGACAATTTTGAAGATTTTATGTCAAGGGTGGAGATGGATTTCCAGGGAGCAGAGTCCAAGGGACTGATAGATGCTCTGACTACAAATCATACATATTTTATGAGGGAGCCCGTTCACTTTGAATACCTGCGCCAGGTGATTCTTCCGTATCTGAAGGTGAAGGAGGCAAAGGAGAGGGATTTGAGAATCTGGTCCGCAGCCTCTTCCACAGGAGAGGAACCCTATACATTGGCCATGGTGGTGACGGATTTCTTTGGGCTGGAGGCAGGCAGCTGGGATACCAGAATCCTTGCTACCGATATCTCTACCAGAGTTTTGGAGCACGCCATCAGGGGAGTTTATTTGAAGGAGCAGGTTGATCCCCTTCCTGACATGTGGAAGAGAAGGTATTTCATAAGCCGGGGCGAGGAGTATGCTGTCAGGGATGAGTTAAAACAGCAGCTTATCTACAGAAGATTCAATCTGATGGATGAATTCCCGTTTAAGAGAAAATTTCATGTGGTTTTTCTGAGAAATGTCATGATTTACTTTAACGATGACGTAAAGTACCGGCTCATCGATAAAATATATCGTTTTTTGGAACCGGGGGGTTATCTGATTATCGGAGCTACAGAGTCCCTTGATAAAAACAGAATACAGTTACAGTATGTGCAGCCATCAATATATAGGAAAAAGGAATGACACAGCATGAGACCGATTAAAGTACTAGTAGTTGATGATTCCCTGCTGTTCCGCAATCTTCTGGTGCAGAGTCTGAATTCGGATCCAAACATTCAGGTGGTTGCCCAGGCATCGGACCCATATGAGGCGAGAGATGCCATCATCCGGTACAAGCCGGATGTGATGACCCTGGATGTGGAATTGCCCCGAATGAGCGGTATTGAATTTTTGAGAAGACTGATGCCCCAGTATCCCTTGCCGGTTGTAGTAATCAGTGCCTTAAATAATACCGTTTTCGATGCCCTGGAGGCAGGAGCGGTAGACTTTATCAATAAGCCGTCCAGTATGGATGCGGCAGGCATCAACAGTTTTCTGAAACAGGAGCTTGTGACCAAGGTAAAGATTGCTTCCACTGCCAAGGTAGGTAATATGAAGTATCCCGAAGGAGGCAGCTCCTTCGCAGGCGAGATTAGTCCGGCAGCAAGAGATCAAATTATTGCCATTGGAGCATCCACAGGCGGAACAGAGGCCATCTTTGAAGTGGTAAAACAATTTAAGAGAAATATTCCCGGCGTTATAGTAGTTCAGCATATGCCGCCGGGCTTCACCAAAATGTACGCGGACAGATTAAATAACCAGTGCGAGGTTGCGGTGAAGGAGGCACAGACCGGCGACAGGGTTGTTCCGGGACAGGTGTTGATTGCCCCCGGAGATAAGCATTTGCGTCTGTTGAAGGTAGGGGACAGTTTCCAGGTGGAATGCAGGGGAACAGAGAAGGTGAATGGCCACTGTCCGTCCGTTGACGTTATGTTTCATTCTGTGGCCAAGGCCGCCGGCAGCAAGGCTATCGGTATTATCCTTACGGGGATGGGAGGGGACGGCGCCAAGGGTCTTCTGGAGATGCGGAAGGCGGGTGCGGTTACCATTGGTGAGGATGAGGCCAGCTGTGTAGTGTACGGAATGCCGAAGGTAGCTTACGATATAGGCGCAGTGAAGTATCAGCTGCCGCTTACGTCAATTGCAAATAAGGTTTACAGCCTGCTTAAGCTGTAGACAGAGACATTGGGATTATATGGAAGGAGAGAAATAAGATATGAAAACGCTATTAGCAGAAGACGATTTCGCCAGCAGGAAGTTCATGGACAAGTACCTGTCACAATACGGAGAGTGTGATGTGACGGTAGACGGCGAGGAGGCTGTGGACGCATATATGATGGCGTTGGAGGATGGAGATCCTTATGATCTTGTGTGCCTGGACGTGATGATGCCCGTGCTGGACGGCTATCAGGTACTTAAGGCTATCCGTGACATAGAAGTAGAGCGTGGTACGCCCAAGGAAAAAAGAGTAAAGATTATCATGACCACTGCGCTGAATGAGGAACGTAACGTCAAGAAGGCTTTTGAACTCGGATGCGAGGCATATTCCGGTAAGCCTATTGATGTAGACAGATTTGAACAGGTTTTGAGAAAGCTTGGCTTAATCTGACAGAAGGTTATTGCCAAGTAGTGTACAAAAGGGCAGTGTTACAGGAAAGACTGTGAAATGCCGGAAAGGGGAAATATGGCAGAAGAATTCAACGTTGACGGAATGCTTGATATGTTTCTGTATGAGAGCGGTCAACTGCTGGAGAAGCTGGAAGGCATCATTCTGGAAAAGCAGGATGCAGACTGTTTTGATGACACGGACATTAATGAAATTTTCCGAATCATGCACACAATCAAGGGTTCCTCGGGAATCATGATGTATGACAACATCACAAAGGTGACCCATAAGCTGGAAGATGTCTTTTACTACTTAAGGGAATCCCATCCTGAGAATGTCCCGCACCTTGAACTGGTGGAAAAGGTGCTTGCCGTATCCGATTTTGTCAATGGTGAAATGGACAAGATTAAGGACGGAGAGAAACCTGACGGCGATGAGAAAGAAATACTGGAGGATCTCGACGAATTCCTGAAGCGTATAAAGGGCGAGATTAAAGAGCAGGGTATTCGCCTTCCCAGGGAAAATAAGCATGAAGAGCCTACACAGTTTTATATAGCGCCTGTGGCAAGTGAGGACAGTAAGTTTTACCGGATTGCCATTCATTATAAGAATGATACACAGATGAGTAATATCAGAGCTTATTCCGCGACCTATGCCCTGAAGGAGGTTGCGGAGGATCTGTTATATACACCGGAAGATATCATTACCAATGAAGAAAGTGCCAATGTAATCCTGTCTGAGGGCTTCTATATGCTGCTTCAGACAAAAAGTGAAAAAGAAGAAATCTTAGGTCTGATTGACAGTTCGGAGGCCAACCAGATTGATATTGAGAGGATTACGGCTGAGCAGTTTACGAAAGGATTTGGGAACAGCACTGAACCGGAAGAGCCGAAGGTTGTCATTGACCTCGGTGAGGAGCCTCCTGCGGAGAAGCCAAAAGCGGTTGCACCCGGTGACTACGTTATTAAGGCCAAGGAGACCGGTAAAGGAAAGACTCTTGCAAAGAACCAGCCCAAACAGCAGAGCATTATCAGTATCAATGTGGAAAAGATGGATATGCTCATGGATTTGATTGGTGAGATTGTGATTGCTGAGGCGGTTGTGCTTCAGAATCCCGATTTACAGGGAATGGATCTTCCCAATTTTCAGAAGGCTTCCGCACAGCTTGCCAAGATAACCACAGAGCTTCAGGAGGTTATCATGTCCATGCGCATGATGCCGCTGACCAATGTGTTCCAGAAGATGCGCCGTATCGTCTTTGATGTGTCGAAGAAGCTGGGCAAGGAGATTGAGCTGGAGGTAATCGGCGAAAGCACTGAGGTTGATAAGAATATCATTGAACACATCTCTGACCCTCTGATGCATCTGGTGAGAAATTCCGTGGACCACGGTATCGAGTGTGATGCAGAAGAAAGAGTTGCACTTGGCAAACCCCGGAAGGGAAAGATTGTACTGGAAGCGCGGAATGAGGGCGGCAAGGTTTATGTCAGTGTAAGAGATGACGGCAAGGGCCTCGACAAGCAGAAGCTCTTTGAAAAGGCGAGAGATAAGGGATTGCTGGGCTCGAAGGATAAAGAGATTACGGATTATACCGACAATGAGATTTATCGTTTCATCACACTGCCCGGTTTCTCCACCAAGGAACAGGTAACGGAGTATTCCGGACGTGGCGTGGGCATGGATGTGGTGGTTAAGAATATACAGAGCATCGGCGGACGACTGGAGATTTCCAGTGAATTGAACCGGGGGTCGGAAATGAGACTGGTGATTCCGCTGACTCTGGCGATTATCAACGGAATCGTGATTCAGGCAGGCAGCTCCTCCTTTGTGATTGAGACAGCCTCCGTAAAGGAATTTGTACGGCTGACGGAGAAGTCCATCGTTACGGAGCCGGATGGAGAAGAATATGTAATTCTTCGCGGTGAAGCATATCCGTTCCTTCGTCTGAGCAGGAGGTTCGAGCTGGAGAATGCGCTGGAAAAGGTAGATGATGGTATTGTTATGGTGCTGGAGCACGAAAACAAGCAGGTATGCGTTCTGATTGATAAGCTGGTCAGGGAACAGGAAATTGTGGTAAAACCGATTCCTTCTTATGTAAAAAAGGTCAAGGGAATCTCCGGCTGTACACAGCTTGGTGACGGCAGCATTGCCCTGATTCTTGACATTGGAGGATTGATTCAGGAAGAGGAAGGGAGATGAGGGAAAACATGGCAGAAAGAGAAGAAATGCTTGATGAGGATACTCAAAAAGGCCAATTTATGACTTTCCAGGTGGGAAAGGAATGTTTCGGAATCAGTATCAGCTATGTAAATGAAATTATTATGATGCAGCCTATTACTATGGTTCCCGAGGTAAAGGATTACATTAAGGGCCTGATTAATCTTCGGGGAAAAATTATTCCCGTAATCGACGTCCGTGTAAGGTTCAAGATGGAGCCTGTGGAGTATACGGACAGAACCTGTATTATTGTAATCAATGTCAAGTCTACGGTAATCGGGCTGATTGTGGAGAAAATAGCAGAGGTGGATACCATTCAGGACAGCGACATTGTCCCGCCGCCGTCCCTTGGGCGCAAGGAATCCGAACAGAACAAATATGTCTACGGACTTGCGAGAACAGGTGACACGATGAAGCTTCTGATTGACCCCGAGAAGCTGATAAAGGATGAAGACCTTGAGGTCATGGAAGAGATGCAGGAAGAGGAAGAATAGAGGGGAGAGACTGCCATGCCAAAGAAAATTTCGATTAAAAATTTAACGGTGAGAAAAAAAATTACGTTATATAGTGTTTCAATGCTGGTGCTTATGCTTGTGATTACCGGTTTTGGCCTGTTTTCTTCAAATATGGTGAACAAAGCACGGACGGAACGCTACAACAATTATGCCATGGGCGAGTATTACATGAGTGAAGCCTTTACGGATTTCAATAACATTCAGGTATGTGTCCGGGACATTTTGTTTATCTACTACAATGATTCCGACAACCTGAAGGAACAAAAGGCACGGATTGAGGAGCTTGAGAATTCCATCGCAGGATTTCTGAAGCTGTTCGAGGAAAGGTTAGACAATTTTTCACCTGAGGTTACCTCTAAATATAAAGAGGTCAAAAAAGCTATGGATGCCTGTTCCGAAGCTGCAGGCAAGTATATTCAGATGGCTACAAACGCCCAGCTGAAGACGGCACAGCAGGATTTGATGAGTACAGGCACCAAGCTCGCAGATTCTGCAGAGGAAAAGCTGTCTGAACTGGTGGCACTTTTGGAGGAGGAGTCTGCAGGGGATGATGCCCGCGTCAGGAGGAATATTATTATTGTGAGAGGGCTGCTGATTGCTGTTTCCCTGCTGGCTGCTGTGATTACGGTCTTCTATTCCCTCATGCTGATAAAATCTATCACAATTCCTGTTCACAAGATGACGGAGGCTGCCAAGAAGCTGGCGGTAGGTGATGTGGACGTGGATTGTGAAAAAATCAATGAGGATGAGCTGGGTGATTTGCTTGACAACTTTGCGGTAATGGTAAGAGCGGTGAAGGATCAGGCTAAAATTGCATACAAAATTTCCGGCGGGGATTTGACTGTTGAGGTAACTGCGAGAAGCGACAAGGACCTTCTGGGTCTTGCACTCAGCAAGCTTGTGGAGGATAACAACATGACTCTCGGCAACATTCGGGAGTCCACCATGCAGGTTACCGTGGGTTCCGAACAGGTTGCAAGCGCCAGTCAGGCTCTGGCACAGGGCGCTACCGAGCAGGCCAGCGCCATACAGCAGGTTACCGCTTCCATGGACGAAATTGCAGAGAATACCAAGACCAATGCCACCAAGGCCAATGAGGCCAATTCACTGGTAACAGGTGTCAAGAATATGGCGGTAGCAGGGAACAATCAGATGAAAGACATGGTTGCTGCCATGAACGAAATCGGAGATGCCTCTGAAGTGACCTCAAAGATCATAAAGACCATTGACGATATCGCGTTCCAGACCAACATCCTGGCGCTGAATGCTGCAGTTGAGGCTGCAAGGGCCGGCGTACACGGCAAGGGCTTTGCCGTAGTCGCAGAGGAGGTCAGAAGTCTGGCTGCAAAGAGTGCTTCTGCTGCCAAGGATACACAGGAGAAGATTGAGGATACCATTCATAAGGTGGATAACGGCATGAAGCTCGCCGAGGCGACGGCAAAGGCTTTGGATGAAATTGCAGGCAATATTGACAGAGTTGCTGAGCTGGTAAGCGCAATTGCTGTCGCTTCCAATGACCAGGCCACTGCCATATCCCAGATTGACCAGGCAATCGGTCAGGTATCCCAGGTTGTACAGACAAACTCTGCTACCAGCGAGCAGTGTGCGGCAGCCAGTGAGGAGCTTTCCAATCAGGCCGAAAACCTCAGAAGCCTCATGGCAAGCTTTAAGCTTGCTTCCGATAAAGGCAGTATTGCTTCCACGGACAGCATCTCCTACAATACGGGATATCAGAACGAGCAGATTATTTCCCTGAATGGGGAGTTTGGTAAGTACTAAGCTTAGAAACAGGATGGTTTTGTTAATTTTTGTCCCTTTTTTGGTTTTGAGACGTTCCATTTTGCATATCCTTAAGGTAAATGACGGGTTTGTGTACAGGCTTTGCGTCTGATCATGAGGATATGGATGACAGCACAAAATCCGAAAAGGGACTTCTTAATTCATGAAGAATGTAGGAAAAGAAAGGTTAGGATTTTATGAAGAAAGCTTTGTTGTTATGGATTGCTCTTCTGTTTCTCACCATTGACACAAGAATCACAGGATGGATATTCTATCCCGAGTATGTGCCCTTTGACACTCCTGCACCGGAGACGGTTGATATGATTATCGGGCATTTAATCGGTGATTCCGCACATATTGACATCTTTTCGGATATCATTGGTTACCTGCTGATTATCTATGTGGCATGCAAGGTTGTGAATGAGAACAAAAAAGCCTTCAGGGCCTTTTGTCTTTCCATTCTTGCGGTGATTTTGTACGTTGCCAATTGGGCTATGCCTTTCTTCCTAAATGGCGAAGCGAGATATACCATGGGATTTTTCCTGTATATCATATACAGTCTGTTGAAGAGCTTCGCTGCCATTCAGGCGGGCTTTACCTTATGTGAAATGTCGGAATGTATAGAGAATCATGCCTGGACCAACGTTGTTGCAATTTTTATCATGCTGGCATTTATTTCAGGCTTCATACGCTCCATGAGTCTGTTTTATCAGCTTCCCAGACTCACCGTAACCTATTATGGAGTACAGATTTTCTTTACGTTACTATACTCGTTGATGATATGGATACGTAGAGCCTATATCAGCGAGGGTAAGAAGTAAACGTAAGGACCGGCCCGGGATTCGCAGGTTTCTATTGCAAAACGGAGTATTTGTTAGTATACTGAATTACATGTTTATTCCATTGACAGGAGGTTTCATACAGTGCTGGAGGATAGTACACGGGAAAAGATATTGGAGGCAGGCGTAGATGTTGATTCTGCCCTGAACCGCTTTATGGGTAAGGATGATTTGTTGATCCGTTTTCTGAAGAAGCTTACACAGGACAAAAATTGTGAGCTTTTCAGGGATTCCATGAATAAGGGCAACTACGAGGAGGCATTTGCAGCTTCGCATACGTTAAAGGGCGTGTGCGGAAACCTTTCACTTACCACCCTTTATGATATCCTCTGTAAGGAAGTGGAATTGTTGCGGAATCAGGAATATGACCGGGCGCAGGAAATGAGCACTCAGGTTGTGGAAGAATATGCAAGAGTCATGACAATTCTGAATACCTTATAGGAGCTTTGGAAGCAGCTTTATGGCCAGGAAGTGTGTGCAGTTAATGATTTCAAATCTGTCCCAGCAGTAAAAGGGACAGATTTTTTTATGTGATAAGGGATTACATACAAAGTTATGGGTGCATTAAAAATTACGTTATGATATAATGAGCGCAAAAGAAAAACAAGCGACGCCGAAGGTGGCATTTGGAGCGCCGAAGGCGCGGGTTTGCAAGTGAAGCAAGGAATCTATGGAGAAGATAATGAATATTGCTTTCATATATGGTATTATTACCGTTTTTTCTTATTACTGGCTTGCGGCTATTGTGCGCTTGTCCGTAAGAAGGAAATCTGGCTTATCTGTTTATATATCTTCGTTTTTTGGCAAACGTGGGATACTTTGCACTTTCTGTTATCTGTTTCCTATGTGGCCGGTGAACTGCTTCTGCTATTTTTGTATGGGGTGTTGCAGGATTATGAGATAGCTGAGAAATTGTAAAAAAGTCCTCCATTGCATGTGAAGTAATAGAAAGTCGGTTGTTCCCGGCTTTTTTGATAAAAAATGCAGGGTTTCAATATCACCCGCGACTGGTACTAATACTACCCCATGGGGATAATAGAAAAAGTGGTCCAAAACAGATAAAATATATAATTGGTTAATAAACTGCCGTCCGGGAGAGAGCCGATGAAAAATAGGAAACAAAGGGATGAAATATCCATATATATAGCAGATCAGGAATACATCGCCAACAACTATGTCATGAAGTGCTTTGCTGTCACAATGCTGGTATTTTCTGTTGCTTATCTACTTAACGTGCTGGGTATCTTTATTATTGAACAAAAACTGATGAGAAATGCGTTCGTGTCATCAGTCGTCATTTATTCCATTGTTTATATTGTTACCAGATTTGTATCCTTATCCAACAGGAAGATGAAATACTTTATCCTGTTTTGCATTATATTAATGTTTACCATAACCGGTGTGTTTATTACCTACCATGTGGTTTTAGTTTTGCTGCTGCCGATTCTGTACGCGGTATTATATTCCTCCAAGCCGGTAATGCGTTATGTATACTTCCTGACGATACTCAGCACTATTGTAACGGTATATTGCGGATATTATTATGGCTTATGTGATGCCAATATGGTACTTCTCACCAGTGATAGCATGCAGTCCTATGTGTCCGGCGGACAATTTGTTCTTACACAGATTAACCATAGTCCGGTTTTGAGTCTGATGCTGTTTTTTATCATTCCAAGGTGCCTGATTTATCTTGCTTTTATGGTAGTTTGCAGCAGTCTCTTTCATATTGTCAGTGGAAGTCTTGAAAAGGCGAGGCTTACAGAGGAGCTGGAAGAGGCTAAGGAGGCAGCGGAAAAGGCAAACCGTGCCAAGTCCCAGTTTCTTGCCAGAATGTCTCATGAGATAAGAACCCCGGTTAATGCTGTTATGGGAATGAATGAGATGATTATTCGGGAAAGCCGGGAGGAACAAATCAGAAATTATGCATATGATGTGAAAAATTCTTCGGTAGAGCTGTTAAGCATTATCAATGAGATTCTGGACTCCGCCAAGATAGAATCCGGTAAGATGGAAATAGTATGTGCAGATTATGAAATCGGGAGTCTTTTGAATGACCTGTACAATATGATCAGTGTGAAATCGCGGGAAAAAGGCTTGCAGCTCATATTTGATATAGATGCCGGGATTCCTTCAAAATATTACGGAGATGATAAAAGAATTAAGCAGGTACTGTTGAATCTGCTGACAAATGCGGTAAAATATACTAATCAGGGTATGGTAGTGCTGAAGCTCAGATGCAGAGTAGAAGGGGAAAACGCAGTGCTCCATTATTCGGTGAAGGATACCGGAATCGGAATTCGCAAAGAGGATATGGATAAAATATTTGATACATTTTTACGGGTAGATGTTGAGAGAAATCGAAATGTCGAGGGCACCGGCCTGGGTATGAACATCGTACAGCAGCTACTGAAGCTGATGGGAAGTGAACTGAAAGTACAGAGCGAGTATGAAAAAGGAAGTGAGTTTTCCTTTGAGCTTGTACAGAAAATCGTGAATGGTAAGGAATTGGGAGACTTCCGGGAAAGACTTCTTGAGGCATCAGGGCAAAACCAATACCGGACGGGCTATATTGCTCCGGAGGCAAAAATCCTGGTTGTGGATGATTCACAGATGAATCTTAAGGTTTTTCACAATTTGCTGAAGGAGTCTCAGATACAGGTAACGGAAGCAGATAGCGGGAAAAGGTGTCTGGAGCTTTTAAGAGAGCAGAAATTCGATTTGATATTTTTGGATCATATGATGCCGGAGATGGATGGAATCGAAACATTTCATGCTATGTGTGATAATAACCTGTGCAGCAATACGCCGGTAATTATGCTTACTGCCAATGCAATTCTTGGAGACCGGGAAAGATACCTGAGGGAAGGGTTTCATGATTTCCTTTCAAAACCCATCATCCCGGAGAAACTAGACAAGATTATTCTGAAGTTTCTTCCGGAACAATTTATCAGAACCGGGGAAGTGGTCGCAACAAAGCGGCAGGAAATGAGTGTGGAGGAAATTCCGGAAATAGATTTTGAAGCAGGGATGGTAACCTGTAGCGGAGACAGAGATTTCTATCTGGAAATACTTCAGGATTTTACGCAGCTGCCTGTCAAAGAAGAGTTGACAGAGTTTTTTAACAAACAGGACTATAAGAATTATTGTATACGTATTCACGGCTTCAAAAACAATGCATATTCCATAGGGGCCAAGGCGTTAGGTGATTTGGCATATGAGATGGAAAAATTGACCAGAGAAAAGATTCCGGAAGAAATTGTGATACTGCAGCAGCGTCTGTTTTCACA
This sequence comes from Acetatifactor sp., assembly GCA_051880315.1. GTDB lineage: Bacteria > Bacillota > Clostridia > Lachnospirales > Lachnospiraceae > Acetatifactor. The sequence goes on from JBJENR010000185.1 coordinate 15,458, forward strand.
GTATGACAGTATTTGTCGGCAATACAGGGAGATTATGGAAAAGAACATAGACAGATAAAGAATTAATAAGTTGAGGTACACTATGTTGAAAACCACAGCGAAAAAAGGAATAATTGTGCTCGCGGGAATTGCATTGAACGTTTTGGGAAGAGCAATTGCCAATTACTTTAATTTACCCATATGGTTTGATATGATGGGAACATTTATTGCATCCTATTATACAGGAATATGGGGAGGGATTATTGCAGGACTTTCCAACAATATTCTTTCCGGCTTCTACGATGTAACTGCGTTGGTATATTCTGTTACCAGTGTGGTGGCAGCTTTAATGATGGGGTTGCTGGTAAAGAAGAATTATATGAATAATCCGTTAAGAGTGGTGGTAGCAAGTTTCTGGATGGGAATTATTTGTACCGTGGTTTCTACCCCTCTCAATCTGCTGTTTTATAATGGATATTCCGGTAACAGCTGGGGAGACACTTTAGTAGATATGCTGCGTTGGTATGATGTTCCGAACACTTTATCGGCGCTTGCAGGTGAAGCAGTCGTAGAAATCCTGGACAAGCAGGTCTGCGTGGTGTTTGCATATCTTTTCATATATTTTATTAATCGCAGAAAAAAAAGAGCGGAAGGGCAAAGCACAAAATTGATATGGATGCTTGCAGTCACGGCGGGTTTTTTGGCGGTAGCGGATTCTTTCGTTTCCTGTGCTGCAGAGCAGGATTTATATAATAATAATTTTGTGGAAAAAATCTACAATAACACCAACGGTATGGTTTCATCGGAGGCAAATACTATCTGTGAAACGGAGGATGGGTACATATGGATTGGCAGCTACGCAGGACTCACCAGATATGATGGCAATCAGTTTGAATTTGTGCGGGAAGGCGGACTTGTCAATGTTGTGGAAATGATGACAGACAGCAGAGGCAGGCTTTGGATTGGAACAAATGATGCCGGAATTGCCAGATATGAAAACGGAAAGTACACTTACTTTACAAAGGAGGATGGTCTTGCATCCAATTCCGTTCGTTGTTTTGCAGAGGATAAAGAGGGAACTGTTTATGTAGGTACCAGTGATACCATTTGCAGCTTTAGTACAGACGATACCATTGAGGTGCTAAGAAAGGATATTACCTTTGCAAAAGCCATGACAGTGTATAATGACATGCTGATTGTACTGGATAACAACGGCGGTCTTTATGCACTGGACAAAACAAGGAAGCTGGAAATTATCGATAGTAGATTGAGAGAGCTTTTTTATTACTGCCTTGCACCTACCTCTTATGGATTGATGGTGGGAACTGAGACCGGGGAATTGCTTGTGGTGGAGGTATCAGACCGGGGAATTGCCGCCAAAAAACAGATTAATATACCGGCAAGTCAGATATCTGCGATATTTGAGGACAGAAAGGGGCGCGTCTGGGTAGCTACGGAATCCGGTTTTGGGTATCTTTCACCGGATGGAAGTTACGAAAAGATGAATTATGAGGGTTTTGATTCTTCCATAGTATGTTTTCATGAGGATTATCAGGGTAATATCTGGGCTGCTTCTACGCATTATGGTGTAATGAAGCTGTCAGAGAGTTCCTTTATGAATTTGTTTGAAAAGGTTGGAATCGAAAAGAAATATGTAAATGCTGTTCTTTTTTACAATGGCAATTACTACTGCGGGACGGATGATGGTCTGATTATTCTTGACGGAAGCCGGATGACCTGTATTTCCAATGAGCTAACAAGTATGACGAGTGGCAGCAGGGTGCGCTCACTGTTTACGGATTCAGAAGACAGATTATGGGCATGTACCTATAGCGGGCTTTTTTGTTATGACCTACAGGGGGAAATAACCTTATATAATTCGGAATCTTACAATGTTACCAGTGACCGTTTCCGATGCATCACAGAACAAGGGGATGGCACCATTGTTGCGGGGACTGCTGACGGTATTAATTATATTAAGGACGGTAAGTTGACAGGAACCGTAACATCAGAGAATGGTCTTGCCAATACCCAGATTCTGTCCATTGTGGAGGGATATGACGGGAGAATCTGGGCCGGCAGTGACGGTAGTGGTATCTATATTCTCTCCGGGGAAGAACTGGTAGAAAATTATACCGTGGAAGACGGACTTTCCTCCAATATTATTCTGCGGATTGTCCCTCATGAGGATGGTTATTTTGTGGTGACCAGCAATGCGCTCTGTCATATTGATTTGAAAGGTAATATACGCCGGCTGGAAAATTTTCCGTATTTCAATAACTATGACATTATTGTCAACGAGGAAACTGCTTATGTAACCTGCAGTGCCGGTCTGTATGAAACGGAGCTTTCAAGGCTGTGTGGGGACAGCGATGAACAATACAGGTTTTATGGGGCGGGAGACGGATTATTTTCGGGGCTTACCGCAAATTCGTGGAATTATGTTTCAGATAGTGGCAGGCTGTACCTTTGCAGTAATAATGGCGTGATTGTTTTTAAGAAGTATAGTGCGGATACAGACACTGATATGAAATACGGAATTACTTCTATTGTGTGCGATGGAACAGAGATTATGATGTCCGGAGACAATCCCCTGGCATTTCCTCCGCAGGTAAAGAATTTATCAATTTATGCATCCGTTCGAAATTACGGTTTCACGGACGTTAAGGTGCGTTTCTACATTAAAGAGCTTGATGACAATCCCCAAATATACAGCTGGAACGAAATAGAGCCTATCAAGCTCTATAAACCGGAGCTTTCAGAATATACGATTTGTCTGCAGATACTGGACAATTCCGGAGAGAATGTACTGCAGGAGAAAAACTACAGAATCGGCAAGGAAATGAAGAACTGGGAAAAACCCGTGTTTAAAACATATCTCATTGTGGTATGCATTGAAATATTGCTGTTTACCATAATCAGTATTGCCAGCATGATTCTGTTTGTGATAAGAAAAAATGAACTGGAGAAGCTACAGGTCGACTTAGAAAAAAAGGTTCGGGAACAAACGGAGGAACTCAGAAACCAGCAGATCGCAATAAAGAATCTTTTTTTACAGACTGTCACGGCACTCAGTGAAGCCGTAGATGCAAAAGACAGATATACCAGCGGCCATGCAAAGAGGGTTGCAGAGTATGCCCGCATGATTGCTGCAAGAATGGGTAAGAGCAAGGAAGAGCAGGAGGCAATCTATCGTGCCGGGCTCCTTCACGACATCGGCAAAATACGTATTCCCGCAGAGATTATTGATAAACCGGGAAAGCTTACGGACGAAGAATATAATATTATTAAGCTTCATCCGGTGACAGGCTATCACATACTGCGGGGAATTTCGGATAACAATTATATTGCTGTGGCAGCCAAGTATCATCATGAGAGGTATGACGGAAACGGTTATCCCAATGGTCTTGCAGGTGAAAAAATACCGGAGGTTGCAAGAATCCTGGGAGTAGCTGACGCATACGATGCCATGGCAAGTAACAGAAGTTACCGTGATGCATTACCCCAGGAGGTAGTAAGAAGTGAAATCGAAAGGGGGAGGGGTACACAGTTTGATCCTCATATTGCGGATATCATGTTGCAGATGATTGATGAAGACAAAGAATACAGGATGAAGCAGACAGATTCCATGCAGCGAAAAATTCTTACCATAGATGATGAACCCATGAATAATAAAATTATTGCTCATATTATGCGCGATGAACCGATGTACCAGATTGTTTCGGTGTGCAGTGGTAAGGAGGCGCTGGAGGTATTGGAGCAGCAATCCTTTGATTTAATTATGCTGGATGTTAAGATGCCGGAGATGGATGGGTTGGAGACCCTCAGAAGAATACGGCAGAAGTATGACACTCCGGTGGTGCTCATGACAAGTGACAGGACTCTTAATACTTCCACAGAGTTTGAAAAACTTGGTTGTGACGACTATATTACCAAACCCTTCCTTCCCCTCCTGATAAAAGAGATTGTACATAACATGACTGAAAGAACCAATATAGAATAGAGTGATCTGGCGACACTTTTTCAGAAATTGTCAGGTGTCTGATGAGTAAAGTGCAGAACAAACATTGGGTTTTGTTCTGTACTTTTTTGTAATGTTTCAGATCCGTGCAAATCTTTAACAGGTTGCAAAAAGCATTCTCTGCAAAGAATTATAATTCTATATCGCTCAATATGAAATTTCATGTTATAATAAGAAAGTGTTGTGAGAAAAAAAGTATGTGAACATACAAAATTCACAAATTGAACATAGTTTTATGACAGAATGAATGTATAATGGCGAATGTGTACCGGCAGGGAAGCCGGTCGGGAAGGATGAAGAGAAATGATTGAGGTTACGGATCTTACAAAGAAGTATGGAGATAACATAGCAGTGGACCATCTTTCCTTTAAGGTGGAAAAAGGGCAGATTTACGGATTCCTGGGACCTAACGGCGCAGGAAAATCTACGACCATGAATATCATAACCGGATATCTGGCTGCGACGGAAGGTACCGTTACGATTGACGGCAAGGATATTCAAAAGGAGCCGGAGGAGGTAAAAAGAAAAATCGGATATCTTCCGGAGCTGCCGCCCCTTTATATGGATATGACGGTGGAAGAATATCTGATGTTTGCAGCAGAACTGAAGAAAGTTCCCGCCAATGCGCGCAGGCAGCAGGTGGAAGAGGTGATGGAGCGTACAGGCGTTAGCAATATGCGCAATCGCCTTATCAGGAATCTCTCCAAGGGCTATAAGCAGCGTGTAGGTCTGTCTCAGGCAATTCTCGGAGATCCCCAGGTCCTGATATTGGACGAGCCGTCTGTGGGACTTGACCCCAAGCAGATTATTGAGATGCGTGATCTGATTCTTAAGTTGGGAGAAAATCATACAGTCATTTTGAGCTCTCACATTCTATCTGAAATCAGTGCCATATGTGATCATGTAATCATTATTGCCCATGGCAGGCTGATTGCCAATGATACCACAGAGGGCCTTCAGAAGCGTCTGGAGGATTTGAGTGAACTGGAGCTGACGGTCAGAGGGGAATACGGACAGGTCAGGGATGTATTGGAAAAGATAGATGAAATAAAGACTGTGGAGCAGATTGGCTCGGCTGAAGATAACTGTGTCTTAGTAAAAGTAATCAGCAGAGAGAAACAGGACATCCGTGAGAAGGTTTTCTTTGCTCTGGCAGAAGCAGGGATACCCCTGCGTGAAATGATAAGCAAGAAGAAAAGTCTGGAAGAGATATTCCTGGAATTGACGCAGGAAGTAGACGAAGAGGAGGCAGAATGAGATGTTTGCGATATATAAAAGGGAACTAAAGTCCTATTTTCATTCTTTCATCGGTCTGCTGTTTATTGCAGTGACCATTTTCTTTGTAAGTATATATTTTGTTTCCGTGAACCTGTTAAATGGCTCTCCTTATCTGTCCCATACGATTGTGAACACAATCTTTATTTTCCTGATTGCCGTTCCGATTCTCAGCATGCGTATTCTGGCAGAGGAAAAAAAGAGTAAGACGGACCAGCTGATTCTGACCGCACCGGTTTCTGTTGCGGGCATTGTACTAGGTAAGTATCTGGCGCTTCTCACAATTTTCCTTATCCCAACGGCAGTGGTTGGCATCTATCCGTTGATTCTGAGCTTCTTTGGCTCTATTCCCATGGCAAGTGCCTATTTGTCCCTTTTGGCTTTCTTCCTGTATGGAGCGGCTGCCATTGCGGTGGGAGTTTTCATATCATCACTTACGGAGAGTCAGGTTATCTCTGCCGTCATCACGTTTATTGTACTTTTTGCAGGTTATATGATGCCATCTATCTGCCAGTTGATTTCGGATACCGGTAATGCGTTTACCAAGATTCTGGGCTGTTATGACATGGTAACACCCTTCACCGGGCTGTTGAACGGAACCTTGAATCTGAAATCTGTTTTGTATTTCGTACTTTTGATTATATTGGCACTTTTTCTGACGGTGCAGGCCATTCAGAAGAGAAGATACACCGTGTCGGTTAAGAATCTGAGCTTTGGAGCATACAGCTCCGGTGCCATTGTGCTGGTTGTGGCTGCCATCATGGTGATAAATCTGGTGGTGGGAGAATTGCCTTCCTCCTGGACAAATATTGACGTTACCCAGACTAAGCTGTATTCCCTTACGGAGCAGTCGAAGAAATTTATCGAAACAATTGATGAGGATGTAACCATCTATGTCTATTCCGCAGAAGATTCCCAGGATCCTGTTCTGGGACAGACCCTGAAAAGATTTGCAGGTGCGTCGGATCACATTAAGGTGGAGTATATCGACCCCGTGACAAACCCTACCTTCTATATGCAGTATACCAGTTCCATCTCCAACAACAGTCTGATTGTGGTCAGTGACAAGAGGCACACGGTAATAGATTTTGACAGTGTTTATGAGAAGACCTACGATTACGATTACTTTTCCGCCAACGGATATACTTCAAGAGTCACAGGCTACGACGGTGAGGGGCAGATTACCAATGCCCTGGATTTTGTGTTGAATGATGAAATGCCCAAGATATATATGACGGACGGTCACGGTGAGATTGAATTCGGCACCAGTTTTGCAAGTGCCATCGAGAAAGAAAATGTAACCACCGAGACCATTAACCTGATTAATTATGATAAGGTTCCTGACGACGCACAATGCCTGATAATTAATGTGCCTAACAGTGATTTTTCCTCCGACGATAAGGATAAGGTTATCGATTATCTGAAGACCGGCGGCAATGTGTTGTTCGTTACAGGCTTTTTCCAGAACAGTACTTATCCCAACCTGGCGGCAATTCTGGATTACATGGGACTGTATATGACAGACGGACTTGTGCTGGAGCAGAATAAGGATAATTATTACACGAATCCCTACTATTTGTTGCCCAATATGATTGGCAGTGTTTATACCACAGGTTTGTACAAGCAGCGTTATGTTTTTGCGCCTTATTCACAGGGGATAAAGCTGAACAAGGAAAAGGATGAGAGCATTTCCTTCAACAGCTTCTTAAATACTACAAATAGCTCGTTCTGTAAGGTGGACGGGATAAATACGGAAAACTACCAAAAGAGCGAAAAAGATGAGGATGGTCCTTTTTCCATAGGTGTTGAATCCGAGAGACAACTGGACGATGAGCATACGGCTACTCTTCTGGCATTCAGCTGTTCCATGATTTTTACGGATGATGCAAACAGTATTGTCAGCGGTGGAAATATGATGTTGTTTTCCAATGTAATCAGCCAGATGGTGATGCACGATGTCAGCGTATCCATTCCGGTAAAGAGCTATGGAGTATCTGCCCTGCTTGTTCCAAAATCAAGGGCAATGATGTTGGGAGTAGTGACAGTCGTTATCATCCCTCTGACCTGTCTTGCAGCAGGATTTGTCATCTGGTTCAGAAGGAGGAAGCGTTAATGACAAAGCAAAAGAAACAAATCCTGGTTCTGGTAATTCTGCTTGTGGTCATGGCAGCTGTTTTTCTGGGACTTCGGATATATAACAAGACTTCTGAAGGCAAGACGCCGGAGGAAGCCGGGAACAGAGTCATCAATGTGGAGAAGGAGGAGGTGATTGCCTTCTCCTACACCAATGGAGATCAAATAATTTCATTTGAAGCAGAAAATGGTACCTGGTATCTGGCAGAGGACCATGAGAGTCAGCTGGTGCAGTACCGGGTTCTGGGAACGCTGGCCGGCGCAGCTCCCCTGATTGCCGTACAGACCATTCCGGATGTGAGCGATTCGGAGCAGTATGGCCTGGTTTCACCGCAGTTGGTGATTACAATGAAGACTGCTACGGACAGCTATACGATTAATGTGGGTAATAAGAATGAGCTGGCAGACGGCTATTATGTCAGTGTGCCTGAGATTTCAGCAACGGAAGTGTATCTGGTGGAGTCACAAAGTATTTCGGGCTTTATGTCTCCCGTGGAGCACTTTATTGAGGAAACCAAGTGATTTCAAAGGATTGTGAGGAATAACCATGGGAATACAGACACAGATTTGCGGACTGATTCTGCTGCTGACCGTTATGGTTTTGAAGGTTCTGCAACCACAGGTACAAGTGCGTACACGCCACATGTACACGGCCTTGTTGGCAAGCGGCATCATCTGTCTGTATCTGGATGCCTATTCCCTTCTTGTTCTTATGAATGCGGCAGGGGAGTACGGTTTTTATGTCCGTGCCGTATGTAAGCTGTATCTTATTTCGCTGGACGTAATGTGCTGCCTGTCGTTTCTTTATCTTTCAACGGATTTGACAACACACAAGAAGCTGATATGCATTGTCAGAAGGGGGTGCTGTGTCTGGGGAAGCCTGATGGGGGTTGCCATCTGCTTCCTGCCGATTTATGTCAATGATGAAACCGAACAGATTTTTACTTATGGAAGCAGTGTTTATGCCACTTACCTGGTTGCAGCCACTACACTGATTGGCAATTTCGTTGTGATGCTGTCCCACAGGAAGGATATGGAGCGCCGGAAATGGCTGGCCGGTATGATGTGGGTAATCATATGGATTATTGCAACAGTGATACAGCTGACCCACGCAGACATTTTGTTAATCGGATTTGCGGCAGCCGTGGGTATTACCATTGTGTTTATTCAGTTGGAGACGCCGGACTATCAGAAGCTGAACGAGACCATGAGACAGCTGGAAATATCCCGTAAGGAGGCAAGCGAGGCAAATGAGGCGAAGAGCTCTTTCCTCGCACAGATGTCCCATGAGATTCGCACCCCTATTAATGCAGTGCTTGGAATGAACGAAATGATTCTGCGCGAATCAAAAGAGGATAATATATTGGAGTATGCCGCCAATGCCTACAATTCAGGCAAGGCATTACTATCCCTGGTGAATGATGTGCTTGATATATCCAAGATTGAAGCCGGCAAACTGGAGATTGTGGAAGCGGAGTACGGTTTACATTCCCTGGTCAACGATTGCTATCGCATGGTGGAGGACCGCGCAAGGAAAAAGAATCTGCAGTTCAACTATTCGGTAGAGGAGAGCATGCCTTCCAGGCTGATTGGAGATATGTTTCATGTACGGCAGGTGGTGGTGAATTTTCTCACGAATGCCGTGAAGTATACGGAGGAAGGCTCCGTAGAACTCGCATTTTCCGGAAAGCCACTGGAAGAAGGTTATTTGCTGCAGGTCAGTGTAAAGGACACCGGTATAGGTTTGACTCCGGAAAGTATGGAAAAGCTGTTTACCAGTTTTCAGCGCTTTGACCTGAAAAGAAACCAGTCTGTTGAAGGAACGGGACTGGGGCTTTCTATCTGTAAACAGCTCTCGGAGCTGATGGGTGGTACTGTCTATGTGGAGAGTGAATACGGCAAAGGCTCCATCTTTTCCTGTGAGGTTCCCCAGAAAATTGCAAGTGATGTCCCTGTTGGCAGGGTTGTGATAGACTGTTCCGCAGAGCATAGAAATCTGCAGAGCGGTAAGAAATTTACTGCTCCCGGGGTGCGCCTGCTGGTGGTGGACGACATCGAAATGAATCTCCTTGTCTTTTCCGGTCTGTTGAAGGAGCATAGATTTCAGGTTGACAAGGCAGACAGCGGAAGGAAGTGCCTGGACCTGATCCAGAAGCATAAATACGATGTAATATTTATGGACCATATGATGCCGGATATGGACGGTATGGAAACCTTTGCCCGCATGTGTCATATGGAGCATCAGAATCAGGATACCCCGGTAATTATGCTGACTGCAAATGCAGTTTCGGGTGAAAAAGAAAAATATCTTTCGGCTGGTTTTTCCGGTTATCTGACAAAGCCGATACAGAGTGAGAAGCTGGAGGAAATTCTGCTCAAATACCTACCGGAGGACAGGATAATATGGGAAGATGAGGTGCCTTCTTCGAGTACTGACTTAAAAAAAGGATTCGGATCATTGGAAGGAGCTACAGAGGGCGCAAAAGGCGCTTTAGAGGGCTCCGCTCAGTCAGCAGGTGAGGAGTGTGCCCTTTTTGACAGGAAGCTGGGGCTGCGCTATGCCGGAGGAAATGAGGAAATCTACAATCAAATTTTAGTCAGCTATGTGAAAAACGGGTTCAAAAAAATATCTCAGATTGGTGAACTGTATGAACAGGAAGCCTGGAAGAATTATGTGACGGAGGTCCATGCTCTGAAAAGCACCTCCCTTTCCATTGGTGCCAAAAGGCTTTCCGAGGCGGCAGCAGAGCTGGAGAAGGCCGGAAAGACGGGCAACTATGCTCTGATCAAGGAAAAAAACAATAATCTGCTGGTACTTTACCGGGAGGTTCTGGAGGTGTGCGAAAAGGAGACCGGCTGTCCGGACGGCAGAAACGGGAATATAACAGGACTTGCCAAAGAGAATGTGAGTGCAGGTGAGGCAGTGATGGGAGTCGGGGAAGAGTCTGCGAAGGTGAGTGTGCATGAAGCGGTGAAGAGAACCGGGGAGGAGTCAGTAAAGGTGACTGTGGGAGAGACTGGGAAGGAAATTGTGGAAGGAACTGATAAGAAGATTTTGGAAGAGATTGACATAGAAGTGCTGAAGGGCTATGCGGAACGTCTGAAGAGGGCTGCCAGAAGCTTTGACGACGGTGAGATTATGTCCCTGTGTGATGAGCTGGCGGGGTATTCGTATCAGGGAAAAGAGCTGGGGGCGTTGTTCTCCGGGGTAAGAGAAGCGGCTGATGATTTTGAAAGTGAACAGGCAGGGGAAGAAGCAGAAAGAATTTTTGAAGATTTATTATAAATTTTTACCAAAGGTATTGACATTTTTCATTTTTCTATGTAAAATAACCAATGTTGTGACGCAAGGATTTACGTTACGGGCCCAGATAGCTCAGTTGGTAGAGCAGAGGACTGAAAATCCTCGTGTCGCTGGTTCGATTCCGGCTCTGGGCATGAGAATCGCCAAATACATACGATATTTGTATGTCATAACATTATTTTGCAGGTGTAGTTCAATGGTAGAACACCAGCCTTCCAAGCTGGATACGTGGGTTCGATTCCCATCACCTGCTTTTCTTAATACAAAGCCTCTCGATAAAGAAAATCGAGGGGCTTTGTTGAATATTACGGCATAGGTTGTTATAATCAGTCTTGTTTGGTCAGATTGAAGAAATAAACAGCAGATAATAAAGAGAAAGGATACCCACATGATTACATTAAATGATTATTTATATTCGGGACATACGGTTCTTCGAATCATCAAGAGATACATGCAGGATTTGAAGGCATCGGCAGTGGAAAATCAGAATGAAATTGATTTGATCCATTGTTATTATCTGTTGCAGATTATGGAAATTCTGGAGCATAATGATTTTCTGACCGCACAGTCACAGAAAATTCGTGAGTTTTATATATATATGGCTCAGGAATATTCTTATTTGTCCTTTACCTTCAAGGGAAGAATTAAGTCTCTCATCCGCGCCGAAGCAAAGTTTAACGGGTATATAGTTGAATATATATATGATTATTATTTCAAAAACGGAACCTATCCGTCCGTGCCTGAAATCAAAGAGAGGTTAAATTGTTTCCGTGATTTAATCGCCTACCGCATCGTGATTTCCATACCTCGGTGTCATTTGGAGAAAAAGGAAGACAGGGAAAAAGAAGAAATCAGTCATTTATACAAAATAGCAAATGTATTGCCCTTTTTTCTGGAGGAACGCGGCTTTACCGCAGAATCAGCACATGGTGTCAGGCTCAGCAAGTCGGATCTGCTGGACGATGCGGTCCGGTCTTATTACCGGGATTATATCAATTGTGAAAATGTAAGTGACTATCGCTCGCTTCACATCACCTTTTTTGACCATAGTTCGCGCTGCTTTATGGAGATGCAGCTTCGGACAAAGGAGATGGATGATATCGCTGAAATCGGTGTGGCAAATCATTTATTCTACGAAAAGAAACAGGAAGAATCTCGAGGAAGAAAGATACAAAAAGGGGAATGTAGCATCTTTGACGAGGCATATGAGCGTTGCCGTTTACTGCAGGAATTGGAGCTGTCAGAGGTGGATGTAAATATGTTTGCGGCAATCAATAATAGTCTGATGAACGATGGATGTGGACTTTACCGGGGACGATTGATTCTGCCGTATGAGCATTTGTCAAGCTTTCAGAATGATATTATTGATTGACCGGACTGTCGGTAGGTGATATTCAGAAATTGAAATGTGGCATGCGGTGTGATATACTTATTACGTAAATACGTAAGAGATATTGAGGTTTGCGTTGAGTAACGTGAACGAGGGAGTGATAGACGTGAAGAAACGTATCGCGGTATTTGCAAATGCGTGGAGTGGGAAAAATCTGAGCGATGCCCTGGAGGGACTTAAGACCTGTGCGCAGGAAAAAGATTTTGACGTTTATATTTTTGTAAGTCATGCTGCACCCGGTATGCCGGAAAATGAGCAAAGGGAAGAAAAGAGGATATATCAGTTACCGGAATTGGACGAGTTTGACGGGGTTATCATTTTTTCCTATACGATGAACTTTTCGGAACTGGTTACAGATATCTGTGACCGCGCAATGGCGGCAAAGGTTCCGGTGGTCAGCGTGGGTATTAAGATTCCCGGATTGCCGTATGTGGGAATGAGCAATATGGAGAGCATGTGTGAGCTGGTAGAGCATCTGGTAAAGGAACACAATGTCAGAGATGTGGAATTTATTGCCGGTCCTAAGGACAATGAGAATTCCGCTTTGAGGGTGCAGGCTGTCCGGAAGGTGTTCGGAGAACACTCCATTCCCTTTGAAGAAACTATTTTCCATTATGGAGACTGGAGTGTCCGTGGAGCTATGGATACTGTCAGAGAGATTCTGAATGAGAGGAAGAATCACCTGCCGGATGCCATCATTTGTGCAAATGACAATATTGCCATAGGGATATGCACAGTGCTGGAGAATGCAGGATTAAAGGTGCCGGAGGATATTATTGTGACCGGCTATGACAATATCTACGACGGACAGGTTTTTTATCCAGCCCTGTGTACGGTAGGACAAAATGACCATGAGGTTGGCAGGGTTGCATGTGAAAACTTGTTTACATTGATTGCTGGCGGGACAGTAGAGGATACAGTCATCCCAAACCGGTTTATCAGAAATCAAAGCTGCGGATGTGAGAATAAAGCGGTGGATGAGCTTCGGATAGAAGAATGCAAGAAAAGATTTTATGAAAATATGAACAGGCTGGAATTCGGTTGGGGTAACAGCTGGGTCTCCCAGGCCGTCTTGAGTAGCACTAACCCGAATGAAATAAAAAACAACCTGAATTATCACTTTAAGAGAAGCAGTATGTTTGAAAACGGCACCACCTATATTCTGGAGGATGAGAATGCCAAGCTGTATTTTGCCCAGCGGGAGAATCTGGTGTTGGGAAATGGCTATTCCGAGGAATTTGATGTAATGACAGCGGTAAATAAACGGGAAATTATCCCGGTTGAGAAGATACACAGGAGAGAGCTGATTCCCGGTTATCAAAAGGAAGACAATGTTTCGAAGATGTTTATTTTCATGCCTCTGCATTTTTGGGACTGGGTATTTGGCTATGCTGTTGTGGAGGATTGGCTGGTTGGTATCAGTACCGGAAAAATCAAAATCTTTCTGGATGCTTTTAACCAGACAATTGATAAGCTGAAGCAGAACATTGCTTTGGAGTATTTGAACAGCAGATTGCGGGATTTGTACACCAGGGATTCGCTCACCGGCATGTACAATCGATTTGGGTTTGATTCCGAGGGAAATAAAGTATTCGATGATTGTTTGAAAAATAAAAAGAACATGATACTCATGTTTATCGACATCAATCGTATGAAGCTGATTAACGATTATTACGGACATCTGCAGGGGGATGTGGCAATCAAAACAGTTGCAGAAGTCATTATGCAGAGCATCAGGAAGGATTGGATTGCCATCCGCTTTGGAGGGGATGAGTTCCTTGTGATTGGTCAGTGTGGCTGCGAGGATGAGATCACTGAGGTACAAAGCGTGATTACGGAAGAGGTCAAACGGCGTGGAAAGGCAAGCGCTCTTCCCTATTATCTGAGTGTAAGCTGCGGTTATCTGTGTTTCTGTCCGGAGGAGAGTCGTACTTTGGACAGCTATGTGAAACAGGCAGACAGTGCCATGTATGAGATCAAAGCATATATGCATGCTTACGATGAAGAATTGAAGGAATTTGTAGAACAGTGTAGTAGTTTTGGATAATCAAAGTTTTTGAGGGTTTGCCAATCTATTTGAGGGTTTGTCGTGAGGG
>JBJENR010000186.1:0-1677 GCA_051880315.1 Acetatifactor sp.
ATCCAGCACCGCATCCAGAGACTTCTGTCCACTGTAATAAGCCTCCACTTCTTCGCTGACAATCAGCCACGCATCGTAGTCAATTCCCATCACCAATGTTTTGCCACCTTGTAATCCGCTTTCAACTATCTCCAGATATCTCTCCTTTGTATAAGGTATTTCGACTTGAATCTCCTCATAATGCCTTGCCTCTTCCTCAAAAACCGTTTCCACCTTATCTGCAAAAGCCTTTCTGGAAACCGGAAATCCAGCAAAGGACTCTCTTGTCATCTTTTCCTGACACTCCTCGCTCAAAAGAAAACGGATAAATTCCCACGCTCCCTCCTTCATCTCAGAAGCGTTGTTGATACTGATAGGTCCACATTGAAGTATTGCTCCCGGTAGAACTTCTGACTCCATTCCATCAACCCCCATAATTGAGCGAGGAGCATTCATTGTTATTTCCAGGAAAAGAGCATCCCGCCCCAATTTGACCTCTGACAAATACCCCCCTTCTCCGTAATATCCATAAGTCTCCGCCAGAAGAATCCCTTCTTTCAGCTCCTGTCTGTCAGTCAGATTCATTCCAAAACAGCAATACAAGTACCACAGGGTATCCTTGGGATATCTGTCCATCAGGGTAGTGGCTCCGGATTGCTTCATGAGCCCGGAAATATCTTCAAATCTGATTTTTCCATTTCCCATATCTGCTTTTCTTCCATAAAGTGCAGAGATTACAAAGCTAGGAGCGACGCCATAGATTCCCCCATCTTTTTCAAAGGCATGAAGTACAACTTCAATATAATCCTCTTCCCTCAAATCCCTACGAATATACGGAAGAAGGTCCACCAACGCCCCCTTTTCAATATAATCCTCCATACGCATATCACCCGTCAGCAAGTCCTCACCACGTCCGGACATGATTCTCACAGCACGATTGGTAAAATAATCTTCATACTCCATGGAAGGATATGCTATTACCTCTATCCGATATTTCTCATTGGTCTCGTTGAAGGCATTGACTTCCTGCATCAGTTCAGGAATCTCACACCATGTTCCAAGAGTAACCACCTCCCGTTTGTCATCGGGATCAGCATTCGTAAGAATAACTTCCCCACCACCTGTATTTTGGTTTTCACCGGAATTCTTTATGCTGCCGCATCCGCACAGCAATGTGCAGGCAAAAAAGAAAGGCAGCACCTTCTTGATAATTTTCCTCACAGATATTTCACCTCCCTTTATCCCTATGTTTTGCAAACAGTATTAGGGGCTTAAAGACACAGGGACGCTCCTTGGACAGAAGGAACGTCCCCACAACTTACTTTTTGCAGTTAGCAGCAAACTCCTCAAAAAGCGGTATCAGCCTCTCCTCCAACTTCTTCCTTCTGTTTGGCATGTGCAGCATCATCCCGCATTCCAGAATCAGGTCGTCCCCATGCTGCAGGAAATAGGAGGCCTTATAGACACTTTTGTTTTTCATTTCCGCATAATGGGTGAAAATACCCTTTGATACCTCCTGCATCTTGAAGTACTCAGCGGTTCCATAGGTTCTCTCCCAGCATTCCTTCACATTTCCGGGCTCCAGGTTACAGTCTATCTCAGGGGCAATTCCCAGGAAAAACTCAGCCGAGGGCTCTGCATCTTCTCTTGGCAGGTAAGAATAACCCTGATAGATTTCTCCCACGCCAAAATCCCCGG
>JBJENR010000187.1:0-29311 GCA_051880315.1 Acetatifactor sp.
ATCTTCATTTTACTGAAGACCCGCTGTCTTTGTTTTGTATCTCAGCGACAGCTTATTTACAATATCATATCTGTTTTTTAATGTCAACAGGTTTTTTTATTTTTTTAAATTTTCTTTTTTTACATCAAAATCAGTTCGGGAAGAGCGCTGAAATCAACCTCTGAAATCAGCTGTTCCACGAAATAAGCAAGATAATTATGATTATAAAACCAGGTGAGCATCTTGCTCTCCACGGTGAAGGAGGAAATCATCTGTCCGATGGCTCCCAGGTCCATCATCATCACAAATGCATCGAGAGTCCAAAGAACCAAAACCACCTCCAACACACCAAATACAGCCCCCAGCAGTTTGTCTGCAAAATGTACCACCGGCAATTTCGATATCATTTTTGCAGAGAAGAACACCACTCCCAGAAGATGATGTACCACGCCCAAAACTCCCAACAGAAGGAATGCCACCACAACGTGAAGTATTTTCTTGTCCTGATAGCAGCTGATGCCACCGGCGACAAGTGCTACCACGGCACAAATAATGAGAAGCGAAACCAGTGAAATAATCTCCTTAATGATTCCCTTCCTGAAACCGTCTATCAGCTTAATCACCGCTAATCCCATTACAATCAGCAGCAGTATATTTATCGTGTCACCCATGTTTTTTCTCCTTTGCTATTTTAATTGTATTGTATCAATCGAGTCATCCGTGACCAGAGTATATCGGTAAGCACCGTCTGCAGGAAGCATCAGTCTCACAGTCTTACCGAAAGTGCCGCTAAATTTCTGTACCCCTGCCATATTCATAATCATACACTCCTTTTCGTTATACACCACAAAGTTGTCCTTACCGAAAAAAATGTCTGTATACTCAATATCTATATAAAAGCTTCCCTTCTTTTCGGCGGAGGTATCGTAAACATCCATGCGGTACAGATGCTCGGACACCTCAGAGCGGAACACCAGCCCCACATATTTATCACTGTGATAAACCGCATATATCTCTTCACTCAAAATGTGTTCTGCTTTGGAGACCGGCTTATGCTCCCCTGTATAAATCATGAGGCGATTATCCCCCACCGCAAAAGCAGTACTGTTATTCATAAAGCAAACCTGCGGCACCAGCATATCCGTATAAGAGCTGGCACTGACA
Source organism: Acetatifactor sp. (assembly GCA_051880315.1). Classification (GTDB taxonomy): domain Bacteria; phylum Bacillota; class Clostridia; order Lachnospirales; family Lachnospiraceae; genus Acetatifactor. The sequence goes on from JBJENR010000187.1 coordinate 1,144, forward strand.
AGAAAATCACTGTTGTTCTGTCCCACCTGTCCAAAATTGTAAAAGGCAATATCTGTCTTCAGAATACCCGCATCCACATACCAGTAAGCCACACAAAGAAGCTCCCCGTCAGGAGAAAGACTGATTGCTTCCGGATAGCCTGTTTCGCTCATACGGGCCTGTCCCTGAAAAACCAATTCTCCACTGGGATCATATGTATTAATCCATGCAAGATTCTGACCGTCCAGTACAGCCGTGACATATCCTGAAGCCGACACCGCCACTTCCCGTATCGGCATGGTTGTTGTAATTTGGCTGATCTGACTCTCGGAATTCTGCACATAAATCGTCCTGCCGTTGTAATCCGCAATTGCCACTGTATCTCCGCAAACGGCTATTTTGGCATCCTGAATCTCATAGGTCTGATTCCAGGTCACCTTCCCTTTGGCATTGGTGCAATGTGCACCATCCTTGCTGTAGGTCAGGATGGAATTTCCCAGTCGCAAATCACTGGCCCCCGAAACCCTTTCTCTTTCAACAGTAGACAACACCTCATACTCTGTGTATATGTGCTTTCTGTACTGAAGTATGACCAGGGCAACGACTGCAAGTATTCCGACAATTACCAGCAGGAACCTGTATACATGGCTCAGTTTATGTCTGATAATCCTATCCCTATAGTCAGCCTGCTTACTTTCCCGCCTTTTCTTTTCTCTTAAGTAACTTCTGATGTCTGCCATACTGCCTCCGCATCACGTAAGATATAGGTATTGTTTATTTTACCACAAAATCTTTTACCTTGGTAATAAAATTTTTTGTCCTATTTTAATCTTGTCCGGATTTTTGATGCCATTCAACTCACAGATTTCTGCAACCTTTGCATCACTGCCGTATCTTTCCAGGCAGATTCCGATGAGTGTGTCACCCCGCTTAACCGTATAGGATACCGGAGCCGGTGTTGCCTCCGGCACAGTTGTAGGTACAGGCGTGGTCACAGGAGTTGCTGTAGGCTCCGGAGTTTTCCCTGTGGCAGGGGTTGCCGTGGGTGCCGGGCTTGTCCCTGTGGCAGGGGTTGCCGTGGGTGCCGGGCTTGTCCCTGTAACAGGAGTTGCCGTGGGTGCCGGGCTTGTCCCTGTAACAGGAGTTGCCGTGGGTGCCGGGCTTGTCCCGGGAGCAGAGGTGGGCATGGCAACCGACGCCTCGTTTTCTTTCAAAATCGCATCCGTCAGCTTGTCCTCCGTTACAACCGAGCCCACCTGCGCGTTGCCGTTAGACACCTCCACCGCATCCGGAAGCTGTTTTTCCCCAATTTCTCCTATCATATTTTTGGCGGCTTCCTTCACCTTTCCGAGCCCCTCGCCATTGTTCATGGTCGCCAGGCCGGCAATACAGAGAAGTGCAAAAGCGGCTGTGGCCATCATCTTCATCCTCTGAAGCTGTGGACTGCCTGTCTCCCGTCCTGCCCGCCCGAGCCTTTCTCGATAGCTGCTTTTTGACGCAGCAAGCTCCTCTGCCTTTTGTCTGCGCTCCTCCTGCCTCTGCCTGACAGCCTCATATTTCCCAAGGTCAATCTCCTCCGGTTTCACTTCCTCCCGCTCCGCAACCATGAAGCGAAGCATGCTGTCATTTTTCTCATAAAACTGTGCATAGCCGGCTATGTATCTGCAGCTTCCTTGTTCATACACCTGAAATCCTTCCACCAACTCTCCGTTCAGAATCGCATACCCCAGGAAGCTGTATTCCTCAAAATATTTTTTACGATTCTTTTCCACCTCCTGCAAAATCGCCTGGGAAAGATGCCTGCATTCCCTTTGCAGATAGTTGATTTTGCAGGCTCCGTACAGAAACATATATATAACTCCTGCCTCCTCCTTTCTGTTTCCGAACAGGGCTACTCCGATATCCTTGTCCAGGGCATGTCCGTTCAGCTCCTTGATATATGTAATGACATAGTCCTCCACATAAATCCTGCAGCTGTGATTTGTCTCTCCAATCTGTGTAATATTTTTCGGTAATTCCATAAAAAAACACCTCCCATGCCTTGCATATTATTTTCTGCAATAAGGTATTTTACCATTGGCATACGGAGGTATTTTATCATTCTTTGTCACAGCGGGCCTGAAACCCTTCGACAAATTTTGCACGGGAATGGGCAGCCCTTAATTTTCAAAATGGTAAACCGTCACGGAGTCATAATCCTTTCCTTCGCCGAAAATGCAGGAAGGGAACTGAGGCTTGTTGGCAGAATCCGGATAAAACTGGGTTTCCAGGCACAGCCCGCTGCGGGTGCTGTAATGACTGCCTTCCTTTCCGTCCTGGTCTGCAATAAAGTTACCTGCGTAGAACTGTACTCCGGGCAGATTGGTATAGGCTTGCATCACTCTTCCGCTGGCAGGAGCCTTCACAGTTGCAAAATGAATTAACTCACCGTCATCCTTCCAGCCGTCGATAACCCAGTTGTGGTCATAACCGCCTGCAAAGTTCAACGCCTCAAAATCAGCGCCGATATCCTTACCTACTTTTTTTGCAGTGGTGAAGTCCATAGGGGTTCCTGCCACAGGAACGATGTCTCCTACAGGAATGGAGCCGGCATCCGCGGGTGTGTATTTTGAAGCGCCAAGCCAAAGCTCGTGTGCTTCAATATTGCCGCTGTCATGTCCATCCAGGTTAAAATAGGTATGGTTGGTGAGATTCAAAACCGTCTTCTTATCGCTGGAAGCGTGGTAGTGCAGACGCAGGGAATTATCCTCTCCCAACACATAACTGACGGAAATCTTTTTGTTGCCGGGAAATCCCATGCTGCCATCCCCGTCCTCCAGTTCAAATTTCACGCCGTCAGCCAGAATTTCCGCCTTCCAGAGCTGCTTGTGATAGCCCTTTTCCATATGGCTGTGAAGGTTATTTACTCCGTCATTGACGTCCAGCTGATATTCCCTGCCGTCAATTGCAAATTTTGCGTTGCCGATACGGTTCGCATTGGGTCCGATGACAGCGCCGAAAAAGCTGGGGTTGGCAAGATAGGCCTCCCCTTTGTCAAAGCCCAATACCACATCCTGTTTTGCTCCCTTTGCATCCGGTACCATAAGTTTTACCAGAATTGCTCCCAAGTCAGTTACGGAAGCCTCCATTCCCGCATCGTTACTCAGGGTATAAAGTGTAATTTCCTTACCGTCCGGGCATTTCCCGAATCCACTTGTCTTTACTGTAATTGCCATTTTTATCCTCCTTGCTGCATCTTTTTCATAGATACAGTTACATTTCCACTCTGCCCTCCAGGGCCCGAAGCAATGTCACCTCGTCGATATATTCCAAATCACCGCCTACCGGCACGCCGCTGGCAATGCGAGTCACCTTAATCCCCGTAGGCTTAATCATCTTGCTGATGTACATGGCGGTAGTCTCGCCCTCCAGGCTGGAATTTGTGGCGATAATTACCTCTTCCACATCATCCTTCAAGCGCTCAATCAGCTCCTTGAGCCTGATGTCCCCCGGTCCGATTCCCAGCATGGGGGAAATCGCTCCGTGGAGCACATGATATACCCCCTCATATCGGCCGGTTTTCTCATAAGCCGCCAAATCTCTGGTATTCTCCACCACCATAATCAGTCTGTGATTTCTGTTTTTGTTGGCACAAACAGGGCAGATTTCCCTGTCCGTCAGTGTATAACACTCCTTGCAGTAACGCACGTTGGCCTTGGCTTCCATTATGACATTTGCAAGGCGGTTTACCTTCTCCTGGGGAAGACTGATCAGATGAAATGCCAGTCTCTGGGCAGATTTGCTGCCGATACCGGGCAAAGCCGATAATTCCTCTATCAATTTGTTGATATGGCTGCTGTACATTTCCATCAGAAGGGAAGGCCTCCCAGACCACCGGTCATCTTGCCCATCATCTCACTGCTGGCTTCTTCTGCCTGCCGCATAGCTTCGTTGACAGCAGCAAGCACGGCATCCTGGAGAGTTTCAATATCCTCCGGGTCAACAATCTCTTCGGAAAGCTGAATCCTTAAGACCTCTTTTTTACCATTCACCACTACCTCGACTGCACCGCCGCCGGTTTTTGCCGCAAACTCCCTGGATTCCAGTTCCTTCTGGCCCTCTTCCATCTGACGCTGCATTCTCTGTGCCTGCTTCATCAGATTGTTCATATTTCCCGGAATTCCGCCTCCGGGAAAACCTCCTCTTTTTGCCATGTTACATATCCTCCTCTTCTTCTATTTCCATTTGAATCAAGCGGGATAAATCCACAAAATTTTCCGCGAATTCCTGCTCTCCCTCTACTGTGCGGATATTGATTTCTATTTGTTTTCCCGAAAAATCAGCCAGCAGATTCTCCAGCTGCTGCCTGTTCTCCGGATGTTGCGTAAAATAATCCGATGCCACGCCGTCGTCCAGCACCATGAGAAGCCTGTTCTCTTCCCCCATGCTCAGTTTTGCCTTTTTCAGGTAAATCTTCATGGGGTTTTCCGCACTGCCTACAATGGACGGCCATTTGGCCACAATCTGCCTGATATCCTCGGGAATTGCCTTGGGTAATTCCGGTCTGGGTTTCCCCGGCACAGCGGCCCCGGCCGGGCCTACGGTATTGCCTTCTGCCATTGCAGATACTACCACACCTTTTTCCAGCTTATCCTCCACCTGCCTCAGGCGCTCCAGCACTGCATCCTGACTGGTCTCCATCTCCGGCTTACACAGCTTTATCAATGCAATCTCCACCAGGATGCGCTTCTGCGAGGCATATTTTATCTGACCGGATAGTTCGGAAAAGATGCGAATATAGCGCACAATCTGTTCCATGTCGGCCTGGGCGGCCTCCTCCTTCAGACGCCTTAGGTTGTCCGTGGACATATCAATGACATCCTCCAGATGCTCCGAAGCCTGTACCAACATCAGATTGCGGAGATACCATGTGAAATCCGTCACAAACTGTGTCAGCTCACGCCCCTGCATCACAATTTCCTCCAGCAGTTGTACGCAGCCCGGCACATTCCTCTCCAGCACATACCGCAGAAGGCGGCTGAACACCTCCGTGTCCACTGCCCCCAGCACATCCAGTACCTTATCGTAGGTCAGCTCCTTGCCCAGGTGAAAGGCAATGCATTGGTCAAGCAGACTCAGGGCATCTCTCATGGAACCATCTGCAGTCTTTGCAATATATCGAAGGGCCTTATCCTCCACCTGAACCCCTTCGGCCGCCGTCAGTTCCCGAAGCCTGTCTGTGATGGTTTCAATCGATATCCGTTTGAAATCATACCTCTGACAACGAGACAGAATGGTAATGGGCAGCTTATGCACCTCCGTCGTAGCCAAAATAAAGATGACATAGGAGGGAGGCTCTTCCAGCGTCTTCAGAAGGGCATTAAAAGCACCTATGGAAAGCATATGCACCTCGTCGATGATATAAACCTTGTATTTGCCCTCCGCTGGTGAATAGGCAACCTCCTCCACAATCTCTCGGATGTTGTCCACACCGTTGTTGGATGCCGCATCAATCTCAATGACATTCATGCTGGCTCCCGCAGCTATGGCACGACAGCAGCGGCACTCCCCGCAGGGTCCGTCCTCCGTGGGATTCTCACAATTCACCATACGGGCAAATATTTTCGCCACTGTCGTTTTGCCTGTACCTCTGGTACCGGTAAAAAGATAGGCATGTCCCTTACGGTCGGCTTTTATCTGATTCTTCAGCGTGGTCACAATATGATCCTGGCCTTTCACATCCGCAAAGGTCGCAGGGCGAAATTTTCTGTATAATGCCGTATATGACATGAAACAAACCTTCCCGAAATATAATTAATCACCGAAACAGATGCCCAGAAGCTTTGCCTCCTGAACGATGGAAGCATCCGGCTCCACCATCTTCAGCTTGCCTGCCACATCCTTTAAGGGAACTCTGACAATCTCACGGTTTTTGTATCCCACCATGAAGCCGTATTCCCCTTCCAGAATCAGCTTGCCGGCTTCCGCTCCCAGCCTGCTGGCAAAGACACGGTCATAAGGGCAGGGACTTCCGCCCCTCTGCATATGTCCGGGAACCGTGACCCGCACCTCCCTTCCGGTTTTTTCCTGGATGGCAGCTGCCACCTCATAAGAGACGGAAGGGTAGACACGTTTTTCCTGCTTCTTTTTGTAATCCTTCTTGGAGAGAGCGGCGTCCTCCTTGGAGATTGCGCCTTCCGCCACAGCAATGATGGTGAAGCGACAACCCTTCTTATCTCTCTCTTCTATTTTTTCGATTACCTTATCAATATCGTAGGGAATCTCAGGAATCAGAATGATATCCGCACCCCCTGCCATGCCGGCATTGAGGGTGAGCCAGCCCACCTTATGTCCCATCACCTCAACGATGAACACTCTGCCGTGGGAGGCCGCAGTTGTATGAATGCAGTCTATGGCATCTGTGGCAATATTTACTGCGCTCTGGAAACCGAAGGTCATATCCGTTCCCCAAAGGTCATTATCGATGGTCTTGGGCAGTGTAACCACATTCAGTCCCTCTTCCCTGAGCAGGTTCGCGGTCTTATGGGTGCCATTGCCGCCCAGAATGACCAGGCAGTCCAACTGAAGCTTGTAGTAGTTCTGCTTCATCGCCTCCACCTTGTTCAGACCGTTTTCATCAGGGTCCTGAATGGTCTTGAATGGAGTGCGGGAGGTTCCGAGAATAGTGCCTCCTTTTGTCAGAATTCCGGAAAAATCCTTGCCTGTCAACATCCTGAAATTACCGTAAATCAATCCCTTGTAGCCATCGATAAAGCCGTAGATTTCCACTTCTTCCCTGCTGGCATCCAGTGTCTTCACCACACCTCGCATAGCCGCGTTCAAAGCCTGACAATCTCCGCCGCTGGTCAGTATTCCGATTCTCTTCATCTGTCAGTCCTCCTGTTTTTGTTATCCTTACATTATTTCCCCTTTCAGGAAAAAATGTTCGCTTACACACGGGTATATTTTACCACATTTTTCTTGTCCCGTACAGTTTTTCAAAAGTTTTTCATAAGAAGACTTGAAATACCCGTCGTTTTCCGCTAAAATAAACAGGTCTGAAGGAAATGGAGTCGTATCGAAGCGGTCATAACGGGGCGCACTCGAAATGCGTTTGCCCTCCGGGGCACGAGGGTTCGAATCCCTCCGACTCCGCTCACAAAAGCCGCCTGTGAGGGCGGCTTTTGTATTGCATATCACTGTCCGGCTTCCAGCTGGGACCTGGCTGTACCAATCAGGAAGCTGCTATCAAAGGAATGAAGGTCTCCGATTACCACATAGATATCCTGAATCTCGTATTTTTCAATCATCTCCGCAACAGAATACCCCACCATAGTCTTGTCGAAATATCTGGGATCGTAGTAATGTACCTGCTTGTAATTTGTTACCACAAAGGGAATAAAGCCCAGTCCGAAGGAGTCCGTGATGACAAGGCAGTTTTCCTTCTCCTCATTCTCGCTTTCCGCGTAGGTCCAGGGACCTGCAGGGCCGCCGAGATACACCGTGTATCTGTCATTTTTTCTGGCATCAAAATTCAAAAAATCAATCAGCTTATATTCATCCTTTGCCGTAATCCTGCGCCATTCCAGGGAGCATTTGGGCATCAGAAGCTCCAGGGAATCCGCATTTTCCTTCATGTAGGAGCTGGGATTGTCCCGATAATAGGTCCCCAGGAAAGGCTCTTCCGTGGTATGGATAAAGTCCTCTTCATAATCACAGGGCACCTTCCCCGCCCTGGCAGCCATCTCCCTGTATACCAGATAGGAGCCGTAGGGCGTCCAGTGCATATCTGTTCTGAAATACACATATTCGCCCTTAAGGATTGCATCCGAGAGAATCGACGCCGCATCAAAGGAATATACATTATCCGCCCCAAAGGCATTGATCACCTCGCTGTAGTCGGAGTAAAACCTGCCGTTCTTTGAGGAATTGACAAACTGGTTGCCGTAGATGCTCTGGGGCACCATGGTAAACATCAGCTTCCCGTTTTCCGGGAGCAGGCCTGCAAATTGGTCCAGCACCGCCGTCAACGCCAGCACATTTTTCCGGCTGTAACCCAGATACTTCTGCGTCGTCCCGTCAATCTCTGCATATACCCCCAGGACCTCCGGAAAGTCCTCTGCAACCGCCTCCGGTTTCTTTTCAATGGGCGGTTCTTCTCCCATCTCAGGCAGCTGCTCTCCCGGCAGTCCACTTTGGCCTGTGTCTCCGCCCTCTCCGGGCTGCAATCCCGGCTTCTGCCCCCCGGAAGAGTCTTGTCCGGCTATCTGAGTTCCCGTGGGCCCCTGTCCCTCGTTACCCAAGCCCTCCAGAAGGGCATCCAGGTCCTCCGCGTTGACCTTAGAATCCAGCGGGTCCTCGGTTCTTCCTGCAATCATGAGATATTCCTCATAGGAAGCGATACTCATAAAATCCTTGATTTCAGCCGTTTCCGATATGATACGGTTCCTGCCCGGGAATCGGTCCAGGAGGTAGCTTTCAAAGGAATCTCCAAACTCTTTTCTCCGGACAGACTCTGCAGTAAGTACCGGCATAGCCGCCAGCATACGATTTTCCTCCTCGGAATACACACTGTCCCTGGGGGCACCAACTGCGTAATATACCGCCAGGCCTGTCAGGAGGACGCTCCAGAAAACTATAAAAATCACAGAAACTACTTTACGCATGGCAGCCTCCCTAAAACCTGAAATAAAGGAACGGATTGTAGCTCTGTCCCACAAGCATGCCCACGGAAAGCAAAGCAAGCAGACTGATAACAAAAGCCTTCAAAACGAGCAAAAGTCCGGATTTGGCAAACACTGCCTCTGACTTTTTGTATCGCTTTAGAATTATGGGCAGAACCTCTTTTTTCCACGGGATACATGCAAGAACCGCAATCACAAGAAAGCCGAAATAATTCTTCCCATAATAGATTGCCGCCTTGTCTGCCAAGCCTGCAGATGAAACACCAAACAGGGCCTTGATGTGATTCCACAAATCACCCAGATTCGTGTGATAGAAAATCACCCAGCCCAGTACAACCAAAAATATAGTAACCAGCCAGTTCAAAAAGGCAGGCGCCTTCTCCTTCAACCTTCCGAAAACCTTCTTCTCCAGAATCAGAAGTACACCATAATAGAGTCCCCATATCAGAAAATTGTAAGAGGCACCGTGCCAAAGCCCGGTCAGTCCCCACACAATCATAATATTCCTAATCTGTTTTCCTCCGCTGACTCTGTTGCCGCCCAGAGGAATATAGACATACTCCCGAAAGAAAGCTCCCAGGGAAATATGCCATCTTCTCCAAAAATCCGTAACACTGGTTGATACATAGGGATACTGAAAATTCTCGAGGAAATGAAAGCCAAACATTTCCCCCATACCGATTGCCATATCGGAATATCCGCTGAAATCAAAATATATCTGCAGTGTATAGGCTAAGGCGCCAAGCCACGCCCCAAGCATGGACATATCTCCTGTCATACCCAGATTTTCCGTCAATTCTCCACATACATTTGCCAGCATAACCTTCTTGGAAAGTCCAACCAGAAATCTCATAAGTCCGTCACAGAACTGCTCCAGGCTAACATGTCTGACTTGCAAGGATTCCTGTATGGTTTTGTAATTCACAATGGGACCTGCTATAAGCTGGGGGAAGAAGCTGACATACAAAAGCAGGAGAAAAAAATTCTTCTGAGGCTCCACCTTGCGCCTGTAAACATCGATTGTGTATGTCAGAATCTGGAATGTATAGAAAGAAATTCCTATAGGCAGAACCGGACTGACAAAATCCAGCTTTCTGCCCGAAATACCGGATATGAGAGAAACCAGCATGCCGGAGTATTTGAAATAGACAAGAAAGCCTATGCCAAGCACCACACCGCACAGCATCTGAAAAGTTCGAAGCCTTTTATTTTCCGTGTATGCCATAGCAATACCGCAGAGATAATTGACAAACACCGTCAAAATCAACACAAAAATCCACTTCGGTTCTCCCCAAGCATAAAAAAGCAGTGAGAAAAGAATCAGAACTGCATTCCGCAGGATTCTAAAGCTGCTGCAATAATATAAAAGCAGTACTGCAGGTAAAAAAAACACCAGAAAAGTAAGCGATGAAAAAACCATGTCCGTTCCCCTTCAAAAAGAAAGGACCTGCCATGGCAGGTCCCTTCTCTATGTATGTCTCTCCGCTTTGTCAGCGGATGTAATCCCAGTAGCAGAAATTACTTATTCTTCCACTCGTCATACTGCTTCTGGAACTCAGCCAGAACCTTCTGGTAACCAGCTGCATCCAGAGCTGCCTGGTAATCAGCGATGGTCTTCTCAACATCAGCAACTGCAACGTTACCGTTCTCAAGACCGAAGCCATACTCCTGGAACACGTTGTCGCAAGCAAGGAACTCAGCCTCTACAGGCTTCTTGTCGAAACGGAAACCAGCTGCACAAGAGGTCTCAGCACTGCCGTTGAAGGTCTTGTAAAGGTCAGCCTTGTTGTCAGGCTCAACAGTAAGAGGGGTAACAACAGTTGCGGAAGCGGACTCCCACATAGAGTGTTTGTAATTGGTCTCTTCAGCACACTTTACCTTGCCGTCTACATATTCGAAGTTCTCGCCCTCAATACCGAAGGTATAGAGATCAGCAAGCTTGCTGTCGGTGTAAAGGAGACCAAGGAACTCTACACAAGCCTTAGCCTGTGCTTCGCTGCTGTTCTTGGTTACTGCGTAGCAGGAGCCAAGTGCGGAAGTGGAATGTGCCCATCTCTTGGTAACCATAGCCATCTCTACATCCTGCTTATAACGGCTGTTAGCCTCAGCATTTACAGGGACATCTGTCCACCAGGAGAATCCCCAATCCTGTGTCTGGGTTGTGGTATCTGTGGTAGCCTTTTCAGCATCATCGGAAGAAAGGTATCCGGCCTCATGCCACTTAGCCATCAGAGTACAGAATTCCTTGTACTGAGCAGATGCAACGGGATTTACAACAGAGTTGGTGCTTCTGTCAACCGCAATCCAGGAATTACCTGCAAAGAAGTCGAAGTCGTTGATGTAGTATCTGTAGAACATAGCGGTCTTCTGGGTCAGGTAAGGATACTTAAGTCCTTCTGCCTTACAGTCAGCCAGCATGGGCTCAATGTCAGCCAGAGTCTTAACCTTGGAAAGATCCCAGTTGTACTTGTCAACCAGCTCCTTACGAGCCATGATGTCGTAGCCTTCTACGTTGTCCTTGTAAACGGGAACGAAGTAGTTCTTTCCGTTGTACTTGGAAGCCTCCCACTGACCTGCGTCCATGGACTCATAGAGAGCAGTGCCGGGAAGAAGATCTGTCAGATCATATGCCAGATCGTTTGCAGCCAGCTCGTTGGTACCGATGGTCTGCTCCCAGGAAGCCGTCCACAGCAGGTTAATCTCCTTGTTCAGAAGAGCTGCGTTTGCCTTCTCGGTGTAAGTACCGGAGGGATACTCGGTCAGATTCACATGAATCTTCACACCCTTCTCTGTCAGATAATTGTTGATTGCATCCTCAACCTTCTTTACCTGATCAGCGTTAGGCTCAGCAAGGTCGAAGCATGCTCTGGTTAAGTTAATGGTTACTGTGCCGTCTTCTGCTACGCCGTCGTCCTTCTTTCCACATCCGGCAAGCATGGTTGCTGCCATAGCTGTTGTAAGCAGTGCAGCAATAAGCTTTTTGAATTTCATAATTCAAAACCTCCCTTAAAAATTTTATATTCCAAGGCCGGAGCGTTATTGCTCCAGGCCCGAATATCCTACACTATATTTACCCCTTAACAGAACCCACTGTCAAGCCCTTAATGAAATATTTCTGGAAAAAGGGATATATCACCATGATAGGTGCAATTACGACTACAACCGTCGCCATGGTTGCAGACTGCTGGGGAATACTTCCGCCCATGGCCTGCATAGCCTCAGCAGGTACATTTGTACTGTTCAGCAGGAAGTCCAGGTTCTTCTGGATGTTTACCAGCAGCATCTGGAGGGGCTGCTTGGACGGAGTATCAATGTACATCATGGCATTCTGCCAGTCATTCCAGTAGGCGGTAGCCATCATAAATCCAACAGCTGCCAGTGAGGGCTTCAGCAGAGGCAGGGTAATCTGGAAAAAGGTTCTGTACTCTCCGGCACCGTCAATCTTTGCTGCCTCCATCAGCTCCGCAGGAATACTGTTCACAATATAGGTCCTCAGAATGATGACATTCATGGTACTTACGCATAGGGGCAGAATCAAAAGCCAGAGACTGTCCTTCATGTGGTATACACCACAGAAAATCAGGTATCCCGAAAGCATACCGCCGTTAAACAGCATGGGAATCAGCAGATAAATCGAAAGGAACTTTGACAATCTGAAATCCGGGCGGCTGATTGCGTAGGCGAACATACTCATAATCAACAGTCCCAGCAGAGTTCCCGATACCGTAACCAGAATTGTAATACCATAGGAGGTCACCAGCCGGCTTCCGTACTTCAGCACTGCATTCATGCCCTCAAGAGACCATGCTTCAGGGAAATAGCTGATACCGTTCCGGGCAATGGCTTTCTCATCCGTAAAGGCCACGATAAACACCAAAAGTACCGGCAGTGCGCAGAACAGAGTGTACAGCAGGAGGCAGAAGCCAAGTACATACTGGCCTATTCCCTTTTTATCAGACCTGGACGGAGCCAGGTCTGCACTATTTTCTTTTTTCTTGGACTTTTTTTCCAAATCCTTACTCATATCTTTTTTCCTCCCTTAGAACAGCGCGTCATCCGGTGCAATCTTGCGGACTGTGCCATTGGCCACCAGCATAAGTATCAGTCCAACTACCGACTGGAACAGGCTGGCAACACCGGTATAGCCCATATTGGTTGTCTTCTTGATGGCATCCAGTACATAGGAGTCCACAACCTGTGTGGTATCGTACAGCTCACCGAGGTTTTTGGTGACCTGATAGAACAGACCTGTATCAGACTTCATGACACTGCCCACGGAAAGGAGGAGCATTACCGTAATCATAGGAATCAGGGCAGGCAGGGTAATGTGCCAGATTCTCTGCCATCTGTTTGCGCCGTCAATTTCCGCCGCCTCATAGAGAGAGGTGTCCACTCCGGCAAGCACTGACATGTACAGCACGGAGCCGTAGCCCACGCTGTTCCACATCTTGACGATGGTCAGAATCAGCGGCCAGGCGCCCACCATGCTCTTGCTGTAAAAAGCATAGCTGGTACCGAACACGCTGTTAATAATACCATTCGACTGCAAAAATGCAGATACAATAAACTGCACCGCTGCATAAGAGATGAAAATAGGGATAATCATCATGGTTTGCATCGTCTTACCCAGCTTTTTGAATACAAACTGGTCAAGGGCAACTGCAAGGGTTACGTTGAGGAAGGTTCCCACAGCCGTAAAGATGACGTAATACATCAGGGTATTCTTTGTCATCCTCAAGAAAGTAGGACCGGTCTTCCACAAAAAGTCAAAGTTTTTAAATCCTACCCAGGGACTTCCCATCAGACCTTCCATAAGGTCGTATTCCCTGAACGCCATTGTCAGACCGTACAAGGGTACATACATGATAAAAAACAAAATCAGGAATGCAGGCAGTGCCATAATCACATGAGCCCTGTGCTTCCATGTATTTCTCAAAAAATCCTTCATTTTATGTTCTCCCTTCTTTGATTCCTGCCAATTTCCGGGCCCTCAGACTTTCAAGTCTGCCACAGAACCGCCTTCCATTACAGTGCCCGGAATCACAATCTGCTGTACCAGCGTAGTCTTGGGGCGTTCAATCAGGCCAATCAGCTGTCTGGCGGCCACAAAGCCCATCTGTTCCGTATCCTGTTTCACCGTCGTCAATTGCGGCTCGAGATTTCTGGCAGTATGTATACCGTCATAACCGGCCACCGAAATATCTTCGGGAATCCTTAGTTTTCTCTTTCGGATAGCGCTGATGCCCCCAAAAGCTGCAAAATCATCCGGAAATATAATACATGTGGGACGATTGGGCAGATCCAGCAGCTCCACAGTGGCCGCATAAGTGGATTCCGCATCCCTGTATGCTGCCGTTTTCATATATTCATCCGGAATCTCCAGTCTCAGTCTTTCTGCCGTTCGGTAGAAGCTGGACAGGCGGTTTCTTGTAACAGCAGAATCCGCACCGTGTATATATGCTATCTTTCGGTGTCCTTTGTTGTAAATAAATTCCAGCAAATCACTGATGCCTTTTACATTGTCGGACTCAACGGCCATCCGTCCGTAAAATACGTGGTCTATGGTAACCACGGGAATATCGCTTTGAACAAGCTCCACGACCTCCGGGTCCGTAAAGTCAACGCACGCCAGCATCACGCCGTCAAAGCCCCGATACCTGCTGTGTTCCAGATAAGTCATTCTGTCTTCTCTGTCCCTGCAGCTGTTGATAAAGGTAATGTCATAGCCTCTCTTCTCTGCAGTGCGTTTGAAGCTGTCCAACATTGCTGCGAAATAGTCATGGGTAAGACCGCTTCGGGCTTCATCCTCAAACAGCACTCCGATGCCGTGAGTCCTGTTGGTCTTCAGTGCTCTCGCAGACAAATTCGGAGAGTACCCCATCTCCTTAGCGACCTTTTTTATGTAGATCCTTGTCTCCTCGCCAATGTCGGTCTGGTTGTTCAACGCCTTGCTCACCGTAGCCACAGACACTCCGCATGCCTTTGAAATGTCTTTCAGAGATGCCATGGTTTCTTCTCCGCAATCGTTACTTAATCGTTTTCGTAGTTATACTATACAACACTTTTGTCATTTTTGCAAGCATTTATTTAATTCTTTTGTACTTTTTGTACAAGCACATATTTTACATTCGCTAAAATCATGTAAAAATAATTAATATCGGCTGTTTTTTTATATATTTTTCATCTTCCTATTGCAATTTGCCGAAGATTTATATACAATTTTACTGATAATTAAATTAACTTAATCGTTTTCGAACTGTTTCTGCAGGCGAAAACCTGTAGGACACACACCACAGGTTAATCAATTATTCACTAAACAAATATGAGGAGGCTCAAAATGAAATTTGGTTTTTTTGACGATTCCAACCAGGAATATGTAATCACCACCCCCAAGACTCCCCTGCCCTGGATAAATTATCTGGGATGCAATGAGTTCTTCAGCCTGATTTCCAACACCTGCGGCGGCTATACCTTTTATAAGGATGCAAAGCTGCTCCGCATGACCCGTTATCGCTACAACAGCGTTCCCGGGGATGTAAACGGCAAATACTTCTATATTAAGGACGGCGATACCATCTGGAATCCCGGTTGGCAGCCCACCAAGACGGAGCTGGACAGCTACGAGTGCCGCCACGGTATCGGTTACAGCCGTTTCACCGGTGTAAAGAATGGTGTGAAGGCTTCCCTGCTTTCCTTTGTTCCCATGAATGACAACTGTGAAATCCAGAAGCTGACCGTTACCAACGATTCCGGCTCTGCGAAAAATCTTTCCGTCTTTTCCTATGTTGAATGGTGTCTCTGGAATGCCGATGACGACATGAAAAATTTCCAGAGAAACTTAAGTACCGGCGAGGTAGAAGTAGTGGATTCCACCATCTTCCACAAGACCGAATACAGAGAGCGCCGTAATCACTATGCTATTTACTCCGTAAATGCACCCATAGCCGGCTTTGACACAATCCGCGACGAGTTCCTGGGCGCATACAGAGGTGCCGATAAGCCTGAGGCTGTAGAAAATGGTGCCTGCACCAACTCCATGGCAAGCGGCTGGTCTCCCATCGCTTCCCATCAGTTGAATGTTACTCTGGCTCCCGGCGAGAGCAAAACCTACATATTTGTTCTCGGCTACATCGATAATGCCGAGGATGACAAATGGGAATCCTACGGCATTATCAATAAGAAAAAAGCCTGGGAGATGCTCAAGAGATACGAGACTGAGGCAGACGTGGACAAGGCCTTTGCAGAGCTTCGCGAGTACTGGAAGCAGCTGCTTTCCAAATATACCGTGGAATCCGCCGATGACAAGGTTAACCGCATGGTAAACACCTGGAATCAGTATCAGTGTATGGTAACCTTCAACATGTCCCGTTCCGCTTCCTATTATGAGTCCGGTATCGGCCGTGGCATGGGCTTCCGCGATTCCTGTCAGGATTTGCTGGGCTTCGTGCACCTGATTCCCGACCGTGCAAGAGAGCGTATTATTGATATTGCCTCCACCCAGTTCCAGGACGGCAGCGCATATCATCAGTATCAGCCCCTTACCAAGAAGGGAAATTCCGATATCGGCAGTGGCTTCAACGATGACCCTCTGTGGCTGATTGCAGGTACCTCCGCTTACGTTCGCGAGACCGGTGATACCTCTATCCTTACCGAGATGGTTCCCTTTGACAACGACATGAGCGTGGCAACACCTCTGATGAACCACCTGAAGCGTTCCTTTGATTACACCGTAAACCACAAGGGACCTCACAACCTGCCTCTCATCGGGCGCGCAGACTGGAATGACTGTCTGAACCTGAACTGCTTCTCCGCTCATCCCGGAGAATCCTTCCAGACCTTCGGCCCCAGCGAGGGACCCGTGGCCGAATCCGTATTTATCGCAGGTATGTTCGTAAAATACGGCGAGGAATATGCTCAGCTGTGTGAGCTGATGGGAGATACGGAAGAAGCTGCAAGAGCCCGCAAGGAAGTTGAGATTATGTATGACGCTATTCTGGCTGACGGCTGGGACGGCGAATGGTTCCTCCGCGCTTATGACGCATACAGCCATAAAGTCGGTTCCAAGGAGTGCAAGGAAGGTCAGATTTACATCGAGCCTCAGGGCTTCTGCGTACTGGCCGGTGTAGGTGTCAAGGAAGGTCTTGCAGAGAAAGCACTGAATTCCGTAAAGGAACGTCTGGATACCAAGTATGGTGTCATGATTCTGCAGCCTGCATACACCGAGTACCACTTAGAGCTTGGCGAAGTTTCCTCTTATCCCCCCGGATACAAGGAGAATGCCGGTATCTTCTGCCACAACAACCCCTGGGTTTCCATTGCAGAAACCGTTATCGGAAGAGGTGACAGAGCCTTCGAAATCTATAAGAAAACCTGCCCTGCCTACATCGAGGACATCAGCGAAATCCATCGCACCGAGCCTTATGTATACTCTCAGATGGTAGCAGGCCGGGATGCCAAGTACCACGGAGAAGCCAAGAACAGCTGGCTCACCGGTACCGCTGCATGGACCTTTGTGAACATTTCCCAGTACATCCTGGGTGTATATCCTACCCACAAGGGACTTTCCATCGACCCCTGCGTTCCTGAAGGCTTCGGCGACTTCAAGCTGACAAGAGCCTTCCGCGAGGGTGTTTACAAAATCCAGGTGAAGAACCCCAACAATGTTCAGAAGGGCGTTGTTTCCATGACCGTAGACGGCAAGGCTGTAGAAGGTCACATCATTCCCTACGAGAAGGGCAAGAAGGAATACGATGTAGTAATCACCATGGGCTGATTTGCTCAAAAAGGCCTTAACCTAAATTAATCATAATATTAGGCAAACAAAAAGACATTCCCGGTTCAAAAGATCGGGGATGTCTTCTTTATGTCGAATAATATCGCCACGTTGCCGGAATTTTTGTTCTCACTCCGCCCTCCGGCAGGCATAAAACTGTACAAGTTTCTCGTAGCTGTCAATGCCATAATCGGCATAGCAGAACCTGTTTTTGTCACCGGATATGTCATAATACCAGTTCAGAATCTTCCTCATATGAGGTACATCAACGCAGATAAGCTCGGCTATATTTACCAGAATCGCCAGTCCATAAGGGAAATCTGCCGTAAAATACCTCGACTGAAGGTCCGGCTGAAAGCCTCCGGCTGCCCTTACCGTAGGCGTGGGCAGCCCCTGAAATCCCTTGATACTCTGTATTTTCCGGGTAAGCATCTCCGCATCGGGACTTTCATAATGCTCCCTCAGGGAGCGTACCTCCGAGAGGTTAAATTCCTTCATTTCTCTGCACATCATCTGCAGCTCATCATCACAAGCCAAAAGCTCCTCCGATGACTCCATGCTCCACTCCTGATAAAACAGGGGAACGGAAGGGTAAATCCTGTCAGGGGTATAATCCCGAAACAAGCTATAGAGGCGTGAGGTGTGCAAAATCGGATTTGACGGTGTCAATGTTACATTCAGATAATTTGCCAACCCCTTGCAGGGCATATCAAATATTTCTGAAATCATGGCAGCGCAACGTTCTCCTGCCGAAGCCGGCAATGCACCAAGCTTCAGCTCCTCCCTGTATCCGGTAGCCCGAACCTTCCTGCCGTACTGCACCAGTCTGGCAACAGAGGGCACTCTCTGTAATCCGGTCAGGACACAGCCCTTGGCGATGCATCCCTGAAAGCAGCATTCTCCCCCGCCTGTGCCGGGTACCAGACAAATCACGGTCCCCTTTTCCACATAGGGCTCTATCCTCTCCGCAATCTCCTGCATGCAGAATGCCGGGAGAGTTATGAAAATAAGCTCCGCCTCATGGAACGCTGTTTTCTCATCATTGGTGACCTTGTCCAGGGTACCCTGCAGTACACTCTGACCATCCTCGTCCACAATCTCAATATCCTTTTGAAATCTTTCCGGCTTTGAGCAGTACATGGTAACACAGTGCCCCTTTGCCGAACAATGAACCGCAAACTGCGTTCCCACATTTCCGCCGCCCACAATGGTTATCTTCATAAACCGACTCCATCCTGTTCTTTAGGTCAGAGTTATCTGCCCTGCAAAGACCTGATAATATATCTTCCGCTGACAATCTTGCTCTTTCCGATATTATAAATGCTCTTTTCCAGTGTTTCCGTGATAGTCTTCTCATATGCGGCGCCATTGTCAAGCATTTCCTTCACAATCTCGCATATGGAGCCCAACTCCGAAATCTCAATGTTTCTTCCGATGACGTTTCTCAGCGCTATATTCATGGGAACTGTCTGAATCTTATCATAGTCCGCGTTCATGACCTTCATGGGCGTATTGATAAAGAGCACAGGCCGCTTCGTAGTAAATGCATACTCCCAACAGATACCGGACCAGTCTGTAATCAACAAATCTGCCTCCATAACCGGTGAATTCAGGGAAAAATCTGTCTGAATCTCAATGTTTTTGTTCTCCCTGTACTTTTCCTTCAGTTCACTGAAAAGCTCCGGCTGATAGCGCACCTGCTGGGGATGGGGCCTGAGCACCACCTGGTAGCCCGAACCTGCAAGCGCATCCAAAAGCTCTTCCACACACAAATCGATAATATTTTCCGGCTGCCACGAAGGAGCTATCATAATTTTGGGGGAAGCCGCGGGCTTATGGTCGCTGTTCTGATATTCCTCCAGCATGTCATCCAGAAGGGTATACCCCACTTCCACAACCCTTTTCTTTTTTAAATGGTACAGCTCCTCGGTCTCTCTGATTTCGCTGACAGCATGAGGTCCCACACAGTAAATGGTGTCATACCAGTCCAGCGCACCCTTTCTCAGAGTCAGATTATTACTTCCCATCCCATGGGAAACATAGATATATTCAATATCATTTCTGACCCTGGAGCGTTTGATGTGATATTTTTCCAAATCCGGCACAGTCATGACACATATGTCACAATCCAGCTTCATAAACAACGGAATCAGGTATTTGTCCCTGGACACATAGTAGGAGTGAAGCTGTTCCCGCTTGTCCGATAATATTTTATCCTCCGGATCGCTGGTGACATAATGTATCTGAATATCCGAATTCTCACAGATATAGTCAATCATTCCGGCAAAATACTTATAGAAACCGGCGGACTCCGAATAAAACATCAGCTGCATATCCTTCACCCGGAAAAACTTCTTATAATCTTCTTTTTCCTTCTGATGATACTTATGATACTTCTCTTCCTGAATCCTCTTTTGCTCCTGTATTCTCTTCAAATGTTCAATATCGATATATTTTCTGGGAGGAATCACGGCATTGAGCACCAGAATACTGGGGATTGCAAGGAGATTGCCAAAAATCCAATAAAGCCCCACGCCTGCCGGCACCAGGAAGGAAAAATAAGCGGAAAATGCCATCATGAAGACAGTCATTCCGTACCTGTTCCATTTGGCTGCCGTCACCTGTAGAATGTTGATCCGGTTCTGCACCACGCACATCAAAAGCGCACTCAGTGCGGCAAACAGCGGTATGGCAAGATATGCAACTCCACTTTCCAGTGACGGTGTCACCCCAAGGTCAAGCCCCAGAAACCGCATGTCAAAGGAATTGATTACTCCGGCCACGCCCTCGGTAAGCCCTGCAGGCAGAATCTGCCCGCTCTGCACCTGACGAATCACTTGGATTTGCGCTGTTTTGCCCAAATCTCCTACCCCCAGAAGACCCTTTGCCCACTCACTCAGCAAAGCGATATCTGCGGCACCCACCTTCAACAAATAGGTCAGGGGCTTATAGATGACATCAAGCAGTCCCATTACCAGTGCAAGTTGACAAATCAAGGGAATGATACTCACGGAAGAATGATAATGATTCTTCTTGTACAGGGCCTGCTGTTCATCAATCAATTTATCCTTGTTATCGATATACTTGATTTTCAAAGCATCGAGCTGGGGCTGCATCTGAACCATTTTGATGGAATTCTTCTGAATAAATATATTCACCGGGAAAAGAATCACCTTGGTAAATAGTGTAAAAATAATAATACTGATTCCATAATTACCGGTCACCTGATAACATGCCTTAAGAATAAAGCTTAAGCTTCTGCTCAGAAATTCGATTACTGCACTCATGGCTTTTTTACACCCTCACCATCCTCTGTCTCTTACTTATCATCGCCCAGCAGGTCATCCGCCGTAACAACCTCCTTCTCACCGAATTCCGACCTGGTATTTACACCCGTCTGCTCGATGGGATTGAGCTTATCCGCCTTTTTCTTACGGAAATAGCGGGTTATCTTGTTCCAGAACACACCGATGCCCGCACCGCAGGCAATGACCACACCCGCTATAATCTGGATAATATAGCTGGTTGTGGCAGGATCGATATACAGGTAAACTCTTGTAACATCCTCAAAAATACTCATCATAATACACAGCCTTTCTAACCTTTATTGTCGGTCATCTGATAAATTTTGGTAATATTGCGTGCGGCAACCATTTTTCGCAGGTCATTTGCATCCCCGGTGTAGGTATAGCTGTAATATACATTGCAGCCGGACCATGCCCAGGAGGTGGAAGAGAGGCTCTGAACCTTCTCGAAGTCCGAATCCTTCCCTCTGTCATACCAGGTGCGTTCTCTCTGCTCATCCTCTGCAATGTCAAATACAGAACGGCCAAAGAGCTTCTCGTCTGTAGCCTTATTATACAAGCCCGCGCAATCCAGCATGGTAGCCTGGAAATCCTTATGGTAAACAGGTGCGTCAGATATGGTCATCTCGTCGGAAGATACATTGCTCTTCTTAATCATCAGAATGGGGGTTGCGCCAAATTCCGGATGCGCGTCATTGTGCTCACCATGGTCCGAGGTGATAATGATGGATGCATTTTCATAGACACCCAGCTCCTTCATCTGGTCCATATAGTCCCTGAGAACCTCCAGCAGATACTCCGTCTCTCCTATCTGGTCCGAGCAGGGATAATGCGTTCCGTTCAGATGCTGCACAATCAGATAGTTTTTGTCGCTATCGCTCAGCGAGAGCGACAACTGCTCCGCAAAATCCTGATTATCATAGCAGACCTTGTTCTTCAAGCTGAAATGGGCATTGAAATTAACATTCTCCATTTCCACATATTTCTTGAAGACAAAAGGCAGCGCTCTGTACAAAGCAAGCTTGTTGAACTCAAAAGACATCGCCAGCGCATCAATATCCATATCTGCCATGTCCGTATACTCCTGGCAGTTATCAAATTTTCCCAGATAATGGCTCTGGGAATCCGTCTCAATGGAATAGCCGTTTATAGTATAGCCTGCCTTATGAAATCTGTCAAAGAATGCATTTGCCCTGTCGCTGCTCCAGGCCTGCTCATACCACTCCGTGCCCGGAAGCTCCACGCAGAATTCCATTCCGGTAAACATCTGTGTTGTGGAGGTAGGCGTCGAGTCAAAAACGCTGCAGGTATTTTTGTAAAGGGTAAAATCCTCATAGCCCTGAAAGGCTTCGGGATTCTCCGCCAGTATTTTCTCAAAATAAATGTTGTCCACCGCATCCAGCATAAACACCACGACATTTTTCTTTGAGGATACGACAAACTGCTCGCGGCCGCTCATAAAGTCGGCCTTCACCTTAAATATCTCTGTTCCAGCCAGAATAATCATAATAATAAGAGAAACGAACTGTACTGCAAAGAGAAGGAAGGGAAGCTTAAGCCTTATCTTTTCATAGAACTTACTGAACCTCAGTTCCATAACAAGGAACAAAACCAGCAACACAATCCAGACGATCAGTGTGACTGCGGAAAATACCCTGTGCTTTTCCCAGGCAACCGTCTCACCGTCCAGCAGAATCAGATTCTGATTTAAAAAGACATACTGAATATAGACGCAGATATCCAATCCCGTTACCAGCGCCATAAAAATCCTGTGCACCGCCCCTGGCAACAGCATCACAAGCAACACGGAAATCAAGGTAGCAACTACGAAAAACAGGATTCCGTAGCCGATAAAATACTGATATGCAAAATGAAAATCTATGGAGTTATTGATAAAGCTGTCGCTGGGAAGATAGATAAAAAACATAAAATACAGCGCAACAAACGGGATTGCTGAGCGTAGCAGCCTTTCCTCGGTAAATTTACTCTTTTCTGATTTTTTTTGTGTCTTTTCCATGGGTAACCTCAAACATATCGCATTCTGCATTACAAATTTGTTACATTTTTATTACATAACGATTTTTACGCAGTTTTTATGGTACAGCTATTATTTCCCTTTGTCAATACTTCAAAATCTTAGGATTTTCTTACGGAAATACTCTAAAATGTAACATTATGTGTAGAATAATTTCCCGGCTTGATATAAAATGTTTTTGATGGGTTTATCCTGTATTATTTGTGAATTTGGGGAGATATTAAAAACAAAATTCCGTCCCCACAAAGAAACCGTCAACAAAAATATTATTTCAGAAAAAGGAGAATCTATGAATGAAAATTTTATTTTATGACACAAAATCCTATGATAAAGCATCCTTTCAGGACATCTTGCAGTCCTTCCCCGGCATCACCCTGGAATTCACAAAATCCGATTTGGATCCCAGAACTGCCGCCATGGCAGAAGGTTTCGATGCCGTGTGCGCCTTCGTCAGCTCCGATGTGGGAACGAAAACCCTGGAAATTCTCCATGCAAAGGGAGTTCGTCTGGTTCTCATGCGCTGCGCAGGCTTCAATAATGTAGACCTGGAAACCGCAAAGAAATACGGCATACGCATCATGCGCGTACCCGGCTATTCTCCGGAAGCCGTGGCCGAACACGCCATGGCTCTTGCCCTGGCTGCAAACCGCAGACTGTATAAGGCATATAATAAGGTTCGTGAGAATGATTTCAGCCTCAGCGGCCTGATGGGCTTCAATTTCTACCAAAAGACAGCCGGTATCATCGGCACAGGAAAAATCGGCGCAGCCATGTGCCGTATCTGCCGGGGCTTCGGTATGAAGGTCATCGCCTACGATGTATATGAGAACCCTTCCCTGAAGGATTTTGTGGAATATGTTTCTCTGGACAAATTGTTATCTGACAGCGATGTCATTTCTCTGCACTGTCCCCTGATGGATTCCACTTATCACATGATTAATATTGACACCATCCGCCGGATGAAGGACGGCGTCATCCTGGTAAACACCTCCAGAGGGGCACTGGTGAAAACAGCCGACCTGATTGAAGGAATCCGAATGCACAAGTTTGCAGGTGTGGGACTGGATGTGTACGAGGAGGAGACCAACAATGTCTTCGAGGACCGCTCCGACGAGATTCTGGAGCACTCCACCACCGCAAGACTGCTGTCCTTCCCTAACGTGATGATTACCTCTCACCAGGGCTTCTTTACAAGAGAAGCTTTGAGCGCCATCGCGGAAACCACGCTACAGAACGCCATGGACTTCGCCTCCGGCAAATCCAGCCCAAATGATGTGTAGGGACGTTCCTTTTGTCCCGATGCCGGGGACAAATGATTCACAGCCTCAAAATAGTCTGAATTGGTTATGGCTCCGTCGCCAAGTTACACTTTAGAATGTCAAAGCGGTGATGTCCAAAGTGTGATTGGAAAAGCTGTATCGTACTGCTCTTAATATCCCGGTGTTGCTGAACTACCATTATTTTTCCTATGTAAAAGAGTCTTGCTCACGCAAGACCCTTACATTTACAAATATATACTGGTTTATTTAGGTGCGTGCCACCCAATTGAAAGCCTTTCACTTTCATGCGAAATCAACTATGTCATAAAGTGTGTGCATAGTTAAACGTTTCCAATCTAGCGGCGATATGCTCCTTATATCGCGTGTCCATATAAATATGGAGAAGATTCCTCTTCTGGCATCTTTAGTATAACACTTGCACACTAAACATACAATTGGTAATTTATATTTCTATGTTATTTTTATATCACTTTCTCTCATCAAGATACAGCTGCACCCTGCTGTCCAGAATGCGGAGTGTTACCTCCCGGAAAAAAACATCATCCCCGGCACCAGAAAACTTTGCGCCAGCGACTCTCCGGATTCGGGGCATCCCTGAATTGCATGGAAAAAGTCATCTCTCCGCTGTTTTCTGCAGCCTCTTTTGCATTTCTTCCACAGGCATCGCGTAAGGGGCAAAGCAAAAACAATACTCCCAGCACTCCATACCATTTACATCCGGTCAGGTACATTGGTATTCTCCTCATTTCCCCACAACCTACTCACTCAGATACATCCACAACCGGTTCTCTATGACATCCAGCACCGTATCCAGGGGCTTCTGACCGCTGTAATACGCCTCCACCTCTTCGCTGACTATCTTCCATGCATCGTAGTCAATGCCCATCTCCAGGGGCTTGCTCCCATGAAGCCAGGTCTCCATGATTTCCATGTACCGTTCCTTGTTCAGAGGAGTCCTCAGCACCTCATAGACGGGGTCATTTTGTATCCGCCCAAATGCTGCTTCCGTTCTCTCGTCAAAGGCCTTTTTCGATATAGGAAAACCATAGGAATTTCGATTCATCCGTTCCGCCTGTCGTTCCTCACTCAGAAGGAAACGGATAAACTCCCATGCTCCCTCCTTCTTCTCGGAGGCTCCGCTAATACCGTAGGGAGCACATTTCATGGGTACTCCCGTAACAACCTGCATGGTCTCTCCAAGGACTCCGTAAGCTTCTTCCTGACTCAAAATCGTATCCGGGTCATCCGTACAACATTCCAGCACCAGAAAGTCCTTTCCAAAATAAGCCTTACTATTATCCGTGTCAGACAGTTCCGGTCTGTACCTGTATTTCTCAGCAAGTAAAATTCCTTCCTTCAGCTGCTGTCTGTCCGTCAGCTCCATTCCGAAATAGCTGTACAGATACCACAGAGTATACATGGAATCTCTGCCCATCAGGGATACAGCTTGGGATTTCTCCATAATGCCCGCCAGATCCTCAAAGCTTATCTCTCCATTCCCCAGCTCTTCCTTCCGTCCCCAGAGGGGCTGCATTGTAAAGTAGGGGCTGACCGCATAGACTCCGTCCCCCTTACTATAGGCATACAACACCTCCTGAAAATAATCCTCTTCCTCCAAATCCCGCTGAATAAAGGGAAGCAGATCCACCAGCGCTCCCTTTTCAATATAGTCTTTAATACGGTTATCACCACCTAAATACAACAGGTCCTCGCCCCGCCCGGTCATTACCTTCATGGCACGATTGGTATGATAGTCCTCATACTCCATGGAGGGATGGGTGATTACCTCAATCCGGTATTTCTCATTTGTCTCGTTAAAAGCATTTACCTCCTTCATCACCAGGGGTATTGCGTCAATCATTCCAAGAGTAACAACCTCTCTCTTATCATTGGGATCTGCAGTCGTAACAATAACCTCCCCCTGGTCTGTGTCCTGCGTTTCATCGGGATTCTTCATGCTGCCGCAGCCGCACAGCAGGGGGCAAATCAAAAATAAAGACAGTATTAACCTACTTGTATATTTCATTTTCATAATACTCATCTAATTCCTCCAAATTCCTTACCTTACTTAATGGGCTGCAATCCTTAATGTAGCTTCCGCAGGTATGTATCTCCGTACAACAATAAGGCTGCCCTATACCCAGATACGCCTTGCAGGAAGTACAGTACATCTTGTGGCTCCATACCTGATTGGTAACCGTACAGCTATATCTATGATTTTCGGTGAATTCGCAAAGAAGCTCCGCATCCACCAGGATACGGCCGGTATTGTCACAAGGCACATTGGTACCGGGAATCCAGTGAGAAGGCACGCTTACAATCTCGGTTTTAACCGGTGTAACCACCTTGTAATCCGCGCTATATGAACTACTCGCCTCTGCTTTCGCCAGGGACACGAAATCATTGGTCATCAGGAAAAAGACCGGAATCAGACACGCCATTACCCAGATGGCAAGCTCAACAATCCCGGGCCTCTTGTAAGCCATAATCCTCTTAATCCGTCCCTTGATACCACCATCGCTGAAGGACAACAGTCCCAGGGTCAGATTGGATTCAAAGGCAGTGCAGTCCAACAGTGTCTGCAAATAGTTCGCCCTATATTCCATATTTTTCGACTTGATGGTTCTTTCATCACACGCGATTTCCAGATCCTCGCTGAAGAGCTTATATGCGATATGGCACAGAGGATTGAACCAGTGCACCATAAGAATCAGGTAAAAAAAGAGCTTAAAGATGTGGTCCCCGTGTCTGATATGTTCCTTCTCATGCTCCAGAACAAACTCCGTCCGTTCCTCCCCAAGAGTGGCAGGAATATATATTTTCGGCTTTACGATTCCAAGCACGAAGGACTGTCTTATCCCGGAACAGATGTAGACATTATCCCGAAGGTTGACAGCTCCTTTGACATTGATTCGCAACCGTATGGTCTTGATGCAAGTATTCAGCAGAAAAATCACCGTTCCCACCAACCACAGACATGCCAGAAGCTCCTTCAGGACGGGTCTGATTACCTGTGTTAATGGTATCCCTGTCTCGGTGTATGCTCTGTACTGAGACAGATTCGTCTGCTCTATCATATTGTCAATGGCTTCCGCCGAATATGCCTCCAAGGAACTTAAGGCCTCGGGAATCGTCTCATTGTAAAGCGTGTGAAAACGGCTCGAGACAGGTAATGTACACAGAAACCTTAGCATAACCAGTGCCCATAGGATGACAAAAAAATTCCTCGGAATCCGCTTCATCAAAAGTCGAAACAGAAGCACTGCAAATATAAGCAGACTGGCATTCAGACTTAAATCTACAACCTTCAGAAAAACATGACTCATAGATTGTTATCCTCCCTGTATTTGTCAATCAACTCTTGAATTTCATTAATATCTTTTGCCGTCAGGGCTTTTTGACGTGTAAAAGCAGCCAGGAAGGCAGGTATCGAACCCTCAAAATATTCATGAACCATTTGCTTCCCTTTTGCCTGAAAATACTCTTCCCGTGACATTTTAGAAGTCACAATACCGTTATTATTTTGTAAAATTTCCTTTTCACACAGCTTGTGCAAAACCGTGTATGTTGTGGATTTTTTCCAGTTCAGCTCATTTTCACATATCTTAACTAATTCACCGGAACTAATTGGTTCTTTCTCCCAGACAATCTCAGCAAATCTTGTTTGTACTTCACCCAATTCAATCTTTTTCAATTTGGTCACACTCCTTATTCATTTGGTCTACTGTTAATAGACTGTATCTAAAGTCTATCTTGGATAGACCAAAATGTCAAGACATTTTTTATTGATATATTATGAATCTTTGACTCATGATCCAATTCGCCGCTCGTCAATCATGCAAGCACGTTGACTCACTTGCGCTCATGATATCATATAATTTTATATATTAAAATTATACTTGCGCATTTTACGACAACATGTTATTATGATACAAAAGCAAATCACTTCATACAGGACACTTCTATTTTTCATTTCGCAATGAAAATTAAGTCTGAATCGTATCTTGCTTTTACATTCAATCTAATAATTCTATAAAAGCAGGAGACGAGCATATGGATAGGTATGATACATGCCGGAATGTCATGTTTGTGACCGCTTCTCCTGCGAAGGAGGTTATCATGGCACAAAATAT
>JBJENR010000188.1:0-1664 GCA_051880315.1 Acetatifactor sp.
AATATTCCCTCAAAAAGCAGTTAATAACAAGCAAAAAGGAACCCGAATCGGATCCCTCTTCGCTTGTATGTCTTGTATGTGGTTTATCAAAAATAGGTTATTGTCTTATTTAACATTGAATGCGCTATCACCCGGATAAACGGCATTATCGCCAAGTTCTTCCTCAATACGAAGCAACTGATTATACTTTGCCACTCTCTCACTTCGACTGGGTGCACCTGTTTTTATCTGACAAGTGTTAAGTGCCACCGCCAAATCTGCAATAGTAGTGTCTTCTGTCTCTCCGGATCTGTGGGACGCAATTGCAGTATAACCGGCTTTATGTGCCATCTTAATGGCTTCCAGTGTCTCCGATACAGAACCGATCTGGTTTAATTTTATTAAAATAGAATTACCGCAGCCCAGCTTTATTCCCTTTGCAAGTCGTTCTGTATTTGTAACGAACAAATCATCTCCAACAAGCTGAATTTTGTCACCCAGTTCTTTGGTTAGCAACTGCCAGCCTTCCCAATCTTCCTCATCCAGTGCGTCTTCAATAGATATAATCGGATATTTCTCAACCAACGCTTTCCAATGAGCAATCAGAGATTCCGAAGTGAAATGTATTCCCGTTTTCGGAAGTATGTACTCTCCCCTTTTTTCTCCTTTCCACTCACTGGAAGCTGCATCCATGGCCAATTTAAAATCTTTTCCCGGCGTATATCCCGCTCTTTCAATTGCCTTTAAAATATACTCTATTGCTTCCTCATCGCTTGAAAGATTTGGTGCAAAACCACCTTCATCACCAACAGATGTGGCAAGCCCCTGTTCTTTCAAAAGTCCAGCCAGTGAATGGAATACCTCCGCACACCATCTTAGTGCCTCTTTGAAACTAGGTGCTCCCACCGGCATGATCATAAACTCCTGTACATCCACGGTATTCGCTGCATGAGCGCCGCCATTTAAAATATTCATCATAGGAACCGGCAGTCGATTTCCCGAAATACCTCCTAAAAAGCGATATAATGGAACTCCCAGAGAAATAGCTGCCGCTTTGGAGGTGGCAATTGACACTGCCAAAATGGCATTTGCTCCCAAGTTTGATTTGTCTTTTGTGCCGTCCGCTTTTATCATGGCTTGATCAACCGAATAAATATCAGATGCATCCATTCCGATAAGCGTATTGTAGATGACTGTGTTTATATTTTCTACTGCTTTTGTTACACCCTTTCCCAAATATCTTGTTTCATCCTGATCTCGAAGTTCCAGTGCTTCAAATTCTCCCGTGGATGCTCCACTGGGTGCCGTTCCTCTTCCTACGGTACCATCCTCAAGTGTTACCTCTGCTTCTACTGTAGGGTTTCCTCTGGAGTCAAGTATTTCTCTTCCAATTATTTTTTTAATCTTCAAATCACTCACGTATCGATCGCTCCTTTCTTTTTCCACAGAATTCTTTGTTCGGGATATTCCTCCCGGAAGGGGAGTTAATCCTTCCGGTTAGAGCAGTCTCAGCAGCACCGCTCAGTGAGGAGTCCACATGATTTACTCACAAAGAAGTTAGTTATTTCTAACTATAAAATATAATAACAATTCTTTTTTTGTTCGTCAACAAAAAAGGAGCCTTGTAATTGAGAGTATTTCTCACGATAATTAAGTCTCTTCAAAGATGATTTCCTAACCATTCG